>JBEGMC010000001.1:0-74816 GCA_041183265.1 Bacteroidota bacterium
CCCATGTACTTCGGATTCACATATTTATCTGTCAAACTCGAAAGCATGAATTTGAACATTTCTTCATTGGGTTTTGCAGCCTGCAGCATTTTGTCTGCATATACAATCAAGGAATCCGGAACCTGCGGCAATACCTGATCATAGTACCTGTCAAACTTTCCTTGTAAAACGGGCGTGCGGATCAATCGCTCATCTGTAAAACTGATGCCATCCCAAAAATGATCTTTGTAATAATTATATGCATAGACGCTGTCGTATTTTCCTTTCGGGTGTTTCGCAGCGGGCGGGACTTCCGGCTCTTGTAGGATATGGAAAATGGAAGTCAGCAGACTATTGGGATATTTTTTCTGGATCTCCAATCGATGATTTTGCATGGATTCTCCCAACTGTCTGATGGTGTTGTTGATGGAATCATATGTTGGCTCACCTGCTTTGCCTGTCAATTTTTTTCTCAACTCATTGATGCTGGTCCCGATTTCAAAAGACTTCTGCTGGTATTTTGAAAAAACAGTATTGTCGATTGAATTTTCAAACTGCATGGACTGAATGAGATTGCTTGTATCGGCCTTGATGGAAAATTTCAAGTCCTTGTCAATCATGCATTCCACCCAACCGTTTTTTTCAGGGAATACAATCAGGTAAACACCACCTTGCAGTTTTTTGGTTCCGGTGAAAACCGCATCACCTGAGGATTCAATTTTTGCAGAGTCAATCAAATACTGTTTGCTTCCAAAGTGATAGGCCAAATAGAGATGACCCTTGTTAAAGGGCTTGATATTTGCTTTGATCTCATATGCTTGCTGTGCAACAGCAAGGGAACAGCAATGAAGAAGGACGGTAATCATTGAGAGAATTCTCATGCAGTGGGCTTTCCGCAAAATTATTCAATAACTTTATAAATCAATCTTAAATATGAGAAGGAAGAAGGATGCGTTGATGGAGAACCTTGAGGTCATTGCCTATGCAGCCGGAGGCAAATCGCTCGCAAAAAAAGACGGAAAAGTAATTTTTATAGAGGGGGCCGTTCCAGGTGATGTGGTTGACGTGAGACTGACCAAAAACAAAAAGGATTGGGCAGAGGGGGCCGTCAAAAAATTTCATCAATATTCAAGTGACAGGGTTGCTCCTTTTTGCAAGCATTTTGGCGTATGCGGCGGATGCAAATGGCAAATGCTTCCTTATGAAAAGCAGGCATTCTATAAACAATCCGAAGTGGAACAACATCTCAGACGCATTGGTAAACTGGAAATTCCCGCTTTGAAGCCAATAGCAACTGCCAGCGAAACACGGTATTACAGAAACAAACTGGAGTTTACGTTCAGTTCGAAAAAATATTTTACCCATGAAGAAATGGCTGCGTTGCAGCTTCCAGAAGGGGAGCGCATCGGACTACCATCCATCCCAGCATTGGGATTTCATGTACCGGGAGCATTCGACAAAGTAATTGACATTGATGAATGCTTTTTACAACAGGAGCCCAGCAACATGATTCGCAATCAGTTGCGGAACTTTGTATTGGAGAAAGGATTCAGTTTTTATGATATCAGAAATCATGTTGGATTGATGCGCAACCTCATGATCAGACAGTGTACAACAGGTGACCTGATGGTCAATGTTGTTTTTGGTGAACAAGACCAAGCAGCCATTGTGGAGGTGATGAATTTTATGAAATTGAGCTTCCCTGAAATCACATCGCTGTATTATACCGTCAATACAAAATTCAACGACAGCATATTTGATCAATCACCGGTTTTGTTCAGTGGGAATCCGCACGCCATTGAACAACTCAAACAATGGAAGTTCAAGATAGGTCCCAAGTCATTCTTCCAAACGAATACCAGGCAGGCAGAGCAGCTCTATCAAATCACCAAAGATTTTGCAGAACTCAGCGGGGACGAGGTTGTTTATGATCTTTACTGTGGAACGGGAAGCATTGGAATTTTTGTGAGCGATCAGGCGAAAAAGATCATTGGTGTTGAACTGATCGAGGAAGCCATTGATGATGCCAGGGAAAATGCAAGTCTCAATGATATCTCCAATGCCCTGTTTTTTGCGGGAGATGTAGCAGATGTCTGCAAGCATGATTTTTTTGAACAGCATGGTCGTCCGGATGTTATCATTACAGATCCACCTCGAGCAGGTATGCATGAAAAACTCATTCATCAGATCCTGTACATGGAAGCTCCAACAGTGGTGTATGTCAGTTGCAATCCTACTACACAGGCGAGAGATTTACAACTGCTTGGAGAGAAGTATGATGTTACGGCAGTGAGACCTGTGGATATGTTCCCGCATACCCATCACATAGAGAATGTTGTTCAACTGAAGTTGAAGAGACATTGAGAGAGGATCGTTAATTTCGCGTAACAACATTGTATATGGATTCAGATATCAGGCCAGGCAGGTTTCAGGTTTTACCGGTAGTCATCAAAAATCTTTTGATCATCAACGGACTCGTTTGGTTGGCACAGATCACCATTGGGCAAGACCTCATTTCTATTGAAGATCTTTTTGCATTGCATCATTTCAGTTCACAGTATTACCACCCGTGGCAGTACATTACCTATATGTTTCTGCATTCTTCCGAATCGTTTTTTCATATCCTCTTCAACATGTTTGCGTTGTGGATGTTTGGATCGACATTGGAAAATCTATGGGGACCCGGAAGGTTTCTGATATTTTATCTTGTATGCGGATTGGGTGCGGGTATTACACAGGCATTGGCACTTACCTATGACATCACACAATACACTGCGATGTTTGATGCAGGCAGGATGTCTGCAGAAGAACTTTATATGATGGTGAATGTTCCAACATTGGGAGCATCTGGTGCAGTGATGGGAATTTTTGCTGCATTTGCCTACACATTTCCAAACAGTCAGATGATCATTTTGCCTATACCTTTTCCTATCAAAGCAAAATGGGCATTGCTCGGATTGGCGGTATTGGATTTACTGGGAGGAGTATCGAGCAGTTCAACAGGCATTGCACATTTTGCTCATTTGGGTGGTGCAGCCGTCGGAATTGTAATCGTGATGATTTGGAACAGAAACAACCGAAGACATTTTTATTGATATGGCAACAGGGTCAAGATATTACACACCTTCAACCAAGTGGGATTCAAGCAATCCATTGCTGATGATGATCATTGTGCAGGCAATGTTTTTCATTGCCCTCAATTTTATCAAAAGCATCTATACTTTTTCAAGAATGGATCCAGAAGCTTTTTATCGCAATATTTACTATTGGTCTATTTTGTCTGCTGAGCCGTCGACATTTTTATCAAGACCGTGGACTTTCATCACCATGCAATTCTCCGAGGTAAAGCTGATTGTAGTGATTGGCAATTTGATTTGGACTTGGATGTTTGGCTATCTGATTCAGGATTTGGTGGGAGGTGATAAAATATTCCCGACATATATATACAGCAGTTTCATTGCAGGATGCGCATTCATTTTGTCTGTACAGATATTTCAACGAGAAGCAGCAGCCTACTCTTTTTTTTCGGGGGTGATTCCCGGCATCCTCGGACTGGCAAGCGCTGCAACAACGCTGTCACCAAAGTATCGAATATTTCCAATGGTAGGCGGAGGCATTCCATTGTGGATCATTTCCCTGGTATATGTTCTGTTGAATATCAGTACTGCACAGGGGTACTTGGCCATCATTCCTCAGCTAACCGGATTGATCGTTGGATTTGCCTATGTGAGAATGCTTCAACAAGGAATGGACCCAGGCTCGTGGATGATTTCCTTTTACAATCAAGTCATTCATTTCTTTTCTCCCGGGAAAAAGAAACAAAAAATATCAAGGCAACATTCCTTTTATGATTCATCCGGCCGAAAGCCATTTGTCAAAAAACCCAATCTTACCCAAAAAAGAGTGGATGAGTTGCTGGACAAAATCAATCAATTTGGGTATGATCAGCTGACGGATGAAGAGAAAGCTTTTTTGCAACAGGCCAGTAAAAAAGATCTTTGACGCTCCATGAAATCCAAAAGTTCCGGTCGCACTGCCATTTTCATGAAATTCCTCAGCTGGGTGCTCATGGTATGTATGCTGCTCTGTGCTTCTGCGCCTTTTGTTCATCCCAAACAGTTCTGGTTCATGGGATTTCTCAGTCTCTTGTTCCCTTACACCTTTGTCATCGTTTTTTTGCTCTTGCTGTATTGGGTTTTTAAACGCTCAATCTTTTTCATTTACCCTTTGCTTTCACTTGCTCTTTGTTTATACAGCTTTCAATTCAATTTTGCGTTGCACCAACCTGAGGTGTTCAAAAAAGAAAAGTCGCCTGAGGTCCTGCGTTTGATGAGTTGGAACATCAGGCATTTCATTCCTTATAACGAAAGCAGTTTCAAGCCTGTTAACCATGATCAAATCGCAAAAGTGTTTGAAGCCATTTCTTCCTATGAACCTGATGTAATCTGCTTCCAGGAATTCATTTCACTTCCTGATCAAAAAGAAAAAAATCCGTTTCAGGCAATGAAAAAAAAGTTTCAATATGCCTTTCATCAGTTTGATGGTTCAGATATTTTTCAATCCAATCAATACAGCGGCACAGCCATATTCTCCAAATATCCAATCATCCGTGGTGGAACAGTTCCTTTCCCGCATCAGGATGCTGACAATACAGAGGCAACGGTTTATGCTGACATTGTCAAAGGGAAAGATACTGTCAGGGTATATTCCATTCATCTGCAATCATTTGGTTTTGGCAACAGAGAGTACAAGATATTGGGCACTGTAAAAAATGACAGAGAAGATGTAAGGGAGTCAAAGTATCTCATCAAAAAGATGAAAAAAACTTTTGAAACCCACGGAGCACAGGCTGATTTTTTATCCCAGATCTTGGAAGAATCTCCACATCCCACGATTGTTGCTGGAGATCTGAATGATGTTCCAGGATCATATGCATACAAATCTGTTAGAGCACAACGCAAAGATGCTTTTCTTGAAAAAGGATTTTTTCTTGGGTCTACTTTTACGAGTTCTTTTTCTTTCCTCTTGAAGACCATTCCCACCCTGCGCATCGATTATATTTTTCATCCGGCAACATTCAGTACCGTTCAATTCAAACGGGGAGGAGCGGGGATTTCAGACCACTTTTTCCTATTGGCTGATATCCAATTCCCCCACAATGAAGGCTTCTGACAATCAATATATATCTTTGCATCCATATTGATTCCTATGTCGACATTGCAATTTTACAATTCCCTCACCCGTCAAAAAGAACCGTTTGCATCCATTATACCTGGTAAAGTGGGCATGTACGTATGCGGACCTACTGTAAGCGGGGAGAGTCACTTAGGACACGCAAGGCCATTTATCACATTTGACATCGTATACCGCTATTTGAAATATTTGGGATATCATGTACGGTATGTCAGAAACATCACAGATGCAGGTCACTTTGAAGAAGAGGGTAGAGAAAGCGAGGACAAAATTTCCAAAAAAGCCGTATTGGAAAAACTCGAACCAATGGAGTTGGTGCAGAAGTATACCAATCTCTTTCATTGGGCCATGCGTGCATTCAATAATTTGGAACCAAGCATTGAGCCAACTGCAACAGGCCATATAGTTGAGCAAATTGTGATGATTGAAAAAATCATCCAGGATGGATATGCATATGTCGTCAACGGATCGGTTTATTTTGATGTTGAGAAATACCACAAAGATTTTGGCGCGAAAGGAATGCAGTATGGCATTTTGAGCGGGAGGGTATTGGATGAGCAATTGGAAACAACCCGTGCATTAGAATCCCAAGATGAGAAGAGAAATAAAATTGATTTCGCACTTTGGAAAAACGCAGCACCTGAACACATCATGCGCTGGCAAAGCCCATGGGGTATCGGATTTCCCGGCTGGCATATTGAATGTTCTGCCATGAGTACCAAGTACCTGGGTGAGGAATTTGATATTCATGGGGGAGGAATGGATCTCCAATTTCCACACCATGAATGTGAAATTGCACAGAGTGCAGTTTGCAATCACAAAATTCCTGCAAGGTTCTGGTTGCACAACAACATGATTACCATCAACGGAAAAAAGATGGGAAAGAGTTACAACAATGTGATCAAGTTGAGTGAACTCTTCTCGGGCAGTCATGAAATCCTCACCCAGGGTTATTCTCCGATGACAGTCCGCTTCTTCATTTTGCAAACCCATTACAGGAGTACACTCGATTTCAGCAATGAGGCCCTGCAGGCAGCTGAAAAAGGGTTGAAAAGAATGTGGGAAGCTTTTTCCTATTTGCGCAAGATGGATTTTTCGCAGTTGAATCATGATGCGGCTGACAAGAATTTAGATGCAAAGGTGTTGGAAATTCTCGGTGGACTCCAACAAGACATGAACGATGATTTGAATACAGCCAAGGTGATGGCAGGGTTGTTTGAATTGGTTCCAATGATCAACTCGATCAAAGATGGTAAAATACAGCTAGCATCGCTTTCCTCCAAGACATTGAACCTGATGCAAGAGCAGTTCAATGTGTATTTGATCGATATATTCGGACTCACTGATGAGTCAAAGAGAGATGACGACAAGTTGGCTGCCGTTCTCCATCTGATAGGTGATATCAGAAAAGATGCGCGTTCCAGAAAAGATTTTGCAACCTCCGATAAAATCAGAAATCAATTGTTGGCCGCAGGTATTCAGTTGAAAGATGAGAAAGATGGAGGCATGAGCTGGGAGTTGCTTTAGTACATCATCATCATTTTTGTCAGGCTATCAAGATTTTCATGTTGATGAAGACGTTGATTTATTTTTTCGAGTGATTGTGCCGAGATCGACCAATTCATTGGAAAAATGTCTGATTCTCCTTTCTTATATAGGTTTATCGAGTGAAAGGTTGTTTCATCTTTATACAATTCTGATAGGTATTTGCTGAGTCTGATGTTGTTAAAATCAGTTTGGCGTTCATAGGATCCCATGATGGTTTTGATCGGTGCGGCCAGATCGTTAACAAGGGGATGTATTTTTTTGATTCGATTTTTCCCTTCAGCTTGGTTGCTGATGTGTATGACATGAAACCTGATATTTTTGAATGGATGATCAGGATTTGAGCGGAGGGTGTCTTCTATCATCGCATGGAGATCCAAAATCATCTCATGTACAATGCCTCCTCCTGAATTGTCAAAATATCCTCCATCTACAAAGTATTGGTTGTTGATGCGGCCTGCGGGACTGAAATAAGGAAATCTTGCTCCCAACACAACTGCTGTAGAAAGTTTCATGGTTTCATTCTTGCCAAGTTGGTTGATGACATCGATTCTCTTTCCTGACAACTCATTCTTCAATTGTATGTTGCTGATATAACCTGGTGCTCCATCCTGCATGCTGGTTGTATTGATGGCGATGACGGGATTGAATGTCGCATCATTTGACGGCATGATTGCCGAAAGGTCTTTTCGCATGAAAGCACTGATTGAATCATTGGCTGAGGTTGTTTCCATCGATTTTTCTAAAGCATTTGCACGATCAGCCGATTTGAGTCCGGGTAAAAAAGGAATCACCAAATCGGGTCCCAATAACCTTGCCAGTGGAAAACTCAAAAAATCAGTTGACAAGTAAGCTTGAATGGGTGCAAGTTTGTTTGCATCCTTTTGGCGTATGCTTCCATAGAAAACCATGTTGCCAAAACTTCCACCTGAAGCTCCAGAGAGACAGAACAGGTACTTTGTGAACTTGCCATTTGATCTTGCATCAAGCTCAGATAGCACTGATGCTGTCCAATAGGCTGACCTCGATGCTCCTCCATCTGCAATTACAAAATATATCGGTATTTCTTTTGCATGGTTTTTCTCGGATGACTGGTAAATTTTATCAAACCATGCATTGAATTTATTTCTCAGTGTTGGCCTTGCATGATGGATGGCATTGCTGTTGTCTGTTTGCAATGACACTTGGTGTGTCTCTACAAAATATCCAATGATGACCAAAGAGAGCAAGAACAGAAAGTGGAAATTGATCTGCAGTTTGATGGAGAAAAGTGACAGCATGTTGCCTGCGCCCAACAGTACAGCAAAGGAGATCAGGATGATGGGCAGGGGACTGATAAACCTGGCAAATGAAATATTGAAAATGAAATTGAAATATATCAGCAGGGTGAATATTGAAAAAAAGAGAAAGATCAGAAAAATATTTTTTTCTGTTTGTAAGGTCAACTCTTTGTTCAGTGATTCTTTTTGTTTGGTTGGATCTGTGAAGATCCAAATGATCAGACTTTCATAATGCTTCTTTATTTTTCCTATAGCTTGATTCGAGGGTATTGATTTTTTTCTTTTGTGGGCAGTACTGATTTTTCTTCTGGTAATGACCAGATAGAGGTATCCCACTTGCATGACAGGCATTAATACCAGGTAGGTAGAAAGAGAATTGACGTAGACCATCCAGGCAATGCTGCATAGAAAAATGATCCATATGCCTATTCTGATCCTCATCAACAATGCAGGAACAACACTGTTGTTGAGTCGTTGAATGCTTGCATGAAGCAGCAGGTAGAGTGCAATATTCAAGAGGAAGATCAGCGAATGAGCAAGAAATGTGTCATATGCACTGTTCAATGAAATCACTGACATAAAAACAACCGTGAAACATGTATAACCCAACAGTCTGGGGGCATGGAGGAGCCCTTTTTTGGCAATGCGAAAGAGTCTGTCATGGTTGTACGCAATCAATCTTGATGTATACCATGTGATCAATACCCAGAAAAGCAATGATACCAGAAAGAAAAATCCTGTTTGACGCGATTGGAGTCCAGTGACAATGATGTCTTTCCCCTGCAAGAAGTCCGTGAAAAAAGTATACACAAGCGCAATCAGCAAAATGCCCGGAAAGAAGGCTCTGCCCAATTGTATCACGATGGCCAGTTGCTGCAGCTGTTTTTTGATCATGTTCCCTCTTGCTGATTCAGGGTTTTCCATAACAGGTCTTTCAATTCCTGTAAACCAGTATTGGAAACCGAAGAAATAAATACATGCGGGATATTGGATGGAAGTTCTTTGTTGATGGCTTGTTTCAGTTCATCATCCAGCATATCGCTCTTGCTGATGGCGATGATGAATTTTTTATCGAGCAGCTCAGGATTGTATTGTTCAAGTTCATTGAGCAGGATGTTCCATTCTTCCTTGTGGTCTTTGCTGTCGGCGGGTATCAGGAAGAGCAGAACAGGATTTCTTTCGATGTGTCGCAGAAACCTGTGACCGAGACCCTTGCCCTCTGCAGCGCCTTCAATAATACCCGGGAGGTCAGCTATACAGAATGATCTGCCGTCTCGGTATTCCACCATGCCCAGTTGTGGGGTGAGTGTAGTAAATGCATAATCTGCGATTTTTGGTTTTGCAGCAGTCATGCTTGACAGCAATGTTGATTTTCCGGCATTGGGAAAGCCAACCAATCCAACATCTGCCAGTACTTTAAGTTCTAAAATTTTCCAACCTTCCACACCTGGTTCACCTGGTTGTGCATATTCAGGTGCTTGTCGCGTTGCGGTGGCAAAGTTTTTATTTCCGAGTCCACCTCTTCCACCCTTGATCCAGACAAATTCTTGTCCGTCTTCCAGTATTTCTATTTCTTTTTGCCCCGACTCTTCATCTACTGCAACGGTCCCGAGCGGTACTTCGATAAAAATATCTTTTCCGTCCCTGCCCGTCATGTTGTTTTTATTACCCCCTTGTCCGTTTTCTGCAACTACATTTTTGTAGTATCGCAGATGGAGGAGTGTCCACAGGTTTTTATTTCCTCTCAGAATGATATGTCCGCCTCTGCCGCCATCACCACCATCCGGACCAGCCTGTGGATTGAATTTGGTGCGCATAAAGTGCTTGCTTCCCGCTCCGCCGTGTCCGCTTTTGCAAAACACCCTGATCTGATCTACAAAATTTGATTTTTCCATGTTGATGACACCACCTGGTGCGTGTACAAAGTTAACCTCATCCCACCTAGCCAGCGGTAATTTTCCTAATTTTGTTTTACCGGTATGAAACTCGTTCGATTTTTCAAGAATAAATACATTGTTGTTGCTGTGTTTTTCATGGTTTGGATGCTGTTTTTCGACCACAACAATCTTTTTCTTCATATGCAGTACCGATCAGAGTTGAATGAATTGAAACAAAAGAAAAAGTATTATCTGGAGGAAATTGAAAAAACGCGCAGAGACGTTGAAATGATGAAGACCAATCCCTCCTGGAAAGAAAAAGTTGCACGAGAGCAATATTTGATGAAAAAGGACAATGAAGATCTCTATTTGATCAAAGAGCAATGATCAAAACATTCACACAATATATTGGATGGCTTCTCCGTTATAGTAAGGAATACCTTTGAAAACGAATTTCTAAAAGATTGATTATGAACGAGGTAATGATTCAAGAAATGCTGCGGTATTTCTATCATGAACTCTCCGAGGAGGAATCAGGCAACTATGAACATTTTTTGAAAGACAATCCTTATTTGATGGAGATTTATCAGAGCTACACATATACATTGCACAATTTATCGACCGGACATTTTTCGCCTTCCCAGTCTACTTTAGACAAGATCCTGTTTTACGCCCAGGAGGGCCATCTTCCAGCCAGCTAAAGCATTTTCGTTGTAACTTCCAAGCCGATTTATATGAGGCTAAAGGAGCGTTACCAATTGATCATTGATTACTTCAGCAAGCAGATTCCCGAGGCTGAAACAGAGTTGATATATGACAACCCATTTCAGTTATTGGTTGCTGTGATCTTGTCTGCACAGTGCACCGATAAGCGGGTGAACTTGACCACGCCTAAATTGTTCCAGCAGTTTCCTGATCCCGCTGCATTGGCTGCAACTGATTTTGATACATTGTTTCCTTTGATCAGGAGTATTTCATATCCCAATAACAAAACGAAGCACCTGATAGGCATGGCCAAGATGCTGTTGGAAAAATTCAATGGAGAGGTTCCGATGACAGTGGAGGAACTGGTAATGTTACCGGGTGTAGGCAGAAAAACAGCGAATGTCATCACCTCTGTGATTGACAAGCAGCCCAACATGGCAGTGGATACGCATGTTTTCAGGGTTTCAGCACGATTGGGACTTACCAAAAACGCCAAAACACCGCTTGCTGCTGAGAAGCAACTGACCAAAAATATTCCGGACGAGCTGATCCACAAAGCACATCATTGGTTGATCCTGCATGGAAGATATACCTGCCTCGCGAGAAGTCCCAAGTGCAGCCAATGCGGATTGCAGGAACTATGTCTCTACAAAGGAGATAAAAAATAGTTTTTTCAGTATCTTGAAGCACAAACTTGCATATGAAATCTAAAATCAACATTCAGCTTTCTTTGATGATGTTCATGCAGTTCTTTGTATGGGGAGCATGGTATGGACAAATGAGTAAATACATGACCGATCAGTTGCATGCTACGGGTGATCAGGTCGGAAATGCATATGCTGCATTTTCCATCGCCATGATCGTAGCCCCCTTCTTTGTGGGTATGTTGGCTGACCGATTTTTTCAGGCACAGAAAGTATTGGGAGTGCTCAACCTTGCCGGTGCTGCAATTCTTTTTGTACTAATCAATATCAAAGATCCTGATACATTTTACTGGGTGATGTTGCTGTATTGCCTGACGTTTGCACCTACCATTTCTTTGACAAGTTCCATATCGATGCGCAATATGAGCAACCCGGAAAAAGAATTCCCTGCCATTCGTGTGTTTGGAACCATTGCCTGGATTGCGGTTGTGAATCTGGTTGGCTTCATGGGCGTTGGTGATAAGGTAATAATATTTCAAATTTCCATGGTATCTGCAGTGGTCTTGGGTGTACTGTCATTCTTCCTGCCCAAGACGCCGCCCACTGCAACGGGACCGTCTACCTTCTCACAGATCATCGGAAAAGATGCATTTGTGCTTTTCAAAGACAAATCATTTCTGATTTTCTTTTTCTCTTCTGTACTGATTTGTATTCCATTGTCATTTTACTATACCTGGGCCAATCCATCTTTGACAGACGGATACAAGTTGGCCTTTCCCGATCTTGATCCCTCTACTTTCAAGATTGAAAATAAGATGTCACTCGGACAGGTTTCAGAGGTGTTGTTCATGCTCCTTCTGCCATTGGCATATGCAAGATTGGGCGTGAAGAAAATCCTGATTGTGGGATTGCTTGCCTGGATCATCCGCTTTGCATTTTTCGGATATGGCAATCCGGGCAACAGCGAATGGATGCTGTATGCAGCTATATTGCTGCACGGTGTTTGTTATGATTTCTTTTTTGTGAGCGGAATGATTTATACCGATGCAAAAGCCGGGGAGAAGATCAAATCACAGGCACAGGGACTGATTTCGCTTGCAACCTATGGACTCGGAATGTTGATCGGATCGATTGTTGCAGGAAAAGTCAAAGATCAATACACGGTGAACGAAGTTACCAACTGGCTAAATGTTTGGCTGGTACCTGCAGGTATTGCCGCAGTTATATTAGTTTTGTTCCTCCTGTTTTTCAAAGACAATACGAGAACAGCAAAATCATCTTAAACCCTAAAAACTAAATCTCGACATATGGTGAAAATTGCAATGCTAGGTTCCGGATTCATCGGAAGATTTTATGCTGATTCCATTCAGGGACTCAGAAGCAAGGACAGAATTGTTTCCATTTATTCAAGAAGAGAAGAGCAGGCTAAAAAGTTCGCGGTTGATTATGGTTGTGATCATTATACTACCGTAATGGAGGAGTCTATTGCTCATCCTGATGTAAACATGGTTTGTATCTCATTGCCCAACAATCTTCATGAGGAAGCAGTCAATCTCTGTATCAAACATAAAAAAGCTGTCATCACAACAAAGCCACTTGGCAGAAATGCTGTAGAGGCAAAGCGCATGATGGATGCTGTTGAGAAGGCTGGTATTTTCAATGGTTATTTGGAGGATCTTGTATACACTCCAAAATTTTTGAAGGCATACGACAGCGTGAAAAATGGTGCATTGGGAAGAATCCTTTGGGCCAAGTCACGCGAAACCCATCCTGGTCCCCACAGCGATTGGTTCTGGGATATTGAGCAAGCAGGTGGTGGATGTATTTTGGATTTGGGTTGTCATTGCGTGGAAATTACCAGAAGTTATATTGGTAAGGACATCAAACCTGTCGAGGTGATGTGCTGGGCAGATACACAAGTGAAGCCCATCGATGCAGAAGATCATGCCATTGGCTTGGTGAAATATGAAAACGGAGCCATCGCTCAGTTTGAAGTTAGCTGGACATTCAGAGGTGGATTGGATTTGAGAGATGAAGTGATGGGGACCGAGGGTACCATTTGGATCAACGGATTCTTGAGAACCGGTTTCGATATGTTCACCACAGGCAAGGGAGCTGATTATGTTGCAGAAAAAGCAGAATCAAATTCCGGCTGGTTGTTCCCTGTAGGAGATGAGTTGAACGAACTCGGGTACAATCACATGTTTGCGGAAATGTTTACCTGCTTTGAAAAAGGAACACAGCCCAGAGAAACGTTTTATGATGGATATGTGGTGAATGCTGTGCTGGACGCTGCATACAGAAGTGCCAAATCAAAACTTTGGGAACCTGTGAAGTTGGATGAATGGAGAGGGAAGGTGGGCGTAACCAAAGACAGCCATTTGATAGAATTTGACAAGGATCATTATCTGGTCAAAGAAGAAATGACTCACTTTGGAACCAAGAAGCTGATCTTGAAAGAGAAGTCGACTGGTAAGATTGTAGAGAGAATCATTTGATGATGAATCATCATCTGTTAACCGTTAACAGTTAACTGTTAACGGTTTTTTATTATAAGTACTTTCTGATTTCTTCTATCAACTCTGTCTTGGTGATCGGTGTGCCTTTTATTTTATTGTATCCTTTGGCATCAACGAAATAAACATCTCTGATGATTTTAATCAGTTGGCCGTTGTTGATCTCAGGTATCAATACGGTATCAAAATTTGAAAGGATGTTACCAAGGTTCTTTGGGAAAGGTCGGAGGTATCTGACATGGGCATGTGAAACTGCATGTCCCTCATGGATCAATTCCTGCACTGCAGTTTTGATGGCACCGAAAGTGCTTCCCCATCCCAATACCAATACTTTGCCTTTGTCGGCTCCGCTGTCAATTTTTTGTTCTGGGATATAATTTGCAATGGTATCAACCTTGGCCTGTCTTGTTTTTACCATGTGCTGATGGTTCTCCGGGTCATAGCTCACATTTCCTGTGATGTCCTGTTTCTCAATGCCTCCAATCCTGTGTTCCAATCCTTTGGTACCTGGAACAGCCCATGGACGAACAAGTTTTTCGTCTCTCTTATACGGCAAGAATTTTTCTTCACCTTCTTCCAACTCCTTTTTGAAATGCACGTTGATTGCTGGAAGATCTTCAGCCTTTGGAAATTTCCAAGGCTCGGCACCATTTGCAATATAACCATCACTCAAATACATCACTGGAGTCATATGTTGCAATGCGATGCGGGTTGCTTCAAAAATAGAATCGAAACAATCGCTAGGTGTAGAAGCTGCAATGACGGGCATGGGACATTCACCGTTTCTTCCATAATACGCCTGCATCAAATCACTTTGTTCTGTTTTTGTTGGGAGTCCTGTTGATGGTCCGCCTCTCTGCACATCAATGATCACTAAAGGAATTTCCAGCATCACTGCCAATCCCATGGCTTCTCCTTTCAGCGCAATTCCCGGTCCGGATGTGGTTGTTACACCCAACGCACCTCCATAGCTGGCGCCGATGGCAGAGGTGATGCCTGCAATTTCATCTTCGGCCTGAAAAGTTTTCACTCCAAAATTTTTCATCCTGCTCAGATCGTGTAAAATATCCGAAGCTGGAGTAATGGGATAGGAACCCAGAAAAATGGGCAATCCACTTTTCTCAGATGCTGCGATCAAGCCCATTGCCAATGCCTGGTTTCCCATGATGGAACGATAGGTTCCGGGTTGCATTTTTGCTTTCTCAACTTTGTATCTGGTTGTGAAAGTCTCGGTCGTATCACCATAATTATATCCCGCTTGCAAAGCTTTCAGGTTTGCATTCAGGATTTCATCTTTCTTTCCGAATTTTTCTTTCAGGAAATTGAGGGTGCTTTCCATGTCACGGCTGTACATCCAGTAAAGGAATCCCAATACGAACATGTTTTTTGCACGGTCTTTTTCTTTGGTTCCCATCTGGATGTCTTTCAGTGCCTCACGGGTCATTTTTGTAACATCCATTTTGATGACTTCGAATCCACCAAGTGAATCATCTTCCAAAGGATTGATACCATCCGGATAGTTGGCCAGTCGAAGATTTTTGGCATCAAATCCATCTACATTTGCAATGATTTTTCCGCCTTTTTTGATGGATTTTAAATTGGTTTTCAACGCAGCAGCATTCATGGCAACCAATATATCGCAGAGATCGCCTGGTGTATAAATGGCATCACTTGAAAACCTCAATTGATAACCACTCACTCCTGGCAGTGTGCCTTGGGGTGCCCTGATTTCTGCGGGAAAATCGGGGAAGGTGGCAAGATCTATACCCAACAGGGCGGTATTGTTGGTAAACTGACTTCCCGTCAGCTGCATACCGTCTCCGCTGTCACCTGCAAACTTGATGACGATATCACTGAGGAGCTCTTCTTTCCTTTGTGGCATGGTTTTTGTTTGAACTTTAACATCATAGTACACGAAAGGGTTTCATGTACTATGATGAAATTAATTAATTTAGACTACAAAATTACCCAATATGGCTCTATTCAATTCAAGTAATCCCACTCTTTCGGAAAAATCATTCGGACGTGTCATCAACATCCCAGGATCAGGGAGCATGACCTTCCGAGGTACACTCAATAAGTTTGGATTTCTTTTTCTCATGGTCATGGCAACTGCATTCTACGTATGGAACGAGGCAGCTGTAGGAAACAGTATTCAAGGCTATGTCATGGGTGGTGCCATTGGTGGATTGGTCGTTGCATTGATCCTTATGTTCAAACCGGTATGGGCACAATACTTGGCTCCTGCCTATGCACTGTTGGAGGGACTGGTTATTGGATCCATCTCAGCTATGTATAACAATGCATTTGCCAAAGTAGCTCCAGGCATCGTAATGCAGGCGGTTATCCTAACATTTGGAACTGCCATTGCCATGTATGTTCTTTATACATTTAGAATCATTCGAGTAACAGAGCGTTTCAAATCAATCATGTTTGCAGCCATTGGCGGCATTGCATTGTTTTATCTGATCACTTTTGTGCTCTCTCTTTTTGGTGTACAGGTACAGGGACTCCAAGGCGGCAGTATGTTGAGCATTGGTATATCCATTGCCATCACAGCCATTGCAGCATTGAGTTTGTTGCTTGACTTCGATCGCATCGAACAGGGCGCTTCTATGGGTGCACCCAAATACATGGAATGGTATTGCGCATTTGGATTGCTGGTAACCATGGTTTGGTTGTATGTAGAAATCCTTCGTCTGCTCGGCAATCTCTATGGAAGGAAAGAGTAGTCGATTGAAACATATCAATAAAAAATCCCACTAGATGAGTGGGATTTTTTATTTTAACCAATTGCGTTGTCATCAATATCCATCACCATCCAACATATTACCGAAGCCTCCCAAGATGCTCCCTTCTTCTTTTCTGTTGAATGTTCCATACGACATGATCCTGCTGGCCAACCTGCTGATGGGCAATGTTTGAATCCATATTTTACCAGGACCTCTCAATGTTGCAAAGAAGAGTCCCTCTCCACCAAAAATTGTATTCTTGATTCCTCCTACAAATTCAATGTCGTAGTCAACTGTTTGAGTAAAAGCAACCAGACATCCTGTATCAATTTTCAATACCTCACCCGGGGTGAGATAGCGTTCGAAAACGTGTCCCCCTGCATGCACAAAAGCCAATCCATCACCTTCCAGTTTTTGCATGATGAATCCCTCACCGCCGAACAATCCGGTTCCCAGTTTTCTCTGGAATGCAATGCCAACAGAAACTCCCTTGGCTGCGCAAAGAAAAGAGTCTTTCTGACAAATGATTCTTCCATCGAGTTGTTGCAAATCCAATGGAATGATTTTTCCGGGATAGGGTGATGCAAATGATACTTTCTTTTTACCGTTGACCATGTTGGTAAAGGCAGTCATAAACAGACTTTCTCCCGTCAGCAGTCGCTTTCCGGCTGAGAACAATTTTCCGAGTACACCCTGATTTTGATTGGATCCGTCACCGAAAATGGTTTGCATTTGGATGCCCTCATCCATCATCATGAAACTGCCTGCTTCTGCAATGGCTGTTTCCTGTGGGTCCAATTCTATTTCAACATATTGCATTTCTTCTCCAACGATCTTGTAATCGATTTCGTGGTTGGAGCGGCTTGAAAAGTTTGTCATATGATGTTTTTTATTTAAAAAAAGTTGACAGTTAACGGTTAACTGTTAACCGTCAACTGTCAACCGTTGACTGTTATCCGTTAACTGTTTTCCCATTCCACACTTTCTTCCCTTGTATTTTTCTCACCAGGTACATCAGGGCCGTAAAGATAAAGAACAATGGTCCGAGCAATCCGAGGATTGATATCCATTTTCCTTTGTAAAACTGTTGCATGGGACGTTTCAATCTTTCTGCAATGAGGTACATCGCAGGAACAATCAATAAAGTCATGAAAAATGCGAACATGAGTCCCCAGATAATCGTCAGCGAAAGCGGCTTCCAGAACGCAACGTTGTCACCTCCGAAGAAGATATGCGGATTGAGATCGTTGAACAATGTGACGAAGTTGATATTGAAACCAACCGCCAACGGAATCAAAGCTAGGATGGCAGCAAGGGCGGTAAGCAAAACCGGAACAATCCTTGTTTTACCTGCTTCGATCACTGCTTCTCTGGTTTTCATTCCTCTGGACCTGAGTTCGTCTGCAAATTCAATGACGAGGATTCCGTTTTTCACAACGATGCCCGACAAGCCGACAATTCCAATGCCGCTGGTTACAGCTGCAAAGGTTGAACGGAAAATTGCATACCCTAATAATACACCGATCAAGCTGAACATGATTTCAGACAATACAATCATGGTTCTGCTGTAAGATCCAAATTGTAAAATGAGGATCAGCAAAATAAATCCAACTGCAATGAAAAGTGCATTGCTGAGGAAGCCTGCTGTCTCTCTCAATTGTTCCTCTTCTCCTGTTTGTGCTACAACTACACCTTCCGCTTTCTCATTGAAAGCGTCTATGTATTTTTTGATATCTGCATTCACGCTTTGTGGAGTATATCCTTGTGATGTCAATACATTTGAATATATGGTGATGACCCTTTTTTGGTTGCTTCTTTTGATGCTGCCGTAGGTGTTGCTGATATCTGATTTCACCACTGAGCTGATCGGTACTTGTTTGATCATGCCGGTTGTAAAATCTCTGTAGGTGATGCGCATGTTCAGCAACTCAGACAATGTTTTTCGCTGGGTTGCTTCGTTGCGTACAGTGATCTTGTATTCTTCCTCTCCGATTTTCAACTTGGATATTTCTTTTCCAAACAAGGCTGTTCTGATTTCCACGCCCACCTGTGCTGTAGAAATACCTTGCATCAAGGCCCTTTCTCTGTCAATCGTCAATCCAATTTCCGGATTGTTGAAGTCCACGTCAATTTTCAATTCTTCCACCCCGGGAATATTTTTATCACTCAAATAATTCCTGAGTTTGATGGCTGTACTGGTGAGGTCTTCAAAGTTTTCGCCTGAAACTTCAATGTTAACCGGACTCTTGGTGGGTGGACCATTGCTTTCTTGCGCAACACTGATCTCAGCCGAAGGAATTCCTTTGATGGTTTCTCTGACTGCATTCAAATAGGGAGTGGTTGATTTACCTTCTCTTTTTTCAAATGGAACGAAACTGATCTGAATTCTGCCCAGTTCCGGACGCGTGCTTCTGTCGCCACTGTTGGGATCACTGGCTCCAACAGCAACATTGGCAATTACACTCTCAACCAACGGGTTTTTCTTGCCGTTGTCCATTTCCAATACCCGGTTGATTTTCTTTTCGAGTGATTGGGTAATTGAATCAGTGTATTTCACATCCGTTCCCGCCGGGAGCTTCATGTAAACGTATATCGTGTTCGGATCTCCCTGTGGAAACAGTACAATGGGTACATTTCTCATGCCAAAGAAGAAGAAGGAGAAAATAAGCAAGGCAAAAGTTGCCAACAGCATTTTTACCGGTCTCCATCCCTGGGTTGTCCATCGCAACAATACTTCATACCTGTTCATCAATCCGGGGAGCAATCTATTTTGGAAGAAGTTGATGGCGTCTGTCAATACATATGCATTCAACACCATCAGTATTGCAAAGAACAACAGCATGTTTCCTATGAATCTGAAAGATGACTGATCTCCGCCGTAACCAGCCAGATCAAAAAGCAGACCCATGATCAGGAACAAAAGGAAAAGTGGCTTTTTGAATACAGATGATTTTGCTTGTTTTTCATGTGCTTCGTGTTCCATGAAATCCACCGCAAATACGGGGTTCATGATGTATGCCACAATCAAGGATGCTGTCAACGTAAAGATCAGCATGGTTGGCAGGTAGATCATGAATTTTCCGATGATGCCAGGCCAGAACAGAAGAGGCACAAACGGTGCCAGTGTGGTAAGTGTACCTGCCAATACTGGAACAAATACCTCTCCTGCAGCATATTTGGCAGCATCCACAGCAGAGATTTTTCCTTTGCCCTGGGAAAATATTCGGTGGGTATTTTCAATCACAACAATGGCATCGTCTACCACAATTCCCAATCCAAACAGGAGTGCGAACAATACAATAAAATTCAGCGTCACATTGGATCCTACAATGAAATCAGCCGTAGGCAGGAATATGAATGCGAGGAACATGCTCAGGGGAACAGACAATGCCACAAAGAATGAATTTGTGA
The DNA here is from genome assembly GCA_041183265.1 of Bacteroidota bacterium. Lineage (GTDB taxonomy): Bacteria > Bacteroidota > Bacteroidia > Chitinophagales > Chitinophagaceae > Pollutibacter. Next base: position 19,883 of record JBEGMC010000001.1, read on the forward strand.
CACCCATGAAGAACATCAAGATGATCAATACAAGAATGAATCCAATGATGATGGAGTTCACGAGTTCATCGAATGCAGCAGCTGCTTTGATACTGAGGTCACCTGTGATATTGACATTGAGGTCTTTTGGAAAAACATCCTGTTGCATCTCCTTGACAATGGCATTGATCTTCTCGGAGGCATTGATGAGGTTTTCTCCAGAACGTTTGATGATGCTGAGTGTAACGACATTCTTTCCATTCAAACGTGCATAGCTTTCTTTCTCTTTTACGGTATCAACGATGTTTGCGAAATCTTTCAGATAAAAGGGAGCACCGTAAATATTTTTTACAACCATGTTGTTCAGATCCAGTGCGGAGTTGAATTGTCCGCTCAGTCTCAATGCTCTTTTTTGTTCACCCACTTCCAGCAATCCACCTGATATATCAAGGTTCTCACGTTGTATGGCTTGTTCAACATCATTGAAGCCAATCTTGGCTGCTTCCATTTTGAAGCGGTCTACATTGATTTGAATTTCTCTTTCAGGTGCACCGATGAGATCAACGCGACTGATTTCGCTGAGCTCTTCGATTTTATCTTTGAGTTGGTCTGCAAAGTCACCCAATTTGACAGCATCATAATCGCCGCTCACGTTCACTGACATGATAGGCAGCTCTGACAACGACAATTCCTGTACAACAGGTTCCTGGGTGAGATCGGTGGGAAGGTCTTTTTTTGCCTTGTCAACCGCATCGCGCATTTTTTGCAAGGCCACATCTGTTTTTACAGATGTGCTGAACTCCACAATGATGGCGGAAAAATCCTGCAGGGAAGTTGATTTGATGCTATTGATTTTGACACCCGTGATGCCTTTCAATTGTTTCTCAATGGGACGTGTTACGAGGCTCTCGATTTCCTTTGGAGAGTTTCCTACGTATACGGTTTGAACAAATATATTAGGGATGACTACATCCGGATACTGCTCTTTGGGGTAAGAAAGAAAAAGTCCGATTCCCCAAACTGATATAATAAGTGTGAGCAGGTAAACAGCTGTCTTGTTTTTGATCGCCCAGTTGGTTGGTCCAAATGTTTTTGGATTCTGCAACAATTTGAAAATGGGATTATTGTTTGACAGGTTGTCCATGTTGGTATGTTTAATAATTTCTTTTGATTTTTTATTTTCCTGCAGTGGTCAACAGCTGGCCTTCATACAATCCCTGGAATCCTTTGGTGATCAATTGATCGTTCACTGCCAGTCCGGATTTCACCTCAATCAATTCATCATAGAATTCACCGATGTTGATGCTGCGCTTGCGGGCAATTTTCTTCCCTTTCTCTTCCACCATTACGTATACATATTTTCCTTTTTCATCTGTCTGCACAGTTTCAACAGGAACAACAATGGCATCTTTCGCTTGGTGATCCAATAATTTAATCAGTGCCACTTGGTTGGGTTTGATATTGGATTTGCTGGGCAGTTTGCTTTCTGCAACAAAACTTCTGGAAGTGATATTGATTGTTTCAGAAACAACACTGATTTGTGAATTGAATGATTCATTGAGATCAGGAATGGTAATGATGGCTTGCATGCCCCTTTTTACTTTGCTGATATAGTTTTCAGGAACATCGACAACTGCCTTCAGGTTACCGGGATTTACAATAATGATGGTAGCCATCGGATTTCCAACAAATGTTTCACCTACTTTGATGCCCACAGTTTCAATCACGCCACTGACTTCAGCAGTTACAAGTGTAGTGCTGAGTTGTTCCTTTACGAGTCCCAGTTGTTTCTCCAAGCTCTCCACGTTGTTCTTGGCTGAAAGAAATTGCACTTCTGTACCAATGCCTTCTTTCCAAAGATTTTCCTGTCTGCTGAAAATATTTTTTGCAAAAGCAAGCTGGCTTTCCACCTGTTTGATGTTTTGCTGCACGATGCCGTCTTCCAGTTTCATGAGCAACTGGCCTTTTTTGACAACATCGCCCTGCTTGACATAAATCTGCTTGACCTGTCCACCCATTCCTCTTGGTGTAACATAGGAAACGTTTTCAGTAGATACTTTTCCCTGCAGTTCGATGTAGTGACTGAAATCCTGTGTTGCAAGTGCAGTTGCCTCCACCAGCTTCATTTTTTCAGCAACTGCACCGCCTGACAGTTGATTGATCTCTGTCTGCAATGCATTGATCTGATTGTTCAATGCATCTCTTTGTTTGGTGAGTGTTTCCAGCGCAGCTTTTTTCCCGGCCAGATCCTGATTCCCTTCCTGTTTGCTTCCGCAGGATACCAGTGCAGCGATGATGACAATGACGAATAGCTTTTTCATATTGATGTGTTGTATAATTTAAAGTTTACCCAGTGCCTTGGTGAATGATATTTTTGCATTTACAGCATCAAACAATGCCTGGAAATAATTGGACTGTGCATTTTCAAGTTCAGTTTGAGTTTGCAGAAGCTCAAAACTCGATCCCAGTCCCTGTTCATATTTCTTCTTGGTGGTATTGTACACTTTCTCTGCCAGTTGCACATTTCTCTCCTGCACATCGAGAGAGGAAAGTGCATTTTTGAATTGGGTAGAGGATGCTTTCAATTGCAGGTCAATTGCACGCTGCAGGTTTTGTATGGTGTTGTCAATTTTCTCAACATTCATATTGGCCTGTTTGATGCGTTGTATTTTTTGTCCTCCATCGAAAATGGGTACGCTCAGATTGATGCCCAATACAGAAGCTTTGAACCATTTCTGGTTGAAATCAAAGAAATTGAATTCCTGCCTCAATGCATTTCTGCTGTAGCTCCAATAGCTGGCGAGGGTAGGTACGAATGAAAGTTTTTGGCGTTTTAGATCTAATCCCTGCAGATCTCTCACCACATTGAGCAGTTGTATTTCTTTTCTATCGTTGTAATTGAAATTGCCCATTTCCAGCAATCCCTTTTTTACCAAATCTGCTGTCAAAGTTTCTGTCAGCTGCAGCGTATCTTTTTGATCAACCGCCAAAACAAATTTCATGGAGGCATATCCAATTTCTATCAATCTTTCGATTTGGGTGGATGTGGTGATGAGATTATTCAGGGTAACCTGTGTTTTATCAATATCCAACCTTTCAGCAAAACCGTTTTTAAACAGTTTTTCCTGGTCCTGTTTTAATTTTTCAAGCCTTTTGATGCTTTCATCCAGGTAGTGTTTTCTTTTTTCTGCAATCAGGATGCTGTAGTAAGCACGGAGTACATTGCTCTTCACAGAATCTTCCATCACCCTGATGTTGGCATCTGTGTAGTCGACTGCTTTTTTTCTTGCAGAGATGGCAATAAAAAGATCGGGTTGAAACAAAAGTTGCTGGAATTGCACACCTGCATTGGATTGCCAGGGTACTCCAAACTGAGCAGGAAAAAACTGTGCGGGTCCGGTTGGCTGTGTAATCGGATTTCCACTTCCATCTTTTACACCGTTTTTGGACAGCACGCCGTATACTGCAGGCGATATGAAATCCGGCAGCAGTGTCACCGGAATACTGAAAAAGTGTTGCATTTGTACACTTCCGTTCACTTGGGGAGTGGCCTGTGCAATGTATTCCTTGTTTTTAGCGATTTGGATTTCTTTGTCCAACCGGAGGTTTTTGAGCTCAGTAGCATTTTTCAATGCCATGCTGGTAGCTTCTTCTGCAGACAGTTTGAATGTTTGCTGGGCTTGCAGGAAGCCTGTAAACATTAGAAGCATGACTGCACATAGTAGACGCACACGTGTCATTTGTTATTGATTTATATTGTTATGTTCTTTTCTTTTGTTTTTGTAGGATTCAATCATGTTGAATCCTTTTTCTGTTGCCAATCCGTACAGAAAGTTCTCAATGATCACAAGCGATACTTCCGTCACGTTGTATTTGTCAGCCGGAAAGGCATCCATGTTGAATCCAATCATCAGGGTTTCCAATCGAAATTTTGAAAGGATTTCAATCTTGATATCGCTTCGGTACAAACCTTCCTCTACTCCCTTTTTCAAATTGTTGGAGATGATGTTCAGCAGAAAATCGTTCTTGTAGGCATGAAATTTTTGGAAGGAGGAAAGATGGTATTTCTGCAGGTCGAAGAGTACCATGGGATTCATATTCCTGGAGTGCTTCACCATCATGTCCATTGTATTGAATATTTCTTCAATGGCATTGGAAGCGGATTGTACAGTTTCGGTCGTTTCCGCCTGCATGTTGTTGATCTGCATTTGGAGCACCCGATCTACCAGCTCATCCTTGTCCTGAAAATGCTGGTAAACTGTTTTTTTGGAGATTCCCAGTTGGGTGGCAATGTCATCCATGGAAACCGACCTGATTCCCAGTCGCAAAAAGAGGTTCCGGGCTTCCTGTATGATTCGTTCTTTTGTTTCCATGATTTTGAGGGCGCAAAACTACGGAAACTTTATTTGTTAATTGGGTTTCTATGTTAAACTTTTCTAAAGTTATCTTGAACGTTGTTTTCTGCTTTTTTATCGATTTTTGTTAAAAACCGGGGATTTTCGCATAAAATAGGGTGATTTTCGCCCAAAATTGGTCATTTTTAGGTGTATATTTGATAAAACCGCGCTCAATGAAATCTTTCACTCCGGGTAAGCTGATCTATTATTTCTTTCAGGGATTGATCATCCTGGCTCCCATCGTGATTACTGCCTGGGCGGTTGTTTCTCTCTTCAATTTTGTCGATGATATACTGCCCAATGTCCTCAGGGTGCTGGTGCCGGATATGGTTAAACTGGATGCCCAGGGGAATCCGGCTAAGATACCCGGACTCGGATTCCTGACGGTTGTTTTGATTGTGCTTACTGTTGGCTATTTATCCTCACTCTTTTTTGTTTCCCGTTTGGTCAACCTCTTTGACACAGTCCTGGAAAAAACGCCGGGCATCAAACTGATTTATACAACCATAAAGGATTTTCTCGAAGCATTTGCTGGCAATAAAAGAAAATTCAACAAGCCTGTTTTGGTGGCGGTAGACGACAAGGATGTTTGGAGAATGGGTTTCATCACACAAACCGATCTTTCTCAATTTGGATTGACGGATTATTACTGTGTATACGTGCCGCACTCCTATGCTTTTTCAGGTATCACCTATATGGTGCAAAAGGACAGAATCAAGGTATTGGATGATGTCCGTTCTGCAGACGCCATGAAGTTCATCGTATCCGGCGGTGTTACGGAATGGTCAGAGGGAGAGGATTGACAAACGAAAATCATTGGTTGTATGTGGAGGGGATGGGTATTGTTGTGGTTGTTGTTTGGAGTACCTAAAGGGACTTACAGTTGGGGATTTTTTGCGCACCGTTTCATCAATTTTCATGCTGTATTTCTACTGCCTACGGAAATGATTGCTTTTTATAAAAGCAATGTTCATTATCTATCGGAACATGCGGTGGACCCTGATAAACGCAGGTATATCCTTCCAGATGAAGCACCTCGGCATTACATTGATCTGGATCGGTTTAAAAGAAATGACTCCCTGTTGTTGCCGAGAAAATGGGAGAAGGCAGTGGAACAATATTCAACAGATACACTTCATGCACATGGTATTGTTCCCTGGTGGATTCAAGTGGTGAAAGCAAATCTCACCAAGGCATTTGCTGAAAAAGATCGAGTGGCTATTCTAAAATATTCGGCAGACATCGGACATTATATCGGAGATGCACATGTGCCGCTGCACGCCAGCAGCAACCACAACGGGCAAATGACCAATCAGATCGGTATCCACGGATTTTGGGAGAGCCGACTTCCTGAGTTGTTTGCTGCACAATATGAAATGCTGATCGAACGAGCGGTTTATATCAGAGATCCACTTGCATTCATATGGGAAAGGATTGATCAAAGTGCAGCTGCAGCAGATACCGTGTTGAGCATCGAAAAACATCTGTCCACTGCCAAGCATGATCAACATATTTTCTCCTATGAAAAGCGCAATGGAAAATATGAGCGCATCTATGCAGTTGACTATGCAGCTCAATACCACCGGGCGCTGAACGGAATGGTAGAACGCAGAATAAGAGCCTCCACACATGCCATTGCCAGTTTTTGGTATACGGCATGGGTGGATGCAGGTCAGCCCAATCTTTCTGAAATCTCCCACTCAAAATAAGTATCTTCGCGACACGTTTAAACGTTGCTTCGGCATGCAATTTTATGGTACATAATTTCAATGCTGGTCCCAGCATTCTCCCACATACAGTTTTTGAAGAAGCCAGTCAGGCTATCCTGAATTTCAACAACACAGGACTCTCCATCTTGGAAATAGGACACCGCACTCCGCTGTTTGAAGAGGTATTGCAGGAAGCAGTTTCATTGGTAAAAGAACTGATGAAACTTGATCAGAACAAAGAAGTATTGTTCCTGCACGGAGGAGCATCGACGCAATTTTTTCAATTGCCCATGAACTATCTCTCCAAAGATAAAAAAGCAGCTTATCTTGACGCAGGTGTATGGGGAAGTAAAGCGATCAAAGAAGCAAAGCGTTTTGGTCAGGTGGATGTAGTGGCAAGTTCAAAGGATAAAAATTACACCTACATCCCAAAGGATTATGCAGTTCCCCATGAGGCGGCATACTTTCATTATACCACCAACAATACAATCGAGGGAACGCAAATGCATGCCATTCCCAATCTATCCATGCCCTTGGTTGCGGACATGAGCAGTGATATCCTGAGCAGGGAAATGGATTTCAATCGCTTCTCTTTTATTTATGCGGGAGCCCAAAAAAATATTGGAGCTGCGGGAGTCAATCTTGTTGTGATTGATAAAAAGTTTTTGGATAAGTCCTCATCTGCCATTCCATCCATGATGGATTACAAACAACATGTTACCAACGGATCGATGTTGAATACGCCACCTGTATTTGCCATTTATGTTTGTCTGCTGACGCTCCGTTGGTTGAAAAAATCAGGCGGTGTTGCAGCCATTCAGAAAATCAATGAACAAAAATCCAGTCTTCTTTACAATACACTGGAGTCCATTCCTTTGTTTCATTTGCCCGTTGCAAAAGAAGACAGAAGCCATATGAATGCAGTCTTCACCATGAAGGATGAGGCACTTGAACAAGCATTTTTGCAGCGTTGCAAAGAAGCCAATATGGTGGGCATCAAGGGGCATCGAAGTGTGGGGGGATTCCGGGTATCCATGTACAATGCACTGCCGCTGAGCAGCATCGAAGCATTGGTGGAGCTGATCAATCAATTTGCAAAAGAACACGTATAGAAATTTTATCATGGCCATCATATTTCCTTTCAAAGCAGTAAGACCTCAGCCAACCATTGCAAAGGCATTGGCGTCGCCTCCTTACGATGTCTTGTCGAGTGAAGAAGCCCGCAACCTTGCAGCTTCCCAGCCCCATTCTTTTTTGCATGTTACAAAATCAGAAATCGACATGCCGGCTGATTTGAGTATCTATGACAACAGTGTTTATCAAAAAGCCAAATCGAACCTTGATCAAATGCTGGCTGACGCTGTGCTGTTGATGGAAGAACAGGAATGCTATTATATTTATGAGTTGGTGATGCATGGAAGGAGTCAAACCGGATTGGTTTGTTGTTCATCTGTCGACGATTATGAAAACGACATCATCAAGAAACATGAGTTTACCCGTCCAGAGAAAGAAAAAGACCGCATCAACCACATCAGCATCACAGGTGCTCAAACAGGAAATGTTTTTCTCGCATACCGCAATCATGCTGTGCTTGATCAATTGATTGCTGACTGGAAAAAAAATCACCAACCAGTGTATGATTTTACTGCAGATGATGGTATTGTGCACCGCATCTGGATAGTAGGAGATGCATCTGCCATCCAATCCATTACCGATATATTTAAGAACGATGTTCCTTGTACATACATAGCCGATGGCCATCACCGTGCGGCCAGTGCTGCCAAAGTGCGCAAGTCACTTGGCAAACAGGCGGGTCCTGAGGCCGACAAATTTCTTACCACCTTGTTTCCGGCCAATGAATTAAAAATTTTGCCTTACAACAGAGTGGTGAAAGACCTGAACGGAATGAGCGATGAAGATTTTCTGAGTGCATTGCAGGATGATTTTGTGGTCTCTCATTATGATATTCCTGTGGAGCCTGCATCCTTGCATGAATTCGGCATGTACCTCAACGGATCATGGTATCATCTGACAGCACTTGAGGGAACATATGATGAGGATCCCATTGGCGTTTTGGATATCACCATCTTCTCCAACAATGTATTGGAAAAACATTTGGACATCAAGGATCAACGCACCGATAAAAGAATTGATTTTGTAGGAGGTATTCGAGGGTTGAAAGAATTGGAGATGAGAGTCGATTCCGGTGAAATGAAAGTTGCCTTCAGTTTCTATCCCGTTAGCATCGAACAATTGTTTGACATATCAGACAGCGGAAATGTGATGCCTCCGAAAAGCACCTGGTTTGAGCCCAAACTCAGAGATGGACTCCTCACGCATTTGATTTAGAATGACTGATCTTTTGCGTAGATCTTTTCAATGGCCTCTCCGTATTTTTCAGTGATCACTTTCCTTTTCAGTTTCAATGTTGGCGTCAGTTCACCACCATCAATGGTCCATTCTGCATTGAGCAATTCAAATTTCTTGACCTGCTCAATATGGTTGAACTGTACATTGAATTTTTCAACAATGGATTTGTAGTGTTCCTGCACACGCGGATGGCTGATCATCTCATCATTGCTTTGATGGGGAATGCCGTTTTTCTCACACCAGGATTTCAAATTGGCAAATGCAGGAACGATCAATGCTGCAGTGAATTTTCGCTCCGGGCCAACCACCATCATTTGCTCGATGAAAGGAGATTCTTTCATTTTATTTTCAATGGGTTGAGGAGCAACATATTTTCCGCCGCTTGTTTTAAATATTTCTTTTTTTCTGTCGGTGATTTTCAGAAAATTTCCTTCCACCCATGCGCCGATATCACCCGTATGGAACCAGTTTTCACCGTCGATGCATTCTGCGGTAAGATCCGGACGCTTGTAATATCCCATCATCACGTTGGATCCTCTGCAGCATATTTCTCCATCTTCTGCAAGTTTCACTTCAACATTTTTGATTCCTTGCCCCACTGTTCCAAATCTTCTTCCACTTTTATCATATCTGTTTACAGAAATAACGGGTGAGGTTTCGGTGAGTCCGTATCCTTCCATTACTACAAGTTTTGCTGCAGTGAAAATGCGCAGCAGTCGCACTTGACAAGCTGCGGCACCTGTTACAATGGCTTTGACATTTCCACCAAGTGCTTCTCTCCATTTAGAGAAAATCAACTTATTGGCAATGGCCAATTGTATATTGTAAACGAGGCCTTGATTTTCATTCAATTCATATTTATTCGCAACACCCACTGCCCAGAAAAAGAGATTTTTCTTTACACCCGTGAGTTCTCTTCCTTTGGCCATGATCTTTTCGTATACTTTTTCGAGCAACCTTGGTACCGTTGTAAAGAGTGTAGGTTTTACCTCTTTGAGGTTGTCACCAACGGTGTCTATGCTCTCTGCATAATAAATAGAAACACCGATGTACATGTATATATAACTCACCATCCGCTCAAAAATATGGTTGAGAGGAAGGAAGCTCAAGCATCGGTCACTTGCATTGGCAACTGCGGAAACAATTTCTTCCACATTTTGCACATTCTCCATGATGTTCTTGTGGCTCAACATGACACCCTTGGGGAATCCTGTTGTACCTGAAGTATATAAGATGGTCGCGAGTTCATCCGGACGAATGGCATCTCTGATGGATGTCAATTTTTCAAAATCTGTTGCTGTTCCATTGTGCAGCAATTCTTTCCAATTCAATACGCCGTTGAGCTCACTGAAAGAATACACCGCCTGAACAGATGGGGTTTTTGATCTGACGGACTGTACTTTATTGTACAAATCCTGGTCGCTCACAAAAACCATCTTGATGGATGCATCGTTGAATATGAATTCAAGTTCATTGGGACTGATGGTCGGGTAAATGGGGGTGAGGATCGCGCCTGTCTGTTGGATGGCGAGATCCAGGATCAACCACTCTGGACGATTATTGCTGAGCACGGCAATTTTATCTCTTCCCTCCACAGATCCATCCTGATACCCTACTCCCGCATGAAGAAGTCCCATGCTGAGACTGTCCACCAGCTTTCTAACTTCCTGTGTGCTGTATTTTCTCCAATGTCCATTCTCCTTGGCTGCAAACATATCCTCCTGCGGAGAACGTTGGAGTTGCCAATCGAGGCAGTCAAATAATCTTGTCGGCTTCATATGGGTTGTTGGTTTTGAGTGGTAGGTTTTGGTTAATCGTTGAAGGTTAACCGTTAACAGTTAACTGTTATCAAGATAAAACTTTTTTTAACCCAAAACTCAAAATCAGCAACTCAAAACAGTTGACTGTTAACTGTTAACTGTCAACTGCCAACTGTTCATCTGATCAGCCCTGAAGGCATCTCCTTGTTCAACAAATTCTTGTAAATGAACATGTTGTTTTCATTGGTGGAATGTGCAGATTGATTTCCGCCCCATCCATGTCTGCCACCGGGGTAAACCATGAATTCGAAATGCTTTTTGGATTCCTGCAATTTCTTCACCAGTTGCAAACTGTTTTGCATGTGAACGTTGTCGTCCATGGTTCCATGATAAATCCTGAGCAAACCTTTGTAGCTGTCTGCATAAGTCATTATCGAACCCGCTGCATATCCCTGGGGATTTTCCTTGGGACTGTCCATGAATCGTTCTGTATAGTGACTGTCATACAAATGCCAATCGGTCACACTTCCTCCAGCCAAACCATGTGTAAAATATCCCGCCCCTTTTGTAAGCGCCAATGATGTCATGTATCCTCCGTAACTGAATCCGGAGATGCCAATCCTCGTGGAATCTGCACCATTGTTTCTCAACCATTTCACAATGGTGATCCAATCTTTGAGTTCCCAGTTGCCGAGATTTCTGTGCATATAGTTTACTCCGTTTTTCCCGAAATGTCCGCTCGCTCTGTGATCCATTGCTACCTGGATGAGTCCCTCTTTGGCCCACCATTGGCTCAGTGGACTGAACTGCCAGCCATCTCTTACGGTGCCTGCATTGGGACCGCCGTAAATATTTATCATCACCGGATACTTTTTTGAAGGATCATAATTCAAAGGCCAGGTGATGCGAATAGGCAATTGAAATTTTCCATCTTCAGAAGGTATGCGGATCAATGATGTTTTTGCCAGTGCGTATTCATCAAATGAGCTACCTGCACTGCTTCCGATTTCTCCGACGATCTTTCCTTTGTTGTTCACTAATGCAAGGCGATCAGGTGTTGAAGCATTGGAATATCTGGTGATAAAATAACTTCCTTCTGGAGAGAGGTCTACATTATGTGTAAAGTCACCAAATGTTAAGCGCAATTGATTTTTACCATCCAAATCAACCCTGTATAAATCTGTCCTGGTTGATTCATGTTGTCTGCTGGTAAAATAAACAACATTTTTAACGGTATCAATCCACTGTACATCAGTACTCCAGTTATTGCCATTGGTGATTTTATTTTTCAGTGATCCATCTGCATTGTGCAGGTACAATTGATCCCAACCATCCTTGTCGCTTTTGATGATGATGCCTTTGTTGGAAGGAAGGAAATGTATTCTTGAACCCATATCATCCAAATCCACCCAGGTCTTTTGTATTTCTTTGTAAAATTCTTTTTTCGATCCATTGGCAGGATTGACTGCATAAATGATCAGGCTGTCTTGTCCTCTGTTCATCCACTGTACAAGCAGGGTTGATGCATTGGGTGTCCAGTAAGGCATGCCGAAATACTGATCGTATTTTTCATCAAAATCCGCCCATACCAATGAAGAACCATCCGTGCTGGTGATGCCAATTTTCACTTGTGGATTGGGATCGCCTGATTTTGGATAGCGGGTGTTTTCAACATATCCATGCTGACCCGTTTCGCCTACAATGGGAAAGAGCGGAACATGGGTATCGTCCATGCGCATGAAGCATATGGATTTGCTGTCGGGACTCCACCAGTAAGATTTATACCTGCTGGGTCGGCCCAATATTTCTTCAAAATACACCCAGCTTGCATAGCCATTCAAAATCAGGTCACTGCCATCTTTTGTTAGACGGAATTCCTTTCCGGATGCGATTTCTACTGTATACAAGTCATTTTTTCTGGTGAATGCAATCCATTGTTTATCGGGTGACAAAGTAGGATTGATTTCCGGATCAGCTGTTTTGGTCAGTTGTTTGTCCTGTTTGCCATTGATGTAGAGAAACACATCATTGTTGACGGAACGCACCGAAATATTTTCGCTCTTTTCTTCTTTCAGTGCATCCTTGGAGGATGGTACAACCTTGCCTGTTTTTCCATTCATGATGAAATAACGTGTGGCAGTGTCACCGTTTTCTTTTTTGCTGAACAATACCTGCTCATCATCCACCCATCCCACAACTTGGGGGAGAGGTTGCAGCAGGTTGGGAATTTTATCACCGCGAAGCATTTGATTGTCCGTGAGATTTTTTTTCTGTGCAGCAGCAATGGTTGTCAGGAGCAGCAAGCTGCCCAATAATTTTATTTTCATGTAATTGATTTAAATCAGTCTCTGTAATTCAATGCAGGTTTTCTGTTTCCAAGCAAGGCTTCGTATTGGTAATCCCCTTTGAGTTTTTTGAATTCCTCCTTTGCCTGTTGAATCAATGTCGGCTTTGTGAAAAGATCAATCGCCGTCATGGCCATGGTTTTGGCCGCAACATTCATGCCCTTTGTTCCGATCTCTGTTCCGCCACAGGCAACCGCCTGCCAGCTGTGTGCGGGCGTTCCCGGTGCCCAAGTTGCAGCTCTCAATCCAACGGTCGGCACTGCATAACTCACATCACCTACATCGGTGGATCCTCCACCTGCATCCGTCTCGATCTTCAATGGTTTGATCTTGGCAGCTTCATCCACTGCGGGGTATTTGAAATTGAAACTGCTTTGTATTTTTTCAGCAAATGCTTTTTCTTCTGCTGTATAGTTGACACCTCCGACGGACTCTAAATTTTTTTGCATAACCTCTGCAAGTGATCTGTTCAGCAACAAATCATGTGTGCCTCCAATGATTTCATATTCCATCTTGGTTTCTGTGCCCAATGCAGCTGCCTTTGCAGCATTGACCACCCTGTTGAAGATTTGTTTTACCTGGTCGCGTTTAGGGTGACGCACATAATAATATACCTCGGCATAATCAGGCACAACATTCGGGGCCTTTCCTCCACTGGTGATCACATAGTGAATCCTGGTTTCTTGGGGAACGTGCTCCCTCATCAGGTTGACCATGTAGTTCATCGATTCTACTGCATCAAGAGAAGAACGTCCATTCTCTGGTGAACCTGCTGCATGCGCAGAGAGTCCGTAGAACCTGAACTTGGCCGAGCTGTTGGCCAATGCACTTGTCATGGTCACGCCGTTCTCATTTCCCGGATGCCAATGGATGACAGCATCCACGTTGTTGAATAAACCCGCACGCACCATGTATACTTTTCCAGAGCCTCCTTCTTCAGCAGGACAACCATAGACCTTCACTGTTCCTGTCAATTTTTTTTCTTCGATGAGTTTTTTGATTTCAATGCCGGCAGCAACGGAGGCTGTACCAAACAGGTGGTGTCCACATCCATGTCCGCCTGCCTGCCCTGCAATCGGCTTCTTATCTGCAACTGCTTCCTGCGCCAATCCGGGCAGGGCATCAAATTCAGCCAGTATTCCGATCACCGGTTGACCGGATCCATAGGTTGCCACAAACGCTGTTGGAATTTCTGCAACGCCTGTTTCAAGCGTGAATCCTTCTTTTTTCAAGGTTTCCTGCAAGAGCGCAGAGCTCTTTACTTCTTTGTACCCCAACTCTGCATGTCCCCATATTTGAAGGGCAATTTTTTTATACTGATCATAGTTGTTTTGGAGGTTTTGAACCGCAGTGGCTTTCCATCCTTCTTCAGGAGCAGGGGCTGGCTTTTTCTTTTGTGCAACGACTGACAAAGACAGCAACAGGAGTCCCGCTGCAGCAAACAAACTGGTTCTTTTCATGCGAAGAATTTTAGGTACACAATTTAACGGCTAATCCTTACATTTATACACAGACAACCTTATTTTTATCGTCTCTCTCCTGAATTAAAATCATCCTTATGCTTCGTTTCTTTTACGCTTTGATTTTCACGATTTTCTCTTTCTCCATCATCGCTCAAACCAGGAATACCCAAGGTTCACTCAGGCAAAATGCATTCAGCATGCATTCGATGCTGAGATCCAGCTCACCATACAAAAACCTGAACTGGAGGAATGTAGGTCCTGATCTGATCAGCGGCCGCTGTACAGAAGTGCTGGGGGTACCAGGCAATAAAAACATCATGTATGCTTCTTTTGCTTCAGGTGGTTTCTGGAAGACTTCCGATGCAGGGGAAACATGGCTGCCTTTGTCAGATCAAATCGGAACCTTGTCCATCGGCTCCTTCGATGTGGCATCCTCCAATCCAAACATCATTTATCTAGGAACTGGAGAGGCCAATATTTTCAGGGCTTCACTGCCTGGAATGGGTGCATATAAATCAATTGATGGAGGGAAGTCATGGAAGCATATCGGACTGACCAATACCGGAACCATTGCAAGGGTGCGCATTCATCCTTCCAATCCGGATATCGTATACGTCGCGGCAGGCGGAAATGAGTGGAGCTATAACAACGACAGAGGTTTGTACAAAACAACAGATGGGGGGAAGACATGGAATAAAATCTTGGGCAATGATGAAAAAACCGGTGTGGTGGATATTGCCATTGATCCATCCAATCCCGAAATCATCTTGGTCTCAACATGGAACCGCATCCGCAGAAGATGGAGTGATCCGGTTCCTGAGGACGGAGATCATTTGTACAAGACGACCGACGGTGGAAAAACATGGAAACAACTCACGCAAGGTTTGCCCGAAACAAAATATACCGGTCGCATTGGATTGAGTATTTCAAAAAGCAATCCAAACATTGTGTATGCCTATGTAGACAATCATACGCCCAAGCGAGATCCCAAGCCAGGTGAGTTGGATCCTTATGGTCGTCCCATTCAAGTGATTCCTTTTGGTGTGCAGGTTTACAGAAGTGAAGACAAAGGCGAGTCATGGAAAAAAGTAAGCACAGAAGATGAGAAGTTGGAGCGATTTGCCGGGACCTATGGATGGGTATTCGGACAAATCAGGGTAGATCCCAACAATGCGGACCTGGTCTATATCATGGGTGTTCCCATTGCAAAATCAACCGATGGTGGCAAAACATTCAACGCCATTCGTCCCAATCAAAAAACAAGCGACCCATTGCATGGTGATCATCATGCGTTGTGGATCGATCCAACCAACAGCAATTACATCATCAACGGAAATGATGGAGGCGTGGTATTGAGTTATGATGGTGGAGCCACTTGGAAAAATTTCTTCAGAAAAATTCCAACGACGCAATTCTACAATGTCACCTACGACATGTCAACTCCTTTCAACATCATTGGTTCTGTGCAAGATGAAGGAAGCTTTATGGCCAGCATCAAAAATACTTTCGGTAAAAAACCGGAAGGTTTCAAACCTTGGCAGGATGCACCGGGAGGAGAAGGCACCATCACTGCCGTTGATCCAACGGATCCCAATATTGTGTATGCAAGTACCTTCTACGGAAGATTGCAGAGAAGTGATTTGAGAATGCCCAGGGTTGAATGGGGCAAGAAAGAGCATCCTGATTCCATTCGTTCCAAAGATATTTATCCCAAGAAAGCCGATGATGAAGAAGTGCACCGTGGAGAGTGGTTGGCATTTACCATGATTTCTCCGCATGACAATAAAACCATTTATCATGGATTTCAGTATTTGTTTGAATCAACAGATCAAGGAAATTCATGGAAGAGAATCAGCGGGGATCTTACCTACAACGACAAATCAAGGATGGGAAGAACGCCCTATGCGATCAATCACCAGGCCATCACTGCCATCGATGAGTCTCCGCTGCAAAAGGGACTGCTCTATGTTGGTACAGATGATGGAAGGGTTTGGGTGAGAAGCAATGCTGGTGCTGCATTTCAGCCCATCATGAAAAATATTCCATCGAATGCACATGTATCAAGACTGGTTGCTTCCAGGTTCAATAAAAACCGTGTGTATCTTTCTTTGAGCAACAGAAGAGAAGACGATGATCGTCCGTATGTATATGTCTCCAACGACAATGGCAGTACTTGGAAGAGCATCGCTGGAAATTTGCCTGCGTCTCCTGTAAACGTCATTCGAGAGGATTTACAAAATCCATCCATTCTGTATTGCGGTACCGATATGGGCATTTACGTCAGCAACAACGGCGGCGCCACCTGGAAATCACTGCAGGCCAATTTGCCTGCAACCGTATCGGTGCAGGATTTGTTCATCCATCCGCGCGACAAGCAACTGGTCATTGCAACCTATGGAAGAGGTGTGTATGTTATGGAGGATATCAGTTCAATCAAATAAATATGCATTACACAAATAAAACGGTTTTTATCACCGGTGCCACAAGAGGAATTGGAAAAGCAATCGCATTGAAACTTGCAAAGGAAGGTGCGAACATTGTCATTGCTGCAAAGTCGGTGGAAGAAAATCCAAAGTTGGGTGGTACCATTTATACCGCTGCAGAAGAAGTTGAAAATGCCGGAGGAAAGGCACTGGCTGTTCAATGCGATATTCGTTTTGAGGATCAAATTATTGCAGCAGTGGAAAAAGCAGTGGAAACATTTGGAGGAATTGATATACTTGTAAACAATGCATCTGCCATTTCGCTGACCAATACGGAACAAACCGAATCAAAGAAATTTGATCTGATGCATGATATCAATGTGCGGGGAACTTTCCTGGTCTCCAAGCATTGCATCCCCCATCTTAAAAAAGGAAAGAATCCCCATATGCTCTTTCTATCTCCTCCCATCAATATGCATCCCAAATGGTTTGGACAACACGTTGCTTATACCATTAGTAAATATGATATGAGCATGATCATGCTTGGACTCTCAGAGGAATTAAAAAAATATCAGATTGCCTCCAATGCGCTTTGGCCCAAGACAACCATTGCAACGGCAGCTGTGCAGAATTTGCTCGGTGGACAAGCATTGATCAACATGAGCAGAACACCCGATATCATGGCAGATGCTGCATATTATATTTTGCAAAAGCAATCAGCGCAATGCACAGGCAATTTCTTCATTGATGAAGTGGTGCTTGCGGCCGAGGGCATTACAGACCTTGCACATTATTCCGTTGTTCCCGGTGCAACCCTGTACAATGATTTGTTTACTGATTGATCCTGATCTCGCTGTTGGTGATCTTGTAGATTTCGAATGTCTTGAAATCCTGCGGTGCAGATAGTCCTTCGCCATGCATGATCATGTCTGGTGTATGGATGCGGACGTATTTCTCAGTGAAAAATTTCTCCAGGTTTTGGTCCCATGTAAGTTCTCTGCAGAACAATGTATCTCCTTTGATATTGTACACCCGGATGCTGTCTTTCAGGTATACAATGTTTTTACTCTCATAGTAATATGCCTGCATGGCATCCATCCTGCTTTCAATGTTTTTCAATGAATCATAGAAGTCAACATGCAATGTATTGGGCAATTCAATGCGGTTGGAGGTATCCTGGTATCTGAGAAAAACTGGCGCAATCAATCTCGCCTTCATTTTGCCTGACTGACTGATAAAGCTCTCAATGGAATCTGCCTGATCAACACCCAATTTCTTTTGAAAGAATGCATTCACTTTCTGCTCGTCGTTTTCACATGCCATCATCAGAAGTGATGAGAGCAGCAGCAAAAAGATGTTCTTGGCCACTTGCAAAAAATTTATTGATACTTCGGTTTGTTGAACCAGATATCACTCAGGTTGAGTCCGATCGACAACCTGAACAGGCTTTCTTTGATTTCATTTGAATTGTTGCCTCTGTAGCAGAGTTCAAATGATGTATTGATGACAGTGTATTGGTTGGTGTAAACGTTTCTTCTTACTGGAAGTCCCGCTCCAAAACTAAAGGTGGTTTGGTTGATGGGTTTGTTTATTTTGAGGTTATCCGGACCAAATGAAAATCCAAATCTGTAGGCCACTCTCGACCAGTAACCTTCCCCTTTGTAGTTGGGAATGATTTGTCCGCCAAACCTTGCCGTCCAGCTGTCGACCATGTTGTCATTTGTGCCGAAATACCTGTATTCATTCCACTTCGCTGCATTGAATTCAACACCCAGCATCCAGACGTTTTCATTGTCGATCATGAATCCTGCTCCCCATGAAGAAGGATAAATGATTTTGCCTTGTTCATCCACTCCGCGGTACACACTGTCAATTGTTTGAATTCCGCTGGTTGTTGAGAAGTTGACGGTCTCTCTGGAAATGGTCTTGGTGGCAGTCATCTCGGTTTTGAAATTTGAGAAAGCACCCAGTTTTAACGAGGTTGTTTTATTGAGGTTGAGTTTGTATTGAATGCCTGCATTGTAAAAGAGTCCACCGAAACGCGTTGTATCCGTTGAATTGGAAGTCTTGTAGGTAACAGAGTCATTGATGAATGAAACCCTTGAATTGTATTCCTTGTTGCCGAACATGTATCCAACATTGAACCCAACTGTAAGATTTTTTGTTCCAAAGCCCATGCCCGTGAAGGCTTGGTAGGTTCCGCCGTTTCCAACATATCCATAGCGAACGCTGTCGATTGAAGTACGTGTTCTGATTGTGATGTCATAATTGATGCGGCTGACGGGTCTCAGTCCGATGTTCATTCCCCAGTTGTTTTTCTTGGACAGTGGCAATCCCAATTGGAAATAGGAAGGGATCAGGTAAGACGAGGTGAATCTTTTGGGCGGATTCAGGGTACTCAGTGTTCTGGAGCTGTAATCCAATCCGATATCATAGGTGGTGATTTTCAGATTGGCATAGGAGGCTGGGTTGGTAAAGTTGACCGATTGAAAATTATGGTACGCTGCTGTGAGTCCACCCATGCCCCGGTTCAAGTTGTTTTGAGCGGGAGTGAGGTTCCCCAATCCAAACCTGGAATAGGGTGAATTTTCCTGGGCTTTCACCCCTGACATCATCAGAACCGTTAAGATAAAAAACGCTGAAAAACAATTAGTTATTGGTCTCACTGATCGCATACAATCCTTTGAATAATAAATCGGGGTCTGCAAATATCTTATTTTTAAGAAGCCTTTCAAAATAGGTGCAATCACCCCCGGTTAAAACCACGTTAAAGTTCCCATATTTTTCTTCATACGCAGCCACGATTCCTTCAATTTCTTTGGCCATTCCCCATATCACTCCACTTAATATGTTGGTCTTGGTATCATATCCGATCAGCGGAAAATTCCATTCTTTTTCGACCAATGGAAGCAATGCGGTATAGTCTTTGAGTGATTTCAGTCGCATTTCGAGTCCCGGTGAAATACTCCCCCCCAGGAAAATACCTGACTGGTTGATGAAATTATAGGTGATGCAGCTGCCCAAACCAATCACCAGGTTGTTTTTTCCAGGAAAGAAATGAACCACGGCCGCTGCCAATGCAAGCCTGTCAGCTCCCATGGTATCGGGTTTTCCGACGGCGAGGGAAAAGTTTAGCTTGGATTGATGATTGAGCAAGTGAAATTGAGTAGATGCAGATAAAATATTTTCAATGCCTTGATCATGATGAATGACAGAGGAAAGAATTGATTTTTGGGGATGGTATTTTTCAATCAATGCATGCACAGAAGAGAGAACGTCTCCATCGATGGCAGAAACTTCGATGATGTTTCCATCTTCAAAGATGGCCGCTTTCATTCTTGTGTTGCCAAGATCGACACACAATGTCTTCATGCAGTTTTTTGCAAAGGTGGGGTAAAGTTGTTGAATCATACCCATTAATATGATCATATTGCGATAATTTTATGCCTATTCATGGACGCGCTGATTGTTAAAAAGGCTATTCAAGGTGACAAAAAAAGTGTTGCGAGGATCATTTCTCTGATTGAATCGCAGGCAGAAATTGAATGGCCGCCCAGCACCCGAACCATTCCTGTGATTGGCATAACGGGTCCCCCAGGTGCCGGTAAAAGTACCTTGGTCGATGCATTGCTGGATGCATATGTGCAAGAGGGAAAGCATGTTGCAGTGCTTTGTGTAGACCCATCATCGGTCTTGCACCAGGGTGCCATCTTGGGTGATCGCATTCGCATGGGCAGGTGGTTCAATCACGAGCAAGTATTCATTCGATCGCTTTCCAGCAGAGGGTCCATGGGCGGACTCCATCCGTTCATGGATCGGATCATTGCATTTTTGCAATCTTGTCCATTTGATTTGATCTTGATTGAAACCGTTGGTGTAGGACAATCAGAAATAGAAATCATCCGTCATGCAAACAAAACAGTTTTGGTATTGGTGCCTGAAGCGGGAGATGAAATTCAGTTGATGAAATCGGGCATCGTTGAAGTAGCAGATATTTTTGTTGTCAACAAAATGGACCGGCCAGGTTCACAGGTATTCGTCACGCAGCTGACAAACATGCTGAAAGCGAAATCATCCGATAAGAAAGTATGTCCTACTGCTGCTGCCAAAGCAGAAGGCATCGAGGCATTGAAGAAAACAATCGACGGATGAGGCTTTTGCACGCGATAGTTCATTTGTTTTTTTACATCATTTCTCTGATCCCATTGAGGGTGCTGTATTTGTTGAGCGATTGCATGACCTTTTTGTTTTATCATGTATTCAAATACAGACGATCGGTTGTGATGGAAAACCTGCTCATTGCATTTCCTGAAAAATCTGAGAAAGAGCGAAAAAAGATTGCAAGAGATTTCTACCAAAACATTGCTGATTCGTTGGTGGAGACATTCAAAATGCTGAGTGCAAGTGATCGGATGATTGAAAAAATGTTCATCGTTGATCACGCTGTGCTTGGATCTTTATTGGATACGGATAAAAAAATTCAGATCCATACCATGCACAATTTCAACTGGGAAGTTGTGAACCTGGGCATTTCAAAAAACTTCAAGCTTCCTTTTTTGGGCGTGTATCAACCATTGAAAAATCGGTATTTTGAAAAACTGTTTTCAACCATTCGATCAAGGTATGGGACGGTATTGATTCCTGCGACGGATTTCAAAAATAATTTTCTGCCCTTTCACGACAAACAATACATCATTGCACTGGTGGCGGATCAGAATCCCAAGCGCATTGCACAGTCATGGTGGGTTGATTTTTTTGGAGTACCCACTGCATTTACAAAAGGTCCTGAGAAAGCAGCCTGTTTGAGCAACAACAGGATAGTCTTTGGTACTTTTTTCAAACTGAAGCGAGGTGTATATTCATTCAGTGCCGAAGTGGTTACAGATGAACCTGCATCCATGCAACCAGGAGAGCTGACGTTGAAATATGTGGACTATGTTCAACGTTGTATCAGGGAAAGACCAGCCAATTATTTGTGGAGCCACCGAAGATGGAAGCATCGTTACAATGATTCATTCGCCCCGCTCAGGCTTATTTCAGCAGATCGTTGATCAATTGATTGAGTAACTGCAGTTTGTTGAGATTAAGACTGTAGTACATGTACTTTCCTTCTCTCTCTGTTTTTACAATGCCTGCTCTGCGGAGAATGGCCAGATGCTGACTCGCAACGGACTGCTCCAGGCGCATTTCAACAAACATTTCGGTTACCGTAACGCGACCCTTGCCATCTATGAATTCAACCATTTCCTGTCTGAGTTTATGGTTGATGGCCCTGAGAATCAGTCCTGCTTTTTTGATGTTCAAGTGACTGAGAAATGGTGCAGTGGATTTCAATTGATTGATTTGTGGAGAGGAGTTACTCAAAGGGGAGTTCTCTTCTTTAAGGAAGTCTGACATGTTGGGTGTTTTGGGTAGGTTGGTTAGTTTTTCAATTGCAATTTATTGCTTTTTTGCAATAAAAGCGGGACTGAAAAAGTCTTTTATGTAAAAAGGTTCGGCATAGGCAAGGTCACCAAAATCTTTTGATTCCCACCTCTGAAGTGAAAGACTGATTTGTTCATTGATTCCGCTTTGGGCCAAAGGGAAAGATGCATTTATATGTTCAACCATTGATTCCCATTTGGTACTTCCGTTCCCTATAAATGCAATTGAATGTTTAGACAATGCATCCTGGAAACTTTCATCTGTTAAAATCATTGCACAGGGTTCCATCTTTGCATTCAATGATTTGTCATACAGAGCAGTGTATACTTCCATTCTTCTGGCATCAATCATGGGACAAATCAAATCAACGTTGGCGTCCACACTATTTTTTGCCAACCATTCGAGTGTGTTGATGCAGATCAGTGGTTTGTTCAACGCATAACAAATTCCTTTCGCCGCAGAGAGTCCAACACGCAATCCAGTATAAGACCCTGGTCCGTTCACCACAGTCACCGCATCTATGTGCTCGAGTGAAATATTGTTTTCGCTGCAAAGCTCTTTGATGGCGGGTTGCAGAAAGGCGGCATGGTCAAAGGGACTGTCACTGGTGGCAGTGCCGATGATTTCAGCACCCCGGGAAAATCCTACATACGCATCACTCAAAGCTGTATTGATATGGAGCAGCAGTGGTTTGTTCATCTGATGCAAAAATAGGTTGACTGAAAGCAATTATCTTCGCCAAAAATGAAACATGTCCAAGAAAATCATCAATACCGATCAAGCACCTGCTCCCATTGGTCCCTATAATCAATCTGTTTTGGCGAATGGGTTTTTGTTCATCTCCGGACAAATTGCCATCAATCCCGCTACCGGAAATATTGAAGCCACCACCATTGCCGAGGAAACAGAGCAGGTGATGAAAAACCTGGCTGCTGTTTTGAAGGAAGCATCAATGGATTTCTCTCATGTAGCCAAAACCACTATTTTTCTTTCGGACATGGCGCATTTTGCGACCGTGAATGAAGTGTATGCCAACTATTTTTCAGGAGACCATCCCGCACGGGAGACAGTAGCCGTAAAGGGACTTCCCAAGGGGGTCAATGTAGAGATCAGCATGATTGCAGCTGTTTGATATATTTTTGTGTCTTGTACTGGAGCGTTAAAAAAAGATTTATGATACGTGCCTTTATATTGTTGGTTGTTTTTTCAATTCAACTGTTTCAAAACGTTGCTGCTCAGGGATGCGTGGCCATCAGGGGACTCGGTGCTTTCTCCTGTGCGACGCATCACGAAGAAGTACAGGATCCAAAGGGATGGACCCTTACCATGAGCAACCGTTACTTTAAATCATACAAACATTTTGTTGGCAAGATTGAGCAGAAAGAAAGGGTTGAAAATGGCTCAGAGGTCATCAACCACTCATTCAGCACTGATTTGTTTTTACAACGACATTTCAATCAGCGATGGAGCATGGGCATCAACCTTCCCGTCATTTCCAATGCCAGATCATCTTTGTATGAGCATGCAGGCAATGCTGCTGGACCCGCTTCCAGAAAAAGCACGCATTCATTCGGAATCGGAGATGCGCGTTTTGCATTGTATTATTGGTTGATGAAACCCAAAGAGAAACAAAAGTGGAATCTTCAATTGGGAATGGGCATCAAGTTGCCTACTGGTGATTACAGTTATCAGGATTATTTTTATCGAAATGACACAACAAAAGTACTTGGACCCGTTGATCAGTCGATTCAACTGGGTGATGGCGGTACAGGTATTACATTGGAATTGAACAGTTACTATACTTTGTCAAAAGAACTTTCCCTGTACGGTAATTTCTTTTACCTCTCCAATCCACGTGAACAGAATGGGACTTCCACTGCAAGAGGGGGTGTTCCAACTGCAGCCAGCATCAGTTATGGCAGCAACGTAATGAGTGTTCCTGATCAATACATGTACCGTGCAGGCATCAACTATATGAAAAAATCATTTGGTGCAAGCATTGGATACAGAAGGGAGGGGATACCAGCGAAAGACCTGATCGGCGGCAGCAACGGATTCAGAAGACCGGGGTATGTGGTGTCGGTAGAACCCGGACTCAGTTACGAGAAAAAGAAGTTGATTTATTTTATCAACCTCCCTGTGGCTTTACAGCGCAACCGCACCCAAAGCTTGCCCGATATGATCCGTACGCAAAACACAGGTGTTTACTTCAAGGGAGATGCTGCTTTTGCTGATTACCTCATCAATGTTGGTATGGTGGTCAGATTGTAATTTGAACTAACTTACTGATGGATTGTTTAAATCATCAGTATGCAAGAAACCCTTCAACAGCCTGTCCAACTGGATTTTTCTGTCAATGAACAGGAGCTCAGATCCGTTTATAGCCAACAGCTTGCTTTTTTCAATGCTGGGACAACCCGTGATTTGAAATTTCGCATCGAAACGCTGAAAAAACTGAAGTCATCCATACAACAACACGAGTCTGCCATCGAACAGGCGCTGTACAATGATTTGCGAAAATCAAGTTTCGAGGCGTTTGGAACAGAAGTAGGAATCATCATCAAGGAAATCGATTTTACGATTAAACATTTGCAAGACTGGTCAAGGCCTCAGTCGGTTCCCACGCCGTTGATGTTTTTCCCATCCACGAGTAAAATTTACAGGGACCCATTGGGTATTGTTTTGATCATTGCCCCCTGGAACTATCCTTTTCAATTGGTATTTGGTCCGTTGATCTGCGCCATTGCCGGAGGCAATACTGCATTCATCAAACCATCGGAGGAGGCGCCTCATACTGCAATGGTTGTAGAAAAAATCATTGAAGAAATATTTGATGAACAATATATGCATGTGGTGCAGGGTGTCGGTGCGCAGGTCATTCCTTTGATGATTTCAACGCTGCGTTTTGATCATATCTTTTTTACAGGCAGCACCGTGGTGGGACAAAAAATCATGGAGATGGCTGCCAAGCAACTGGTTCCGGTTACATTGGAATTGGGCGGAAAGAGTCCGACCATTGTGGATGCATCTGCGAACATTGATTATACTGCCAAGAAAATTGTGTGGAGCAAATTGATCAACGCCGGACAGACTTGCATTGCGCCGGATTATCTGCTGGTGCACAGTTCAGTGAAAGATGCGTTGCTCGAAAAAATCAAATTCCACATTGCAAAGATGTTTGGCAAGGATGTGCAACAAAGCGAGGATTATGGAAGAATCATCAACAGGAAGAGATTCCAAAAGCTGATCTCTTATCTTAAAGGAGCGAACATCATCAGTGGAGGAAAGCATGATGAAAAAGATTTGTTCATTGAGCCAACCATCATTGAACATCCCTCCATGGATGATGCCATCATGAAAGAGGAGATATTCGGACCCATCCTGCCGGTCATCTCATTCAATGATCACAATGAAGTATTCAGCTGGATTGACAAAAATCCATTCCCGCTGGCATTGTACTTGTTTGCGGATGACAAGCGCATTCAGCAACAATACATTCAGCAAGTGCGGTTCGGTGGATGCAGCATCAACAATGGATTGGTGCACATTGGCAATCCGCATCTGCCCTTTGGCGGTGTAGGTCCGAGTGGCATTGGTCAATACCATGGAAAATTCGGTTACGAGAACTTTACACGTCCCAAGTCAGTCATGGTCTCCAAATCATGGTTCGATGCGCCCCTTTGGTATGCACCATTCAAAGGAAAGACTTCCATCATTAAAAAAATTTTCAAGTTCACCTGATATGCAGTTGTTATCATCCATCAAGTTCAATCGTTCATTGTTATGGGGATGCATGTTCCTGATCGGGTGCTCCTGTTCCTCTTCGAAAATCCAAACCGATATGAGCGCAAGACAAAAAGTATTGAAATCCGTTTATCCTGCCCTGACAAAAATCACCCGATTCTTTGGTGTGAAAACAGATGTGAAAACACCTCCGAGCAAAGTAGTTGCACCTGTTTCGTTGTACGACTATTCATTTGAAGGAATTGCAGGAGATACTGTTTCCATGAAAAATTTTTCAGGAAAGAAGTTGGTGATTGTGAATACTGCAAGTGATTGCGGGTATACCGGTCAGTATGAAGAGCTTCAGCAATTGTACAACCAGGAAAAAGGCACTATTGAGATCATCGGATTTCCTGCAAATGATTTCAAGCAACAGGAGAAAGGCAGCAATGAGTCCATTGCCGCTTTCTGCAAGAAAAATTACGGGGTCAGTTTCCCCTTGGCATCCAAAGCAGTGGTTGTAAAAGGGAAAGCGCAACACCATGTATTCAACTGGCTTTCCGATCCTGCAAAAAACGGGTGGAATGGAAGAGATCCTGTTTGGAATTTTTCCAAATACATCATTGATGAAAAAGGTAATTTGATCGGCTATTTTGATCCCGGTGTGAGTCCACTGAGCAAAGAATTTCTTGCTATCTTACATGCACCCCAATCATAAATGCATGTCGCTTATTTCCCCAGATGTTTTACTGGTCAACCAAAACGATGAGCCCATCGGCAGGATGGAAAAAATGGAGGCCCATCAAAAAGGGCTTCTGCACAGGGCTTTCAGTGTTTTCATTTTCAATGATCACGGTGAAATGTTGTTGCAGCGGAGGTCTTTGAAGAAATACCACAGTGGAGGACTATGGACCAATGCTTGTTGCAGTCACCCTTATCCTGATGAAGATGTATTGCAGGCGGCCATGAGAAGAACCAAAGAGGAATTGGGCATCAGCATCGCGTTGAAAAAAGCTTTTTCGTTTACATACAAGGCGGTATTGGACAGCGGACTTACCGAACATGAATTTGACCATGTTTTCACTGGAACCTATAATGGTCCGCTTCAACCCAATGAGGATGAAGTGGGGGATTATGCATATTTGGATATCGATTATTTGCATTCACACATTGAAAAACATCCAGATCAATATACCGTTTGGTTTAAAATCGCACTTCCACTCTTGCGGGCGCAGATGCTTCAAAGCGCTCAATGATTTTGTAACTTTACTTTATATAAAAGCATAGTTTTTGTTGGAAGATATTGCTTTGCGCAATGATAAAAATATTGCAATTGCTATCTTGACTACATGATTGTGCAACCATCGGTTATGGCGAAATCATTTGATGCCTCTTTGTTGAGGACATGGTCTGCATTTTCAGACGAATTCATTGCGGTATGGGATGAAAAAGGAATTGAATTGATGTATTTCAATGATTCATATTCCAAATTATTTGGCATACAGGATCACGACACATTCAGCAAGTACTTCAGCTTTCTTTGTCCACGGGAACATCCGTTGGATGAAAAAGTATCCCGACTCATGCTTGACAACATCAAGCGACACGGCAACTGGACAGAAGAGGTGCTGTTGAAAAAAGGCAACGGCGACATATTTCTTGCCAGGTTGGATATCGGAAAGTTCAGTTACGATGGACAGGATTTTTACCTGCAACGCATCATCGATATTGATGCACAAAGGGTATTCTCCAACAATCTCTACAAGGAGGTAAAAAAGTTTGAAGCGCTCTTTCAATTTGCCACCCTGCCTATACTCTTGGTGAACAAGGATGGTAACATCATTCTTGCCAATCAGCAAGCCAATGAATTGTTTGGATATTCCAATGATGAATTCAGTCGCATCAAAGTTGAAAACCTGATTCCCGAACAATTCCGCAGCAAACACGAAGGTCACCGGAAACGATACGACCAAGATCCAGAGAACAGGCCCATGGGAAAGGGACTCCAGCTCTCCGCGAGCAAAAAATCAGGTGAAGTTTTTCCGGTGGAAATCAGTCTGGGTCACTATAAAGTAGACGATGAGCAATTTGTCATTGCTTTTGTCATTGATATCACCAAGCGGATTGAGAGTGAAAATATTTTAAGGGCACAGAAGGATGCATTGGAACAGGTCAACGCACAAATTGAAAAATTGAATGAGGAGCTCGAATTGAAAGTGGAGCAGCGCACACAGGAATTGTCGGATGCATTGAGCAAGGAAAGAGAGTTGAGCGATTTGAAATCAAGGTTTGTTTCCATGGCCTCCCATGAATTTCGCACACCCCTCAGTACCATTTTATCCTCTGTATCGCTGATTGCCAAGTATACGCAAACGGATGACCAGGACAAGCGCGATAAGCACATCATGCGCATTCGTTCTTCAGTTAACAATCTGACAGATATTCTCAATGAATTCTTGTCCCTCGGCAAAATTGAAGAAGGGAAAATTCAACAACATGTATCAGAGTTCAATCTCAAAGAGCAGTTACAGCTCATGATCCATGAGATACAACCAATTTTAAAAAATGGACAGGAAATTGTATATGAACACAATGGAGGGGCACATGTAAAGATGGACCTTTCATTGCTTAGAAATATCATGATCAATTTGATCTCAAACGCCATTAAATTTTCTTCTGATGGTGCCAGCATTTGGGCTGAAAGCGAGATGGATGGAAGTGGGATGCTGACCATACGTGTCAAAGACAATGGGCTGGGCATTCCAGAAGAGGACCATAAACATTTGTTTGAACGATTTTTCAGAGGAAAGAATGTTACCAACATACAGGGCACCGGGTTGGGGCTCCATATTGTATCCAAGTATGTTGAATTGATGGGTGGGAGGATTGAAGTCGACAGCGAACTGAACTCAGGAACTACGTTTACCCTAAAATTTACCTTATGAACACTGTTTTATTGATTGAAGACAATGTTGAGATTCGAGAAAACACTGCAGAGATTCTCGAACTGGCCAATTACCGTGTGATCACAGCTGAAAACGGCAAAGACGGGATTGAGAAGGCAAGCACGGAAAAGCCGGATGTGATCGTATGTGATATCATGATGCCCGTGCTCGATGGATATGGGGTCTTGCATATGTTGAATAAAAGCGAAGCGCTCAGAGAGATACCCTTTATTTTTCTGACAGCCAAAACAGAGCGACTGGATTTCAGGAAGGGCATGGAGATGGGAGCAGATGATTATATCACCAAACCATTTACAGAACTTGAATTGTTGAATGCCATTGAACAACGCATCAAAAAGGTCAACCACATCAAGGAAAAATATGCCAATGGTCAGTATGACATGAAAACCCTCTTTGAGGAAATGGGCAAGGAGAGCGTATGGGAGGAATTTTCATCCGGCAGGTTTACCAATGTTTATAGGAAGAAGCAAATCATTTACAGCGAAGGCAATCATCCCTCCAATTTATTTTTTGTCAACAAAGGGAAAGTGAAATTGTACAAATCAAATGATGATGGGAAGGATCTCACCATTGGTTTGTATGGAGAGGGCGACTATTTTGGTTATATGTCATTGTTGAAGCACAGTGTTTATAGAGAAACAGCTGAGGCGATGGAAGAATCAGAAGTCGCCATGATACCACGTGCCGAGTTTGAGAGTTTGATTGGTGAGAATCCCCTGATCATGAAAAAATTCATCCAGCTGCTTGCCGGGAACATTGCTGAGAAAGAAAATCAGTTGCTCGGACTCGCCTACAACTCTCTCCGAAAAAGGGTTGCAGATGCATTGCTTTTGTTGCGTGAAAAATTTGGCAATGGCCAGTCACCCTTCTCTATTCATATTTCACGCGAGGACCTGGCCAATATTGCAGGGACAGCAACAGAATCGCTTATCAGAACACTCAGTGATTTCAAGGGTGAAAAACTGATTGACATCAGGGATGGACATATCGTACTGATCAACGAGAAAAAGTTGGAGAACCTGTTTAATTGATAACAGGAGCAGCAAAAAGGGAAATCAGATACGTATTGTAGTCTTTTCTGAGAACTGCATGTTCTCTTTCTATATAATCGATTTGCTCTTTCAGTCGCGCGTGAATTTTTTTGAGCAATTGCACTGCATTTGATTCATCAGAGGAAGCTTGTTGATTCCACTTGTCTACATGCCGTTCCAGATCATTTTTCATGTGGTTGTACACATCGTCTTTTACAAGAAATTGATTTTGAAAATGTTCTGCAAGTGCAAGATTTTGATTGTTGGTGATGTCATCCATCACTTCAGACAAGCGTGTCTTCAGGAAAGCATTCTCCTGGTGTAAAAAATCTATCAGTCTGATCCATGAGCTTGTCTCAAAGATATACTGCGTCCATTTGCTACCAATCTTCAAATTTTTAACCATCATTCGCCTGTTTTAAAAAGATGCCAGTCAATTGCACCTGCAAATTGACTGGCGGGTGTTCAATGAACACTTATTTTCTGGTGAGAAGCTTTCATACTTTCCTCCTTTTTGGGAAGTATTAAAATCAGCTCACCGTTTTTGTAATTCGCATCAATCTTTTCCTTCAGGATATCTTCCGGAAGGGTGAAAGATCTGGAGAAGCTTTTGTAGTTGTATTCCTTTCTGGAATAACCATCTTCTTTCTCTTCTTTCTTTTCATCTTTTTCTGCACTTACGGTCAGTGTAGATCCGTTGACATCAATTTTAAAGTCATTCTTCTCCAATCCCGGTGCTGCCATTGTAATCTGATAATCCTTATCGGACTCCTTTACATTTACTGCAGGCATGTGAGCAGAGAACGGCCATCTGTCATCCAGCCACTCATTCCAGGGTTTCATGATTTCTTCCAATGCTGATGGTCTC
Source organism: Bacteroidota bacterium (assembly GCA_041183265.1). Taxonomy (GTDB): domain Bacteria; phylum Bacteroidota; class Bacteroidia; order Chitinophagales; family Chitinophagaceae; genus Pollutibacter. The sequence continues at coordinate 50,341 of JBEGMC010000001.1, forward strand.
AACAGCGATGACCTCAACAGCGATTTTCCATTGCCAGACATAGTCATTAATTTTTTGTGATGAATGTTTTTCATTACAAATCTATTTCTGTCATGGTGCAATGATAATAATCGCACTCATCTAAAAAAATGAGTTTGATCATCCCGCACTGCATTGAACAGAGCTTTCACTGACTGGCGTCAGTTTCGGACTCCATCCATGTCCCATGTTTAATCCTCTCACAATCAATAATATTGCCACCAATCCAATCAAATACGGATACCACCTGTTGAGCAATGACTTGAAACCGGATTGAAAAATATTTCCCAACAATGCTGTCGCAAGCATCAACGGAACTGTGCCTGCGCCAAAAGCCATCATGAAGATGGCTCCTTGGATGGTACTCTGCATCGCAGTTGCACCAGCCAATGCCACATATACCATCCCACATGGCAGCATCCCATTCAAGATACCAGCAAGAAATTTTGAAGAAATAGTATCAGAAAATATAAATGGTGTAATTTTTTTTCTCAGCCATGCCGCAGCAGGATTGTATGTCATCTTTTTTTCGATCGAAGGAGAAAGTTTGATTACCATGATGCTGGCAAGGATAAAAATGCCAAGCGTGAGTGAAATATTTTGTTGGATGCCAAACCATCGGATGCTGCTTCCTATCCATCCAAACAACATTCCATAGAGGGTATAAACCCCGATCCTGGAAGATTGATAGGTGATCCAGTGTCTCCAATTGAAAGCGTTGATGTCTTTATTCATGAGCACTGCGAATTGCAGGGGACTGCACATGCCTACACAGTGGAGGCTTGTGCCCATACCCAACAACAAGGCAGATATGATAAAGGAATAGCTCATTGAAGAAAAATGCTTTGTTCAAAATAGTAATTTGCGTTATTTGACTTCCAATGTAATTTCAGCAGGTAGGTGCCTTTTGCATGAGAAGGTATTGCGATAGAATATAAAGCAGCGGAGGTGTTGAAATTTCCTTTTAGGTCCCTCGATTCATCTGCTGCATAATACAGTACCCATTTCCCTTCGATTGATGCATGCTGAAAGTCTTTGGGGAAGGCAATATGAATATTGCCTTCTGAAGTAGAAACTTCAACCTTTGACTGCAAGGAGGCAGTATTTGAAGATTCATCGATGATTTTTTGATACGCCAATTCATCGGCATAATAGTTTTCTGAAACAAGGTCTCTCTTTTGTTGTGACGACATGTAAACCATGAACATGATGCCCGCCACAAAAACTCCATATGCCAAAACGATTTTGAGTCCCCAGTTTATTTTCATATTCTTTGTTTTATTCGGCAAGCGGACCGATAAATGTGGTTTCCTTGCCGGTTAGTTTTTTGCCATTTGCTTCAAATGCCAAATGAACAGCGGTTCTTCTTTTGTTGATCTGGTCAGCTTTTTTCTTTACCAGAAAAGTGATCACTGCATAGCTTTCTTTTGCAATGAGCGGTTGTTTTCCCAGGATTTCAATGGAACCCTCTGATGGTGGAATGCTGAGTTGTACCTCCATTTCCTTGTGTGTCTTGTTGAACATTCTAGCGGTATATAAATTGCCTATGTATCCATTGGGCAGTTGCTGAAATACCATTCCTTGTGTTCTCAAAATGGTGATGTCTACTGCTTCTCTGGTAGCCAGCATGGCCACAAGTGCTGATACAATCAGCAAGAGCACAACCGAGTATGCTTTGATCCTCGTGGTCAATCTTAATTTTTCCTTTTTAGCAATGTTGTTTTCTGAGGCCATGCGAATCAGCTTAGTGGGCCGATCGATATGCTCCATGATTTCATCACAGGCATCGATGCAGGCAGTGCAATTGATGCATTCCAATTGGGTTCCGTGTCTGATGTCGATGCCAGTTGGACACACACGCACACATGCTTTGCAGTCAATGCAATCACCTGTTGCATTGCTTTCAGATTTCTTACCTCTGGGTTCACCTCTCACATAATCGTATGCAACCACAATCGAATTTTTATCCAGCAATACTCCCTGCAACCTGCCGTAGGGACAAACCACAATACATACCTGCTCTCTGAACCAGTAGTAAACAAAAAAGAAAATTGTTGTGAAAATGATCAAGGATAAAAAAGTGGCTGCATGGGCAGGAATGCCCTCGTGCACATAGCGCAGCACTTCATCCATGCTGACGAGGTAAGCCATGAAATAATTGGCAATGACAAAGGAGATCAAATAAAATACGGTGATTTTGGTTGCGCGCTTTCTGATTTTGAGACCATTCCATGGCATTGCTTTCAGCTGCTGTTGTTTCATGAAATCACCTTCAATCCAGTATTCCACTTTTCTGAATACCATTTCCATGAAGATGGTTTGCGGACAAGCCCATCCACAAAAAACACGACCGAATATAACTGTGAATACAATGATGAAAACAATGAATGTCAGCATCCCCAAAGCGAAAATGAAGAAGTCCTGCGGACCAAAAATTTGACCAAAAAGAATAAATTTTCTTTTCAGCACATTCAGCATGATGAAAGGTTCATCATTGATCTTGATCCAAGGGAGCGAAAAAAACAAGATCAGGTAGATGACAGAAGCAAGGGTCCTCTTGTTGTAAAGAGCACCCTTGGGTTTTTTCGGAAAGATGTATTTTCTTTTTCCTTTTTGATCAATGGTTGCAATAGAATCTCTGAATGCCTGATCGATCACATTTTCTTTTTCATTTGCCTTGATCATCTTGTTTTATCATTTAACAGCTTTCGCTGATGAGCTGTCCACCGGCGCAGTTGCTGCGGCTTCTTCTTGCATGAGATCTCCCTGAGGTTCTTTTGGATTTGCAGTTTTTGCACCTTTGAGTGATTGTACAAAGCTGGCCAGGTTTCTCATTTGAACTGGACTGTACATGCTTTGCCAAGATTGCATGCCTTTTTCCGGATAGCCTATTTTGATGGTCTTGTATATTTCAGAAAGTTTGCCGCCATGTATCCAATAGTTGTCTGTCAGATTGGGACCAATTCCGCCGCCGCCATCAGGTGCGTGGCATGCAACGCATGATTGTGTGTAGAGTGCTTTGCCCGCAGCAATGCCATCTGCATCGGCCAGTGTTAAATTGTTTTCATCAACAATGTCTTTGGTTCTGGCCTTGTATTGCTCCTCCAGTCTTTGACCCTCTGCCATTTGTTCCGCATATTCCTGATCCGGATTTTTACCCGTTCCCCATACATGAAAATGGAAGAGATAGATGATGCCCACCACCACTGTTATATAGAAACCGTATTTCCACCAAGGTGGGAGTGCATTGTCGAGTTCCTTGATCCCATCATAATCGTGATCCAATAAAATATCTGCCTCTTTTTCAACCGGTACTGCCTTGGTCATCCATTTTTTATCAAGCTCATTCCACCATTTCAGCCATTTGCTTGGCTCATCTGCTCTTGCCAATGCTTTGTCTGCCTCGCCGGAGAGATCTCTGAACAACCTGCGAATCATGATGGAGAAGTAAACAATCACCACCAGCTCAATGGCTATGACAGCAATCAATGCGTAGAATCCCATGAAGCTCATTCCGCCATAATTACCATCATTTTTTAATCCTGTTACAATATAGCTATCCTGTGCATTGGCCACTGAAGCCAACAAGGATGAGCCAATCAGAATGGTCAATGCCTTGATGCTTCCTTCCTCTTTTCTTTTTTTCAGGACTGATTTAGAAAGCGTGATCATGACCTGACTCAACAGCCAAATCACTCCGACCAATACGACTGCTGTAATCATCAGTGTCAGCTGTAACATGTTGGTATCTGCCTTTGGAGCTTCTGCTGCTTGTGCAAATACATTTCCAGTAGAGGCAAGCAGTGCAGTGAATGCCAGGAAAGCTGCGTTGAGTCTGTATTTTTTGAAGAACATATGTTTGTATTTGATGGTTATTGGTCGAGTGGAAGCTTTTTCATTTCGTCGATACCGGCTTTGCTCATTTTCATGGCATAGATGATGACAAGAATGAAAAAAGTGATGAATATGAATTGTGCAATCAATGGATAGATTGCAATGCCATCAATTTTCTCTGCGTATTGTTTGATGAATTTGAACATGGTTTAGTTTTTTGCAGTTTTGAATTTTTCGATGTCAGTCCCCAGGCGTTGCATGTATGCAATGACAGCAATGATTTCTTTGTTGGGAGGTGTTTTGATGCCATCCTCTTTCAAGTTGGCTGTGATTTCATTTGCCTGTTTCATCAGGTTTTCATTTGCTGTTGCCTCAAACCCTTTTTCATAAGGCACACCCAATTGCTGCATGGCTTTGATCTTTGCCGCAGTGGTTGCAGTATCCAGCTCCTGATCCAACAGGAATGAATAGGAAGGCATGATGGATCCAGTTGAAATGGCTTCCGGATCATCAAAGTGATTGTAATGCCAGCTGTTTGATTTTTTGTTGTTGCCAACACCTTCTCTTGCCAAATCGGGACCAGATCTTTTTGATCCCCATTGGAATGGATGGTCATATACAAATTCACCTGCTTTTGAATATTCGCCATATCGGGCGGTTTCAGATCTGAAAGGTCGTATCATTTGAGAGTGGCAGGTATAGCAACCCTCTCTGATGTAAATATCTCTTCCGTGCAATTCAAGTGGTGTATAGGGTTGTACACTTGCAATGGAAGGAACATTTGATTTGACAAGAAATGTCGGAATCAATTCAATGATCCCACCGAGGAGGATTACGATCAGTGTGAGCACAAGGAAGGGAACTGGTTTTCTTTCAATAGGTCTGTGCCAGTGTTCACTTCCATGTGCTGCATAGCTTCCCTCCAAGGCTGGAGCTTCTGCTTCATCATCCTGTACTTTGGCTTTCCTGACTGTTGCAAATAAATTGTATACCATCAGCAATGCACCAACGAAGTAGAGTGTTCCTCCAAATGCTCTCAAAGCATAGAAGGGCTTCATTTGCGTAACGGTTTCAAGGAAGGGGTATTTCAGGTTTCCAGCTTCAGTGAATTCCTTCCACATCAGGCTTTGTTTGAATCCGGCCCAGTACATAGGCACTGCATAGAAAAGTATTCCCAACGTGGCGATCCAGAAGTGTGCGTTGGCGAGTTGTTTGGAGTGTAAATCGGTTTTATAAATTTTGGGAATCAACCAATAAAGAATACCGAATGTGAGCATACCATTCCATCCGAGTCCACCGACATGCACGTGAGCAATGATCCAATCGGTGAAGTGTGCAATGGCATTTACATTTTTGAGTGACAGCATCGGACCCTCGAAGGTTGACATTCCATAAGCTGTTACAGCCACCACCATGAATTTCAGGATCACATCTTCTCTTACCTTGTCCCATGCACCGCGTAGTGTCAACAATCCATTGATCATGCCACCCCAACTGGGGAAGATCAACATGAAGCTGAATACCACTCCAAGTGACTGCGCCCAGTTAGGCAAAGCAGTGTAGAGCAGGTGATGCGGACCTGCCCAGATGTATAGAAAAATCAGAGCCCAAAAATGAATGATGGATAAACGGTACGAATAAACGGGTCTGTTGGCAGCCTTGGGCATGAAGTAGTACATCAGTCCCAGGTAAGGTGTTGTCAGAAAGAATGCAACAGCATTGTGCCCATACCACCATTGCACAAGCGCATCTTGTACACCTGCATACCATGAGTATGATTTCATGAATGATATGGGTAATTCGATGGAGTTGACGATGTGCAATACTGCCACAGTTACAAACGTTGCGATGTAGAACCATACAGCCACATAGAGATGTCTCTCTCTTCTTTTTAAGATGGTCATGAACATATTGAGTCCGAATACCACCCAGATCAGTGTGATCGCAAGATCGATTGGCCATTCCAGTTCAGCATATTCTTTGCCCGTGGTCATGCCAAGTGGAATAGAAACTGCGGCAGCAACAATGATCAATTGCCATCCCCAAAAATGGATCTTGCCCAGCAGGTCGCTCGCCATTCTTGTTTTCAGGAGGCGTTGGAGGGAGTAATAATAACCCATGAAAATGCCATTGCCCACAAATGCGAAAATCACTGCATTGGTATGCAGGGGTCTCAATCTTCCGAAGGTCAATCCAATGGTTTCTTTTCCAACAGGAATCCCGCCCACATTGAGCTGTGGATATACCATGAGCAAGGCTACCCATACTCCGATGAGCATACCAACGATGCTCCAGATGATGGTGGCAAAGGCGAAATTTCTAACGATCTTGTTGTCGTACGAGAATCTTTCTAAATGCATGTTAAGGTTTTTGGCTAGTGGAAGATGCATCGCTGAAGGTCTTGTCTTCAAATAACATCCTTACAGATGGCGATACTTCATCTTCGAACTGCCCCTTGCGAACGGACCAGATAAATGCAAGGAGAAAACCTGAAGCGACCAAAAGGCTTGCTATAATCAGAATGATAATGACGCTCAACGAAAAAAATTTCTCAAATGTATCGGCATGAAATTCAGCCGTACATGATTGGATTCAAGTTGGGAGATGATTTTGGTCATGTTTTCAACGGTTAACCGTTAAATGTTAACTGTTAACGGTTAACTGATAACCTACAACCTTCCCCGCCAGATAGGTAAGCACGATAATACTAATCGTACTTGCTGGCATGAGTATAGCGGCGATGAGCGGTGAGAGCAATGCCTGGGTAGAAAAATACATGCCAACGATGTTGTAGGCAATGGATAAGGTAAAACTTATCGCAACAATGGTTTTACCTGAACGGGCAAGCTGCATCAATCGGTTCAGTGTATGCAAAGCAGCTCCCTCCAGAATGGCATCGCAGGCGGGTGTGAAATAATTGGACTGATCAGTTACAGCAATACCCACATCGCTTTGCTGCAAAGCACCGGCATCATTGAGTCCGTCGCCTACCATGATTACTTTTTTCCCCTTTGCCTGAAGCGATTGGATGTATTTCAACTTGTCATTGGGATCCTGGTTAAAGTGAAAGGATACCTCCTGGTTGAACATTTTCTTCAGGTATGCTTCTTCTTTGTTGTTGTCGCCGCTCAATACATGAATGGATTTGTTTTGCTGCAACAATTGATGGATCATCTCAAAGACACCCTCGCGGTAGGATTGCTGCAGTTGGAATCTTCCCTTGTACAATCCGTCGATGCTGACGTGCACCATGCTGCCCTCTGCTTGCATGATATCCGAAAACCATCGCTGATCACAAACAAAATCCATGCTGCCCATCCGGATTGTGCTGTTGCCCGCCATTGCTTCAATGCCTTTTCCTGCAATTTCCCTGTATTGATCAATGGCAGAAAACCTGTTGTCTTGTTCCCATTCATCCCAAGATGCAATGCTCTTGCTCAGTGGGTGAGCCGATTGTGAAGCAACAGATTTGATCAGCATGCGTTCCTCATGCATGAGTATTTTTCCCTGGTATTGAATAGCTGATCTTTGATTAGATGTCAGTGTTCCTGTTTTGTCAAATACAATGGTGTCAGCAGTGGAGAGTTGCTCGATGACATGTGCGTTTTTCAGGAACATGCCATGCTTTCCAAAGATGCGCAGGAGATTTCCAAATGTGAATGTTGCAGAAAGCAGGAGGGAACATGGACAAGCAACGATTAGGATGGAGGTGACAGCCTTCCAGGTCAAACTTGGGTCATTGAGCTGCCAGTAGATACCTGCCGTCAGCGCAATGCTGAACAGTACGACGCTGAAATAATTGCTCCATGGATGAATGAAGGAAGCTTCTTTGTTTTTTTGGTTGTGAAAAGCATCGTTGTTCCATAGTTTGGTCAAGTGACTTGCCGCGACGGATTTCAATACTTTCAATTCGATGAGGGTCCCGAGTTGTTTCCCACCCGCAAAAATGATTTGTCCAGGTTCTACATTCACCGGATCTTTTTCTCCCGTAACAAAACTGTAATCAATCGTTGCTGTTCCTGCGATCAATTCAGCATCTGCTGGAATCAGCTCCTGGTTTTTGATCAACAGCAGATCATCTTTTGCAATCTGTTCAATCGGAATATATTTTTTTTCTGTTCCTCTTTTCACCAGACTGCTCATGGGAAAATAGGATGTATAGTCTCTGTCAAACGAAATGGCTTTTTCAGTTTTCTCCTGAAACCATCTTCCCAGGAGCATGAAAAATACGATGCCGCTCATCGAATCGAGATATCCTGTTCCGACATCAGTTAAAATTTCATAAACACTTCTTGCAAACGTGATGAGGATGGCCAATGCAATCGGCGCATCGATGTTCAGAAAACGTTGTCGCAGTCCCTTCCATGCCTGGATGAAGAATGGAGCAGCAGCGTAGAACAGGACAGGGATGGAGAGCGCGAGACTGATATAGCTGAAGGTTTTGGTAAGCAGTTTTTCATCGATCCCATTTGTTGCGAGATAATCCGGGAAGCTCAGCATCATGATGTTGCTGAAGCAGAATCCTGCTACACCTATTCTCAAAATGGTTTGGTATTTGTATGGATTTTTTTTGTTGGCAATGCCATCTGCATAGCTGATTTGCGGTGGGTATCCGATGTATTCCAGCAGCGAGGCGAGTTGGCTCAGTTTTAGCATGGCAGGGTTGATTACCACTGCAACTTCTTTTCGGTTGAAGTCCACCTTCGATGAAATCACACCTTTATTGATGCGCTGCAAATGTTCCAGCAGCCAGATGCAGCTTGCGCAGTGCATGTTGGGCAATGTGAGGGTAAGATGCACTTGTTTGTCATCCTGGTAACTGACAAGCTTTGCTGCAATAGCAGGTTCATCGAGATAGTCCCACTTGTCTGATTTGAATTTTCCTTTCGGTTGCACACCTGCCAGAGAAGCCATCATGGCCGGATCACAGCGATCTTCTTCGTGCAGGATGATATAGACCTGTTTGCATCCTTCACAGCAAAATACTTCCTTGTCCAACCAAATGGGTACATCGCAGTCTTCGCAACAGTGACTGCAAGCTATTGCTGTATCAGAGTCCTTATATATCAATCTTACAAACTACTCGCCAGGTAATTGAGGTAGTTACATTTCAGATCGAGAAAATTTTTTTCTACGATCCGGATGCGTTCTCTCAATGCATTTTGCATCAGCAATGAATTGATGGGGAAGTCCTTCACTTTTTTCTCATTTGCCAGATAACGTTGCTGTTTTGCCAACTCGCGTTTCAGTTCGTCCATGAAATCCTGCTGGTTGTGCATTTCCTTTTTCAGGTGTTGAAAAGATGTTGCAGTTTCCTCGTCCATTGCTTTTTTAAATTTCATGGCAGCCGACAACATGTTTTCAAGATCCGGGATCTCTTTTTTTTGCCGCGTGATCATGTCATCCCAGGCATCGTTTTCTTTCATGAACAAATCCAAAATTTTCCCATCCATATGCACTGTTTTTTAAAGGTTCTGACAAATGTCGGGTCTGATCCTATTTTTTGAAATGACCGTGCTGACCGGATAAACTGATTTAAATCATTTTTTATATTCTTACATATGACATGTAAGCGTAAATACGTAATCGTGTAAATTATCGTTGTACCTTACTCTTTGCTGTCCCTGTGATGTTTAACTTTATGCTGTAGTTGATGATTATCTGATTCTACAGGACTCTTCATTTTATAAGTGATTCGTTTGTTCGTACCCTGTGGAATGATTTTCATTAGATGATCCCTCTCTATTTTTAGAGAGGGTTTTTTTTCGTGCTTCCTCTTGTTAACTTTATACCATGCCGCAAAAAGAAATTCAATTTTTAGAAGGTCCCCGTTCGCGTTGGGCTGATTTCACGTTTGTCATCAAGGTTTGCATTGAGTTCATTCGCGGATTCCGGGCATTGCATTTCAGCGGACCCTGTGTAACGGTGTTTGGATCAGCGAGGTTCAAGGAGGGAAGCGAGTATTACGAGCTCACCCGAAAATTTTCTGCGGAGGCAGCGAAATTGGGATTTACCATTTTGACAGGAGGCGGACCCGGACTGATGGAAGCTGCGAACCGCGGGGCCAAGGATGTAGGTGGAAGATCGGTGGGATGCAATATTGTTTTGCCCATGGAACAATATCCGAATCCCTATCTGGACAAGTGGGTGAACATGCGGTATTTTTTTGTGCGCAAGACATTGCTCATCAAATATTCTTATGCATTTGTGATCATGCCAGGCGGATTCGGAACGCTCGATGAATTGTTTGAGGCGATGACCCTGATCCAGACCAAAAAAATCAAAGAGTTTCCCGTCATCATTTTTTCCAAGGCCTTTCACAAGGAATTGATAGAACATATTGAAAAGATGAAGGAGATCAAGACCATCTCCGAAGAAGACCTCCAGTTGTTCCTCGTAACCGACTCCATTGAAGAAGCGGTACGGCATATCAAGGACTGCATACAGCGCTTCGGACTCACCCATGTGAAGGGCAAGCCAAGCTGGTTCCTCGGAGAGAAAAACTAAATTTCAAAAACTAAAAATATTAGTATATAATTGCTAAATAAATTAGCAATTATGGATGGGGAACTTTATCAGGGAACTGCCTATGCCGGTTCCAAACAATACACGCAACAACAGGTCAAAACCATCAATGCCACTGGATTTGGTGCAGCCTCGGATGATTTTGCCGAGAGGGGGATTGATCTCAATGAGCAACTGATCCGCAACAAGCCCGCCACTTTTTTCATGCGGGTCCGTGGCGACGCCATGATCGGTGCCGGCATCTTTGATGGCGATACCGTCATTGTCGATCGCAGCATCAAACCCGCAACGGGCAAAGTCGTCATTGCCGTCTTGAACGGCGAGATGCTGATCCGCCGTTTTGAAAAAGGCTTCAACCGCATTCGACTCATTCCCGAAACCAACCGCCTTGCTCCCATTGAAGTCGATCCCTTTGCGGAGTTTTCTATTTGGGGGGTGGTAAGCTATGTAATACATCCGTTGTAATGGTTATAATGGTTGTCATGGTTGTCATTGTTATCTGGTTGTAAGTTGTAAGTTATAAGTGGACAACAATGATAACTCGACAACAACGATAACTATTACAACAACTACAACAATTACAACTAACAACTCACCTATGTATGCAATTGTTGACTGCAACAGCTTCTACTGCTCCTGCGAAAGATTGTTTCGCCCGGATCTGCAATACAAACCCGTTGTTGTATTGAGCAATAATGATGGATGCATTATTTCGCGGTCGGATGAAGCCAAGCAGGCAGGTGTTGCCATGGGCGTGCCTTTTTTTGAAATCAAACCATTGATCCGCGAAAAGGGCATCACTGTTTTTTCTTCCAACTATCATTTGTACGGGGATATGAGCAAGCGGGTGATGGAGACCCTCCGCGTGCTGACCGATCATCATATATATAAGTGTGTGGAGGTCTATTCGGTGGATGAAGCTTTTGTATGCTTGGATCATCTGCCTGCTGCATCCCTTAATGGATTCGCACAGGTATTGCGGGATGTGGTGGTGGAGTGGACGGGCATTCCCGTATCGATTGGCATCGCCCCGACAAAAGTATTGAGCAAGGTCGCGAACAGATTGGCCAAGAAAAACAAGCAGGCAACGGGTTGCGTCATGGTGCTGCAAACAGAAGACCAGCTGCAGCAGGCGTTGGAGCAAACCGATGTGGCCGATCTCTGGGGCATCGGCCGCCGCTATGCCCGAAAACTGAAAGAGTATTATGGGATCAATACCGCCTGGCAGCTTCGCCATATGCCCGAAGAGTGGGCACGCAAAGAATTGGGGGGCGTCGTGGGGGTGCGCATGATCAAAGAGCTGAAGGGCGAGTCATGCATTCAGTTGAAAGATCCGCTTGAAAAAAAGAAGGTCATCGCCACCACCCGCATGTTCGGAAAACCCGTGTTTGATTTGCAGCCGCTCAGGGAAGCGGTGGCCACCTTCACTGCGCGTGCCGCAGAAAAATTACGCAGACAATACAGTGCTGCGAGTACGATCGATGTGTTTGTGGTAAGCGACGGACAAGCAGGCGAGAAGTATGTATACAATCCACAGAGCCACCATCGCTACCATACCCTCCTGCATCCCACGGCTGATACAGGGGAACTCACCAAGGCGGCCCTTCCACTGGTTGAATCGCTTTACCGAAAGGGGATCAAGTACAAAAAAGCAGGAGTGATCCTTGGAGGGATTGTTCCCGACGATGCCCTGCAGGGGGATCTCTTTTCGCCTCCTATTAAACAGCAAAACCGTGCACTGATGGGGGTGCTGGACAATATCAATTTCAGCATGCGGGACGATATGATCAAGTTTGGAGCCTCTGGGCTCTCCCGCAACTGGAAAATGCGGCAGGAGATGCGGAGTGGGAGGTTTACGACGAAGTGGAGCGAGCTGTTGACGGTTAACGGTTAAAGTTTAAGGTTGTCATTGTTGTCATTGTTGACATGGTTGTCATGGTTGTAAGTTGTAGGTTATAAGTTGTAGGTTAACAGCCATGACATATATAAACAAAGCAATCATGACAACTATGACAACCTGAAAACAATGAAAACCAATAACTTACAACTTACAACTTACAACTTATAATAACTACAACTAAGATATTAACGGCTGCTAACAAAAAGAGCCCTGTAGAAACAGAGCTCGAAAGGATATTGTTTTTTAAAACGGGTTGATCTATGGCCCTTAGCTATAAATCAGGACAAATGTAATCTACAGATGTATTATTTTAAACAGCATTTGTGCTATATTAAAATACATTTACCATATATTTTCAAAAAAAATGTACTAAAAGAGATAAAAATGTATTTTTATAAAAATATTGTACTAATAATGCCATTTTATGTTATAAAAAAATATGTTTCGCTAAACATATTAATAATATTTTTAATACTTCCATTTTCTGTTTTTTCCCAGGACACGATCCTGACCAAGATATTTACATTTAATGAACCGGTATATAATATTGACGGGGGAGGTGAGGTCATTATCGCCAGGACGCCCTCGGCCATCTATCGGTTGAATGAGGACAAGGAATTCGAGGTGATTCAGCGCTTGCAGCCAGAAAATATAGGCAAACATACCTGGTTGAGCAAGATCGACAGAAAGGGCAATTTCACCACCTACCATACAGACCATCTGCCACCTACAAAAATTGCGCCTTATGATCCGGTTGGAATTTATCTCCCCGGATATCACCATGATAATATAACAGTAGCTGTTGATGGAAATGAATATTACGCGGTTTTCAGGGGCAGCATTTTAAAATATGAGGTAAGAAGTTTTTACAAAATCAAAAATCGATGGGAATCGGTTCGGCATATCTATGTGGATGATTCCACTAAAATTACTTCCACCTATTCTGCCATATACAAAGATTCGGCCTACAATGTTTTTGGATTGGATACCATCAAAGGGATTAACTATGCAAGCGGAGAGGCGAGTAAAATCAACAATCGATTTTATTTGTGCTCAGATCAACTGTTTATACTGGAAGCAGGCCAATGGCAAAAGATTGTATTCAGTCCCGCGACCAATCATCATTTCAGAAAACTGATTACACACAACAAGGATACTTATTATCTGAGCAATGAGGGTTTCGGAAGAATTGACCTTACAAATGATCGAATCATTGACACTATTTTGTTGAACCCAAAAGAGGAGTTCTATGATGTGGCATGGCTCGAAAATAAAGCCTATGTCTGTAACAGGGATGGGTATGTATACATATATGAAGCGAATAAGCCGATTGTGAAAGTAAAAATCGGTTCGCCGGTTTACGATGTCAATTTCTGTCCTGAAAATGAACATGCCATTCTCTCCACCAAATCAGGGATATTTGAACTTGAACTATCCAATTTGAAATCCAAATTGCTGTATCCCATTTATGATGCGGTTCAAACCCTTTATATCAATGGAGAGCTAATGATTGCAACGGGACACGGTCTCTACATCAAATATGATGAAAAAATTTATGAACTGATCCCCAATACCGAGTTCAATAAATATGCTTTGGTTCAATTCAGGGATTTGATTTATGCGGGATCCATCGAGGGACTCTTTGTCATTGACAAATGGATATTGCTCAATGACGTGGTGAATAGGTTTAAGGCAGTCGAATTCAAAAGCACCCAATACAAGAGCAACTGGATCCTGATAATTTTTCTTGCGGCTTTGCTGCTGTTCATTTCCATTCTTTTGTATCACAACAGACAGCGCAAAAACCAAGTTGCCAAACTAACCCGCAAGGCAATGGCGATCAATCCCGAGAATATTCGTCAGGTGGTGCTCGACAATCCAAGCATCATCAGTGTTGAGTCGGTGGCAGAATATTTTGAAACTTCTACTGTTCAGTTGAACAGGATATTGAAGAAATACAATACCAGTGGACTCATCCTGTTGAAAGCTATCAAACAGGATATCGTGCGCGATATGTTGGCTCAGGAAAAATCGATGGAAGAAATTTCCAAACGTGTGGGTTACAGCATCAACTACATCAAAAGGAATCTACTCTGATCATTGTTCTGAAATCATAACTTTCGCCTGCCTGTAAGTGGATGAGTCCGATGTCATTGTTGAACGCATCCGGTGCTGCACTCAGGTTCTCAATGGCAATCGATCTTCGGTGTGGAGGGGTGTATACCTGCAAAATCGGATAGCTTTTCTCGGGATAGAAGTGAATGGCGAGTCCCACGCTTTCATCAGACAAGGTTGCATGCGGTTGCGGATCTCTCTGTTGCAACAAATAGGAATTGTCGAGAAAAACATCTTTCAGTTTTCCTCCCTTGTACCATCTTTCATCATCGACGGTTTCACCAGTGGGTATCAAATCCTGGTTGAATTCCAAATGCATTTTCGCGTTGATTTGCAACGAAGCTGTATCGATGGTTTCACCAATTTTGAAGTAGGGATGCCAGCCATCTGCCATTGGTATCGTTTTGCCACCTCTGTTGTGGACAGTGGTGGTGATGGTCAGCCTGCCCTCCGATTCCAATTTGTAGCGCACATTCATGTCATAGGGGAATGGATAGCCGGGATGGGATCCGTCGTATCGGTAATACATTTTGCATGCAGCATAGAAATCGTTCGATTCAATAAGTTCAATTTTATGTGCGGCATCATAGAGTATCCCATGAATGGCGTGTCCGTTCAGGACATGTTTATCACAGGTGTATTTTACATTTTGCCATTCGTATGTTGAATGATTGAGTCTGCATACAAAGGGAGAAAGCTTTGCCCCTTTGCAACCTTTGGTTTTGTTTTCCCTCCAATCATCTGCATTCTCAAATCCCTCTACCAGATTGAGTGTTTGTCCACGGTGTACAACTTCCAATTTGTTCAGGACAGCACCACCTGCAGGAAGGATGGTAGCGGAGAAATTTGTTTTTTGATCCCTCAATACAATTTCTTCCCAACCATTTTGTTGAACGCGCGTGCAGGTGAATTGGAATGCTTCTTTCATGGTCTACCAGCCGAGGATATAAGCAAAAATAAGTGGAGCGACAATGGTTGCATCGCTTTCAACGATGTATTTGGGAGTGTTGATGTCGAGTTTACCCCAGGTGATTTTTTCGTTGGGAACTGCACCGGAGTAGGATCCGTACGAAGTGGTTGAATCACTGATCTGGCAGAAATAACTCCAGAAAGGCACATCATGCCACTCAAGATCCTGGTACATCATCGGCACCACGCAAATCGGGAAATCACCCGCAATGCCACCGCCGATCTGGAAGAACCCCACGCCTTTGCCGCCGCTGTTTTTTCTGTACCAATCAGACAACCATACCATGTATTCGATGCCACTTTTCATGGTGGTTGCTTTCATTTCATTTTTGATGATGTAGGATGCAAAGATGTTTCCCATGGTGGAATCTTCCCAACCGCCGACAATGATCGGCAGGTTGCGTTCAGCAGCTGCGATCATCCAGCTGTCCTTCACGTCAATTTCATAATCGGCTTTCATCACCCCGTTGTTGAGGAGTTTATACATGAATTCATGCGGGAAATATCTCTCGCCTTTTGCGTCGGCATCTTTCCAGAGGCTTACAATATGGTGTTGGATTTTTCTGAATGCTTCTTCTTCCGGAATGCAGGTATCTGTGACACGGTTCAATCCCTTTTCCAGCAATTCCCATTCCTGTTGCGGGGTAAGGTCGCGGTAATTGGGTACTCTTTTATAGTGACTGTGTGCCACCAAGTTCATGATGTCTTCTTCGAGGTTGGCACCTGTGCAAGAGATGATGTCCACTTTCCCCTGGCGGATCATTTCAGCCAGTGAAACGCCCAGCTCGGCGGTACTCATCGCCCCAGCGAGGGTCACCATCATTTTTCCACCTTCCAACAGGTGTTGTTCATAGCCTTTGGCAGCATCTACAAGGGCAGCTGCGTTGAAATGGCGGTAGTGGTGTTGGATGAACTGTGAAACAGGACCTTTTTGCATACATCTTTATTTGTGCGCAAAGGTATTAAAAGTTGTCATAGTTGTCATGGTACTCATTGTTGTAGTTGTTGTAGTGGTTGTAGGTTGTTGGCTTGTTCGCCCCAGAGAGGTGTAAGTGATAAGTTGGTAATAATTACAACTCGACAACAATGACAACCATGATAACTATTACAACCACTACAACAATTACAACAACTACAACTTACTTATGACTCACAAACACTACAATACTATGATCCCTGATCACATCTGAGACAAAACTCCTGTTGAAAATATTGGACAGTTCTGTTCTGCCGAAGGCGCCTGCGACGAGCATGTATTCTTTGTGTGACTTGATCCAGGTATGAAAGGTTTTCTTGGATTCGTCGTTGATGATTTCCATCGTGAGGTTGGCAAAATGTTTGGAAGCCAGTTCAATGATCAGGTCCTGGTGCGGAAATTCGGCTCCATCCTCTTCGAGTGTAATCAGTTTGGTATCCCATTGATAGAAATGCGGAAACAGGTAGGTGAATTGTTTGATGGCATACACTGACTCGGGTTTCCCATCATATGCCAACAGGATTTTGTTGGGGAGGGCGTAGTTTTCCGGGACGAGCAAAATTGGGCATTCCGTTTGTCGGAGGATTCTCTTCAGGTAGTCATTCGGTTGTTCCTTGCCAACGTTGTCATAAAAAATTTCTGCGCTGAGGATCATCAGATCGGCAAAGCGCGATTCTTTTTGCAGTTCCTGCAGGGCGAACATATCGGTATCGCGGTGGCTGCGGAACTCCATGCCCGCATGCTGACAGCGTTCTGCGAACCTTGCCATGTTTTGGGTGATGGCAGTTTCATCGGTTGGGTAGGGGGTTACGGAGACGGGCGATGCCGCGCCCATGCTGCTGTATCCCACCATGTCGCGGTAATCGATTGGTTGAAGGAAAATGCCTGTTACCAGCATTTGTTCCTGTTCATGGAGGAAATTGGCCATTTTGAAAGCACCTTCGGAGAAGTGTGCGCCGTCGAAAACCAGGAGGAGTTTTTTCATGGGGGATGATTGAACTGATTCGATAATAATTTGTTACAAAATAAGTCCTGGTAGGCGATCGGCCGACTGACCGCCATCACCGGGACAACTCATTTTTATCATCCAAAAGAGTCGTAAATTTATCCCATGATACCATTGTATTACGCTTTGATCGTGCTCGGTGTTTTTTTGTTGATGGAAGGCATCACCTGGTGTACCCACCGTTTTGTGATGCATGGATTTTTGTGGTATTTGCACAAGGATCATCATCAGGTGGAACCCGGATTCTTTGAAAAGAACGATGCGTTTTTTGTGATTTTCGCCATCCCCAGCATGACATGCATTTACATCGGCATCCAGCCGGGCATGTGGTGGTTGCAGGCGATCGGATTTGGGATCATGGCATATGGATTTGCCTATTTCATGGTGCATGATGTGATCATTCACCAGCGGTTCAAATGGTTTTCAAGAAGCAACAATACCTATGTGCGTGCCATCCGTTGGGCGCACAAGATGCACCACAAGCATTTGGGAAAGCATGACGGAGAAAGTTTCGGCATGTTGTACGTCCACAAAAAATATTGGGAGAAAGTCCAGCGCGACAAGCAGTTGATGAAGAACAAGAAAGTGGAGTATGCGCCGGAATAAGTTGTAGGTTATAGGTTGTAAGTTATAAGTTGATATCATAGTTGTCATTGTTATCGTTGTTGTCTACTTATAGTTTATTTATAAATCATTAAAAACAATGACAACCAAGACAACCAAGACAACAATGACAACCATCACAACCATGACAACTAACAACCAAAAAGAGAGATCATAAAGCTAAAAAATGAGCGATTTTAAGTTAGATAGAAATGCATTCAAAGCTCAGACTTTAAAAGAAGCTGCTGATCATGCTTCTGTATATAAAAAAATGACATGGCAGGAAAGGTTGAAGGTTGCAGCATATTTGAACAGTGTTGCATATAATTATGATGTAAACAATCCCCCCAGGATGGACAGGACAAAGTTTTCTACCAAATCCCTTTCATCTTAATGGGTAATATTTTTAACAGTGATTTTCGGGATTTTATTTCTGCTTTAAATAAACATCAGGTCAGATACATATTGGTTGGAGGATATTCTGTGATTTTACATGGCTATTCTCGGACGACGGGTGATATGGATATATGGGTTGATAGAACTCCAGAGAACTATATTCAGATCAAGAAATCATTTATGGAGTTTGGCATGCCAGTGTTTGATATGACTGAGGAAAATTTTCTCTATCATACAGCCTGGGATGTATTTACATTTGGTCTTCCTCCAGTCGCAATAGATTTGATGATTAAAATCGATGGCATTGATTTTGCATCTGCTTTTGAACGAGCAGTCATTTTTCTGGAAGACCAACTGGAGGTAAGAACTATTCATAAAAATGATTTGATCGCATTGAAAAAAACAGCAGGCAGAGCAAAAGATATCAATGATCTTGAAAATCTTGTTGAGTAGTCTTTGTTAATCAATAACAATGACAACAACGACAACTATGAAAACCACTACAACAACTACAACAATTACAACCACTACAACAACTCCAACCATCACAACAAATCATACATACGATTACATAGTAACAGGCGGCGGCTGTTCCGGCTTGAGTTTGATCATGCACATCTTGTCTGAGCCGAGTTTATCCAACAAAAATATTTTACTCATTGAGCAGTCAGAAAAAAACCTGAACGACCGCACCTGGTGTTTCTGGGAGCAGGGCAAAGGATTTTTTGAATCAGTTGTCTGCAAGCAATGGAGCAGTGCATGGTTTCACGCAGATGGTTATTCATCCTTGAAAGAATTGGGATCGTATCGGTATAAGATGATCCGCGGCATTGATTTTTACAAACATTGTTATAAAAAGATTACATCATCTCCCAATATTACCGTCGTGTACGACAAGGTGATGTCGATTCAACAGGAATCAGACGGGGTAAGGGTTTTCTCGGAAGGGGGTGAATACAAGGGGGGGCATGCATTCAACAGCATTTTATTTGATGATTCCATGCAACAAAAAAATGCACATCATTTGCTGCAGCATTTCAAGGGCTGGGTCATTGAAACGGAGGAGGATTTGTTTGATGTAAATGCGTGTACATTGATGGATTTCAGGGTTTCACAGCACCATGGCACAACCTTTGTGTATGTAATGCCTTTAACGAAACGAAAAGCATTGGTAGAGTATACCTTGTTTACAGAGAAATTATTGAGTGAGGAAGCATACATTGACGGATTGAAAAATTACATGAAAGATTATTTACATGATGTTGCATATACAATAGAGGAGGAAGAATTTGGGATCATACCCATGACCAGTGCGAAGTTCAAGCGGGTGGAAGGGAATACGATGTACATTGGAACAGCAGGCGGACAAACAAAGGCTTCGAGTGGATTTACATTTATGTTTATCCAGAAGCAGTCAGCCTTGATTGTGGAGCAGTTGAAAAAAACAGGCAAGCCTTTTTATCATCCAACAAAAATGGATCAGCGGTACAATTGGTTTGACAGGGTATTGCTGAATGTATTGATCAAGCGTCGGGTTCCAGGCGATGTTGTTTTCAAGAAAATGTTTCAGAAAAATCCGATTGACAGGATATTCAGGTTTCTTGACAATGAAACCAAATTACATGAAGAATTGCGTTTGATCGCAACCCTTCCCACCATTCCATTTTTACGGGCAGGAATGGAAGAAATTTAAGAAGACTTGGATTGTTCCATGAATTCCGTTGGTGTCATTCCCGTGATTTCCTTGAACGTACTAAAGAAGGTCGAGCGGGATGAGAATCCGGACATTTCAGCGATTTGATCGATTGTAAAATCTTTTGTAGTTCCCTCTCTCAGTAAGTTTTGGGCGTATTCAATTCTTTTGGTGGATCTTAGTTTGGTAAAAGTTGTATCCAAAAAATCACTGAAGCAGTAGGAGATGTGGTGTTGAGGACAATGAAGTGCAGCAGCCAATTCCGTAAGTGTAAAATTTTGTTTGAGGTAAGGTTTTTCAGCTTCAAAATATTCAAGGATTTTTTGGCTGAGTATTTTGAATGCTTCTTGATTTTTTACGGTGCTTTGTATGTATTTCTTGGTATTATAAGGTTCTTTTGTTACAGGCATTGCTTTAGACAGATCTCTTACCGGCAATCCGTATAAAATTTGTGGAAACATCACAATGATCAACGGAATAATCAGAAAGAGTCCCCCGATCAAAGAATTGATTCTTTGAAGTATGCCGAATGTAGTTTGAATATCATTTTGGTTTGCCAGTATTCCTGCGAAGCCATAGATGATCATGAAAAAAAGTGAAATGGTAAGGAGTGATATAAGCCAACGCGTGATGATATTCAATTGTCTTGTTTTTTGCACGGTGGATTTATTCACTTTATACAATTCGATGAATGATGCCGTGATATAAAGTGATACTGATATGGGCCTTGCGATCAATCCGGTGATATTAGGTATGAACCAGTTGTATTGCAATGTTTTTAAGTTATTTACATTTTGGTGAATCTGTTGAGCGAATTCAAGTTTATGATTGAATGATGAGAGAAGGTATGGCATTGCATTGACAGTGAAAACAAAAGCAGGAATCAGGTGCAATAAGTGAATGGGCTTCCACTCAATTTTATCTTTCAATGTTCCTTGTACATAGAAATATACGAGGGGTCCGGCCAGAAAGTACAAAGGTGAGAAGTTGTAGAAGATGATGGCAAGTATAAAATCATTTTCGCTGTAAAAGGCAAAATGGTACGTGAGCGGGTAGATGCCGAAGATGATGAGGTAGGCAGAAAGCAGGAAGGCGTTTTTGTTTGCTTTTCCGTTGTAAAACAGAATGATGCATGCAATAATGACGAAGAGGCAAAAAGTATATACAATCATTTCAATAGATGCTGAAGGGAAGCATTGTTCAAATCAGTTCTTGTTGTGAATATAATTACAAATCAGCATTAATCATTCACCTTTGATCCATATATTCCGTTGGTGTCATTCCCGTGAATTCCTTGAACGTGCTGAAGAAAGTGGAGCGGGAGGAGAAGCCAGCAAGTTCAGCAACTTTATCCATCGTAAAATCCTTTGTGATGCCGTCTTTAAGAAGGGTTTGTGCATATTCAATGCGTTTGGCGGCCCTCAGTTTGGTGAAGCTTGTTTCCAGAAAATCACTGAAGCAGTAGGAGATATGGTGTTGAGGTACCTTTAGTGCTGACGCAAGTTCGGTGAGTGAAAAATTTTGTTTGAGGTAGGGTTTTTCGTTGTCAAAATATTCAAGGATGCGTTCGCCAAGTTGTTTAAATGCTGCTTGGTTTTTATTTATACTTTGAACTGATTTCTTTTCAGTGTGATTGTGTACGGGTGTTTGATCAATTTTTGTAATGGCATTTTCAATCGCAGGAATGCCATACAGAATTTGCGGAAAGAGCAACAGACATATAGGGATTAAAATAAACAAACCACCTGCAAGTGCATGCAAGTCCTGGTATTTTGTAAGCATCCTACTCACATCGTTATTGAACAGATTGGCCCCCATGATTCCGAGGATGGTCAACAGTAGTTGTGAGACTCCGAGTAGGATGGCGATCCATCTCACAATCAGTTTGAATTGTTTGCTTGGTTGTTTTTCTTCTTTGATTTTTTTGATGAGAATGATGGCTGAGGCGATGTTATAGCCAATGATCGTAATGGGTCTGCTCAGGTATATGAACAGGTTGGAGAAGAGCCAGTTCATCCTGATCGTTTTCATTTTGTTGATGTCTTGTACAATTTGTTCTCCCACTTTGATTTTTTCATCGATGGATGTAAGCCAATAGGGCAGGATGCCAATTGCAAGGACTATAAAGGGGATCAGGTGGCCCAAGTGGTACCATTTCCATTTGATGCGGTCTTCCAGGCTGCTTTTTACGTAGAAGAAGAGTGCTGGTCCGGCCAGCATGTAAAATGGAGAGAAATTATTCCATGCAAATGCCACCATATTCGGGTTCTTGCTGTAGAAAGTAGCGAAATGTGTGATAGAATACAGTCCGTAGAGGATCAAGTAGACAGAGAGGAACCCTATATGCCTATTCTCTTTGAAGTTGTAGACGAACATCAGGATGGAGAAGACAATGATGGTAACCGCGATGTAAATGATCATTTAGTAATCTTTTAACCAGGAATCGTGGTTTTCGTTCGGGTGGTGATGCAATATAGGGTTTAAATGCAATTAATTTTGACTTATTAAATATTTTAAAAATGCTAATTTGATAGCTGGAGGCTAGTCCAGTTTTTTAAAAACTGCTATACGTATATAATAAAAATAATATATGTATAAATATGTTAATCAATTTATTGATTGATTATCTACTGTTATTTTAAAAATTTCGGACAGGTCAATTGCTCCTCGAATCGAACCAGCACGACCAAGATCATGAAAAATATTGATTTAATTCAGTCAAAATCACAATATTATATGGTCTTTTTGCGTTATTTTGAAGCCAGTTAGGCTATCTTTGATATTCTTTCTTGTCCAATCCTACCAAAAGCCTGTCCAATTTTAGTATTTGGCTACTTTATCCAATCCCTTGTTAAGCTAACAGCTTAAAATCCATTTTTCCTTTTGAACAACCATTGATCAAATGCAATGATGCATTTGGAAAACATTTCGCATAAGAATGGTTGTAGGTATTGCTCAAAAATTGTTTTCTTGGTTCCGTGGTGTCCGCTCGATGAGAGCGTTGGGTAGAGTAGTTTCAATCATTATTTTGATTTTGGGAAACATCTTTTTTGTTAAGGCTCAAAATCCATCCGTCACTTTTTCATACTATTATGTTTCAACTAGTACCCATTCTGGATTTGATAATAAGATCGATATATCAAATAGCAATAGCTATTTAACGCAAAACATCAGGTTTACCGACACAACTCAAACAAACAACACTTTTTCAGGCGGAAACAATAGTTTTGGAAGACTTAACATTGGTTCTATAGTTATTTCTGGTGTTATCTTTGGAAAAAGTAGCGGCTCTTCAACTAATTTCTTTGCTTTTAAACCTCTGCCTGTCTCATCAAGTAGTCCGATATATATATTGATCAGATCAGGGGGCACTTATTTAAGTAATACAATTAATGCTGTTACTCTTAAAAGTAGTACTTATTCACTTGCTTACAATAGTTCTCCGCCTGGTAGTGATTTAAATTCATTCAAAACCACCCTACCATCTTTTTCTGTAAACCCACAAACATCAAGTCAAAGTATTTGTGTAAACACAGCTCCTACACAGTTTACAGTGACTGCCTCAGATGGAGCTGGGGGAACAAATTTGACTTATCAATGGCATAGGACTCAACAAACGAATTTAATACCTGATCCAAATGCATTTATTGAGCCTACCTCTAATTCTGCAACATTTACCCCTTCTATTATATCAACATCAGGTGTTTACTATTATTATTGTGTTGCTACGAATACAAATGGTGATTTTACTTACAGTAACCTTTCCGGTGCAGTTACGGTGGTTCCTGTATCAGTTGGTGGAAGCATTAGTGGTTCAACTACTGTGTGTGCGGATGTAAATAGTACTTTGTTGACGTTGAGTGGGATTACAGGGAGTGTTACGAAGTGGCAGTATTCTACTTCGGCTGATTTTAGTGGTGCTATTGATGTTGCTAATACGACAACAAGTTTAACTGCAACAAATCTTGGAACGACTAGATATTACCGTGCTGTTGTAAAGAATGATGTATGTAGTGCGGTGAATAGTGCTACGGCGACCGTTACGGTGAATGCGGCTTCTACAATTAGTTATACAAGTGGAAGTGGTCAGACAGTGACAGTGCCCACTGGGTCAGCAGTAAGTTTGGTATATACATTCGGTGGGAGTGCAACCAATGCTACTGTTACTGGTTTGCCAGCATGGTTAACAGCTACTGTGGATCCAGTTGCGAAGACTGTTACAATAAGTGGTACTTCAACTGGCAGTGGTACATCAACCTATACTATTACTACATCTGGTCATAATTCACCATGTACAGCTGCAACAATAAGTGGATCTGTTACAGTAAGTGCTGCAGTTCCATCTATTACAACTAGCACATCCACAGCTTCCCCTTTCACTACTACTTATGGCACTGCATCTAACTCACAAACTTTTACAATAACCGGAAGTAATCTTAAT
>JBEGMC010000002.1:0-33863 GCA_041183265.1 Bacteroidota bacterium
GTTTAAAAAAGCTGGCATCGATGGATGGAAGGCATTGATTCCCATTTACAATACATGGTTCATGGTAAAAAAAATGGACCTAAAAACTTACTGGTTCTTTTTTCAGCTGATTCCCATTGCAGGTCAATTCGTGACAATCTGGTTAGGCATCAAATTCGTGGAGCATTTTGGAAGGTTTCACCTTTTGCATCACGCTGCGACTGTATTGATTCCTTTCATTTATTTTCCTTACCTGGGATTTTCAAAAAATGAACGATTCGGCGGATTGGCAGTAGTGAAGAACTACAACAAATCAGCTGCCAGAGAATGGGTGGATGCTGCTGTTTTTGCAATTGTTGCTGCAACCATTATCAGGACTTTCGTTTTCGAAGCCTATGTCATTCCAACCGGTTCCATGGAGAAGACACTGCTGGTGAACGACTTTCTGTTTGTCAGCAAAACTTCATACGGTCCCAGAGTCCCCAATACACCATTGGCTTTTCCCTTTGTACACCATACACTTCCTTTGAGCACAGCCCAATCGTACCTGGAATGGATCCGTCTTCCTTACAAAAGATTTTTTGAGCAACCTGTAATGCGAAACGATGTCGTTGTTTTTAATTATCCTGTAGGAGATACTGTCATTCGTGAATTTCAATCTGAAATCAATTATTACGATTACTTGAGGGCCTATGAATCAAGAGGCGGAAGCAGAGACATGTTGTATGCAGAGAGGGATGATATCATCACCAGACCGGTTGACAAAAGAGAAAATTTCATCAAACGCTGTGTTGCCATTGCCGGAGATACCATCAGCATCAGGGATGGAATGGTATATGTAAATGGCAAAAGCAATGGATATCCCCAAGATGCAGAAATGCCCTACACCGTTGTTTTGGATGGTAAAGGGTTCTTTTCAGATGAATTCATTGCCGATGAGTTGAACATTGATATAGAGGATCCCGAGCAAACGGATTTCATGCAGTTGGAAGGAATGCAAAATACATACCGCATCATTCTCACGGCAGGTCAACTTGAAAAAGTGAAGTCAATGCCTTTTGTCGTATCATCCATGCTCACCCCAGAACTGAATACCAGTGGATTCGGAAATACCTTCCCATACGATACAGCAAATTACAAGTGGAGCGAAGATAATTTCGGACCGGTTTGGATTCCAAGAAAAGGAGATGCAATTGAGTTAAATGAGAAAAACATTGCATTGTATCAGCGTGCCATTCAAGTATATGAGAACAATCGATTTGAAAGGAAGGATGGAAAAATTTTTATCAATGGCAGTCCCGCTCAATCCTATACATTTAAAATGAATTATTATTGGATGATGGGTGACAACAGGCATAATTCGCAGGATTCCCGATTTTGGGGATTTGTTCCGGAAGATCATATCGTAGGAAAAGCATCACTCATCTGGTTCAGTTGGCAGAAAGGACCGCGGTGGAACCGTATTTTCCGACCCATAAAATAACCAACATGATGAATGCTTCAATAGATATTCAGTACAAAAAGTACAAGGAAGCAGGAGAGTTGAGTGAATCAGATCAACGTCTCATCATCGAAGCCAGAAAACTTGCCTCCAAGGCCTATGCACCTTATTCAGGCTTTCAAGTCGCCAGTGTAGCTGAAACCGCAGATGGAAGCTATGTGCATGGAACAAACCAGGAAAATGCATCCTATCCCATAGGATTGTGTGCAGAGAGAGTCATGTTGGCTGCCATTTCATCTGTAGCCCCAGATGCCTTGATCAAAACAATTTGTATCAGTTATAATACAGAAAACCAAGCCGTCAATCATCCCATTGCACCTTGTGGAATTTGTCGCCAGTCACTTGTTGAATTCGAATCCAGGTTCAATGAACCCATTCGATTGCTTTTAACCGGACAAACGGGTGAAGTGTTTGAATTCAGTTCAGTCTCTGAACTGCTGCCTATGGCATTCAAGAAGCAAAATCTTATCAAGTAATTAGAAGTTGCTGATCTCGCCAATGATGAAAAGAATGGAAGTGGCAGCAATATGAGCCCTGTACTGAGCATTGATATACCTGTCCTGCGCCTCGTTTAAACTCAACTGTGCCTGTCTCAATTCAATTGAATTACTCTGCAGTTTTCTGAATCTTTCGGTGGAAATTTTATTGTTTTCCTCAGCAAGTTTCACATTGATTTCCTCAACCTTGGCCGCTTCAATGGCATTTTGGTATTCCTGATGGGCGATGTAAAGATCTCGTTGAATTCTGGCTCTCAATGCTTCTATCTCAAGATTTTGTTGTTTCTGTTGTACCGTGTTGGCTCTCAGTTGGGTTTTGTTGATGTTGCTCTGAAAAATAGGAACACCTACGGTCAATCCGACATTCGGTCCGTATGTTTGATTGGTAAGAAACAAACCGGCAGTGGAGATGGTTCTGTTTAAAAATGCAGCTGAATTCAATGTGAGGGTCGGCAACTTTTGCGAGTAAATGATTTTTCTATCATTTGCCAAATTCAATTTTGTCTGTTGAGCCATCAGCATTTGAAAATTCTGTTCATCAATTTTCTTGAAAACATCTTCCAAATTGATGGAGGGTATCCTGAATTGCTCTTCTTTGGCATAAATGGGTTGGGAGGGATTTCTCTTCAGCAAATTGTTCAAGCTCGCCTTGGTTGCGGCAATTTGTCTGAATATATTTTGTAGGCTCACTTCCTGTGCATTCAAATCTATTTTGGCCTGCAACATGTCAGTTTTCGTTCCACTTCCGACATTGAAACGGGTTTCAGCAATTTTGACTCTTTCCTTGGAGAAATCAATGATGGCCAAAGTGGAATTCACCTGTTTGTTCAGTCTTACCAAATTGAAATACACACTGAGCACATCGAAAATAACCTGATCAACCTGCTGTTTAAAAGCAATATTTCCCATCCGCTCAATGATTTCAAATCTTTCTTTGGTAGATCTGATTCTCATTCCATTATAAATTCTCCAGCTCAAATTTAAGTTTGCATTGAGACTGTTGTTGGCAACATTGTTTCTCTGTATGGAGTTTCCATTGTTGAGTTTTTGGTTCAGGTTGGAAACAGCTTCGGTATTGGTAGCCTGTGCCGTGATGGTTGGGAACATGCCGGCATTGCCCCAGTTGTTGTTGATTTTAGCTATTTCAACATCTGACTGTGCAATCTGAATATCCAGGTTTTCCTTGACAGCAATATTAATTACATCATTTGCTGTAAACACGGAATCCTGTGCAGCAACAAGTTGAATGAAAAGGAAGCTTATGATGAAGAATTTACTGTGCATGGGTCGTTTTTTTCCTTGATATATATGTATACAAAGCGGGTACAACAAAAAGGGTGAGGATCAGTGAGAAGAGGAGTCCACCTATGATGACAATTCCCAAAGGAATCCTGCTTTTTCCGGCAGCTCCCAATGCCATTGCAATGGGAAGCGCACCCAGCACAGTGGCAAGGGTGGTCATGAGGATTGGTCTCAATCTTGCTACAGATGCATCCAACACTGCTTGCATTTTTGGTATGCCTGCCTCTCTTTTTTGGTTGGCGAATTCAACAATCAGGATTCCATTCTTGGTTACCAGCCCTATCAGCATGATGATTCCGATTTGTGAGAAGATGTTGAGTGACTGTCCAAACATCGAGAGACTGATAACGGCTCCTGCCAATGCAAGCGGTACGGTGATCATGATGATGAATGGATCTACAAAACTTTCAAACTGTGCAGCCAGGATCAAAAAGATCAAGACGAGTGCCAGAAGGAATGCAGTTTGCGTGTTGGATGAACTTTCGGCAAAATCTCTCGAAGAGCCGCTGAGACTGGTAGTGAATGATTCATCCAAAACCACTCCTGCAATTCTGTTCATTTCCTTGATACCGTCACCCAATGTTTTACCCGGTGCGAGTCCTGCGGAAACAATCGCACTCTTCAATCGATTGAAATGATATATGGAGGGTGGGGTGGCAGATTCGTTGATTTTTACAAGATTGTCCAATTGAACCAGTTCACCATTTCTGCTTCTCAGGTAGAAGGATTTCAAATCCAACGGGGCATCTCTGTCTTTTCTGTCAACCTGTCCGATGACCTGGTATTGTTTTCCATTCCTGAGGAAATACCCAAATCTTCTTCCGCTCAAGGCCAATTGCAGGGTGTTCGAGATATCCAATATGGAAATCCCCAACTCACTGGCTTTCAAACGGTCGATCGTGACTTGAATTTCAGGTTTATTGAACTTCAGATTGACATCGTTGCCCTGGAATACAGAACTCTTTGCAACTTCATCCATGAATTGCGGAACTTTTTCTTTCAGTTTATCGAAATTCAAATTCTGCAAAACAAACTGCACTGGCAATGAACCTCTTCCACCTTGACCAACAGAAATTGTTTGTTCCTGTGTAACAAATATTCTGAGGTCGGTTTGGTCTTTGAATATCTTATTGAGGTTTTGAGCAATATCGTTTTGGCTGCGTTTTCTTTCATTGGCATCAACAAGTCCGATGCTTACATTGGCGTTGTTGGCACCGCCCGCACCAGCGAAATTGGGGGCAAAAGACAATACCACAAATCTCTCAGGAACAGAATCCATTACTTTTTGAGTAATGTCATATACAGCCCTGTCCATATAGTCAAAGTCCGTTCCCTCTGGAGCTGTAATGCTCATCCTGAGACGATTTCGATCTTCCATGGGTGCAAGCTCAGAAGGTAATTTCTTTCCAACAAAATAGATCGCTCCGACACAAAGTGCAACAATTACAAAAGCAATCCACCTCTTTCCCATGAAGGAATGCAGCATGTTTTTGTACAACTGCTCCATGCCAGCAAAAAACGGCTCGGTTTTTCTGTAAAACCATGAGTGATCATGTACATTTTTCTTGGTCAGATAAATATTCAGCACCGGAGTAAGGGAAAGTGATACAAATGCTGAAATCAATACAGCGCCTGCAACAACGATACCGAAT
This sequence comes from Bacteroidota bacterium, assembly GCA_041183265.1. Classification (GTDB taxonomy): domain Bacteria; phylum Bacteroidota; class Bacteroidia; order Chitinophagales; family Chitinophagaceae; genus Pollutibacter. The sequence goes on from JBEGMC010000002.1 coordinate 4,932, forward strand.
TCCCTGAACAATCTTCCTACAAATCCCTGCAGGAAGATGATGGGAAGAAATACAATGGCGAGGGTGAGCGATGTTGAAACAACTGCAAAGAAGATTTCCTTCGATCCTTCTTTGGCAGCAGTGTATTTGTCCATTCCCTGTTCGATCTTTTTGAAAATATTTTCCGTGACGACGATCCCGTCATCCACCACGAGTCCGGTTGCCAATACCAATGAAAGCAGTGTGAGAACATTGATGGAGAAGCCGGCTACATACATGATGAAGAAAGCACCTACCAATGCAACGGGGATATCAATCAGTGGTCGAAATGCAATCGACCATTCTCTAAAAAAGAGGTAAATGATCAACACCACGAGTCCGATCGCTATCAACAATGTTTCCTGTACTTCCTTGATGGCCTTTCTGACAAAAAGTGTTCTGTCGAATCCAATCTCCAAAATGATGTCTTTTGGAAGATCTTTTTTGATCTGTTCAATTCTTTTGTAAATCTCATTTGCAATTTCAACCTGATTTGATCCTGGTTGAGCTACAACGGCCATGTTGACGGATCTGACATTGTTTTTACGCGTGGCTGATTCTTCGTTCTCCGGTCCAATGATAGCATATCCTATGTCTTTGAGTCGAATGATGTTTCCTTCTGTTTGACGGATGATCAGGTTGTTGAAATCTTCCTCTGTTGTGAGTTTTCCATATGCTTTTACTGTCAGTTCGGTGACATTGCCGCGAACCTTTCCGCCAGGCAGTTCAATGTTTTCTCTGTCCAATGCAGTTTTGACATCACTGATGGTCAATCTGTATGCAGAAAGTTTAACGGGATCGAACCATATGCGCATGGCTGGACGCTGACCGAAAATGTTTACGCCGCTTACACCAGAAATGGTTTGCAACCTTTCTTGAACAATGTTCTCAGCCAGATCAGAAATCTCAAGAAGAGTTCTTTTGTTGCTCTGCATCTGCATGAATACAATGGGCTCCGCATCGGAGTCCTGCTTGGCAACTACAGGAGGAGCATCCAAGTCCTGCGGCAATTGTCCGCTTACCTGTGAAACCTTTTCTCTCACATCATTGGCAGCCCTTTCCAGGTCAACTCCTAATTCAAACTCAACCGTAATATTGCTGCTCCCTTGTGAACTGGAAGAAGTTATATTTTTTACACCCTGTACACCATTGACAGCTTTCTCCAATACCTCGGTTACCTGCTGTTCGATGATTTCTGCATTGGCACCAACATAGCTGCATCTTACATTGACGATGGGAGGATCGATGGCCGGATATTCTCTGACACCCAGAAAACTGTATCCCATGATCCCAAAGATGATGATGACGATGCTGCAAACTACCGCAAAGACGGGTCGTTTAATACTGAGTTCTGAAAGGTTCATGCTGTGAGTTTTGAATCTGACTATTGTATCTTACCCAATTTCAATTTTGAATCTTTTCTGATGAAAAGAAGTCCGGTTACAATAACAGTATCTCCCGGTTGCACTCCTTCCGTAATTTGAACATTGTCGGCACCCCTGATGCCAGTTTTAACATCGACAAATAATGGTTCACCATTTTTGTACAAAACAACCTGTTTGGATCTCGCGCTGGGAATCACGCACTGAGAGGGAACTGACACGGCATTGGTGTTTTCACCTAAAACCAAGCTGACCTTGGCAAAAGTTCCAGGAACCAATTCGTTCTTTCCGTCATTGATGGTGGCAACAATTTTTAAATTTCTGGTTTGTGACTCAATCACGCTTTCAGATGCCAACACAGATGCAGTATAGTTTTGGTCTTTCCCCTCAATGCCAAAATTGATTTTCATACCGGGTTTTACCTGGTTGCTGTAACGCTCAGGAATGCTGAAGCTTATTTTTTTCTGATCCACTTGGCTGATGGAGGTGATGATGTTCGAGGGACTCACAAATGCACCAAGTGATATGTTTCGGAGTCCGATTCTTCCGGTATAAGGAGCCTTGATTTCAGTTTTGGCGATGTTTACTTTTAGCAACTCAATATCAGCTTTGATGTTGTTAAGTTGAAGAAGGCTCAAGTCATAGTCCTGCTGACTGATGCCATTGATTTTCAACAATTCTCTCTGACGCTCTTCGGTCTTGTCTGCTATCTGCTGTTGCACTTGCAGTTTTTTCAATTGAGCCTGCAAATCACCGTCAAACAATTTCACCAACAAGGTATTTTTCTGTACCGTTGATCCTTCTTTGAAATTGAGGCCAATGATTCTGCCGGAGATCTCCGGACGAATTTCAGTCAATTCGAAAGGGAGGATGTTTCCTGCCACTTCGATAGACTCTGCAACTGTATCCCTTGCCACAATTTTGACATCAACAGAGAGGGGACCTCCTTTGGAGGCATCGGTTGTTTTGGGAGTTGGTTTTTTCTCCTCACAAGAAACAAGCAAAATAAGAAGGGAGGCTGTTAGAATGGTTAATTGTTTCATACGGACGAAAATAGGTTGTATTTAAATGCAAAACACGCTGAATTTGATGATTTTACGCAGGTTTTCCTTCGGTGAAAGGGTTAAAAATCCATTCGATTGCTCTCTAACTCCAATAAAGCCTTTTTTCTCTCAATACCACCTGAAAATCCTGTTAAGCCTCCATCTGCACCAATCACCCTGTGGCAAGGGATCAGTATCAAAATTGGATTTCTGGCAATAGCAGTTGCTACAGCCCTGGTTTTCTCTTTTCCACCCAACCTGATTGCTAACTGGCTATAGCTGACAACCTCTCCAAGTGGAATTTGCTGCAACTCCCTCCAAACATTCAACTGGAAAACTGTCCCCCTTGGAGAAACCGACAATTCAAAGGATTTCAGCTTTCGGTCAAAATACTTGGAAATTTGTGATTTAAAATCTTTAAACACTTGATTATTAATTACTTTATCAAGATTATCTAAAGTAGTATTGTGAAATCGAAGATCTAAAATATTCGTTTGATCATATGTCAATTTCATGTGTCCCAAGGGGGTATCAACATAGGCTATGTATGGCAAATCACCCAACTTTGGAACCATTTTCGATGTTGTGAGATGGATGAAGCAAGACGACCTGATCTTGGTTGTCATAAACACCCAACACCAGACATTCACTGAAAAAATTGGCAATTTGCTTGGGAGGGAAGTTGATGACCGCGATGATTTGTCGACCAATCAGTTCCTCTGTTGAATAGTGGAAGGTGATTTGTGCAGATGATTTTTTGATGCCCAACGGACCAAAATCGATTTCAAGTTGAAAGGCAGGTTTTTTTGCCTTTTCGAATGGCTGTGCTTTGATGATGGTTCCGGCCCTGATGTCAACTTTTGTAAAATCATCCCATGTAATCATGGATTTCTATTTACAACAATTTACTGCAAAACCCTGACTTCTTGCTCAGAATTCATCCAGCTTTTCAATCAAAGCTTTTATCTCTTTGTAACGGTGGTCTTGCTCTGCTTCTTTCTCAACTTTTGTCAATTCACTCAGCCACTTTTGGACGAAGCGGACATTCGAGACGGCAGGTATTTGGAGAGGATGGGGGACGTAATTGATTTTTTTTAAATAATTCTCAATGTCCTTATGGGTATAGATTTGCCCATTCAGTGGATCAATGAAAAACAGAATAGATGAACCTTGCTCTGCAAACAGAGGCTCTTCTTCATAGTAACACAAGAGATTTTGACGAGGAACATCTACTGGTTTCAAACCAAGTCCAAGCATTTCCGAAATCAATAAATACAACGCAGCAATCGGAAAAGTATTGGCTTGTTTTTCGCTGATGAGTGCGCTCAAATCAAAATCTTTTGGCTTGCTGTAATTTGTTTCAATGCCCTTGAACTTATAGTAACCAAAGACAATTTTATTGATGATGTTTACTTCTTCAAGTGGAGTCAAATAATCATTCAATTCCAGCCATATGCTTCTTCTGATTTTTTCAATTTCAAAAAAAGTATTTTCCTGATCGAATGACCTGTTCAAAAATTTAGAGATGATCAGTGCTGCTTCGATGGCTGACTGATCTTCTGAATGTTTCCATTCCATCAATTCATTTGTCAGAACTGACAATGCAACGAGGTCAATGATGTAATTGGTTTTTTTAATCAGTTCTTCATCATGTGTACCCAGCTGGTGCTCCTCCAGAATAGGAATGATTTCTTGTCCCATTCCAATGAATCGTTCCGTAATGGAATGAAATACGTCTTCATCCGGATCATCAATCAGGTTCAACAAAGCAGATAACTCACTGTTTGCCATCATTGCCATCTGTTTATGATTTCTTTTTTGCTTTGCGTTTTCCTCTGGAGGGATTTGCAATGGCATGTTCAATCATGGCCTGTACTTCTTCGATGGACAGGTCCTTGGCTTCTTCCTGTTTTTCTTTTGGGATAGGGAAATTGCGGAGTCCTTTTTTTATATATGGACCATACGGACCTTTCAGCAGCTGGATTTTTTCTTTTTCAAAAATCTTGATCGTGCGTTCATCTTTCGCCTTCCTTTTTTCTTCAATGATGGGAATGGCAGTTTCGAGCGAGATCTCATAAGGATCAAACTCTTTTGCCAAAGAATAAAACTTTTTATCGTGTGCGATATAGGGTCCAAATCTTCCGATGTTTACCTGCACTTCATTGTCTTCGAATGATCCAAGTATGCGGGGTAATTTGAATAGTTCCAAAGCCTCGTTTAGTTGAATGGTTTCAATGCTTTGGTCTGCTCTCAGTTTGGCAAACTTTGGTTTTTCTTCTTCTGTTGTTTCCCCCATTTGTACCATTGGGCCATATCTGCCCATTCTTGCAATCACTCTTTTACCTGAGACAGGATCATTTCCCAATTCTCGTTCACCGCTGATGCGTTCGGCTTTTTCCATGGTATGATCCACATCCTTTTTGAAAGGAGAGTAGAAGTCCTTCAGCATCTTGCTCCAGTCCTGATCACCCTCTGCAATCTCATCGAATTCATTTTCAATTTTTGCAGTGAATCCGTAATCCATTACATGATGGAAATATTGAATCAGAAAATCTGTAACAACTGATCCCAAATCTGTAGGGAACAATTTTCCTTTTTCGGCACCGGTATTTTCCTGATCAACAATTCGATTGATTTTTCCTTTCTCCAGCGTAAGAACCCTGAAATCTCTTTTTACTCCTTCTTTCTCACGTTTTTCAACATAGCCTCTTTTCAGAATGGTAGAGATGGTGGGAGCATAGGTAGAAGGGCGGCCAATGCCAAGCTCTTCGAGTTTTTTTACCAATGAAGCTTCTGTATATCTGGGCTGGGGACGGCTGAATCTTTCAGTAGCAGTTAATTGCTGCAGATCAAGTGATTGCCCGATTTCAAGTGGTGGAAGCATTCCCTCAACATTTTCCTCTTCATTCTCATCTTCTTCATCCTTGCTTTCGTTGTATACTTTTAAAAATCCTTCGAACTTCATCACCTCGCCCTCGGCTTTGAGTTTTTCCTGTTGGGTTGAGATAGAAATATCTGCGATGGTTTTTTCCAATTCAGCATCTGCCATCTGACTGGCCATGGTTCTTTTCCAAATCAAATCATACAAACGTTGACCATCTGCGATGTCTACAGATGTTTTGTCCATGTAAGTGGGACGAATGGCTTCGTGTGCTTCCTGCGCAGATTCGTTTTTGTTTTTGAACTTCCTGGTTTGAAGGAATTCCTTCCCGTATGAACCAATGATTTGATTGGATATATCCTGCATGGCAGTCTCGCTGAGACTCACACTGTCCGTTCTCATATATGTAATATGTCCAGCTTCATATAATTTTTGTGCAAGCAACATGGTTTTGCTCACCCCATATCCCAATTTTCTGCTGGCCTCCTGTTGCAATGTTGAAGTGGTGAACGGTGCTGCAGGTGATTTTTTGGATGGTTTTTTCTGGATGTCGTCTACTTTGAATGATGCCTGAACGCATCCCTCCAGAAATTTTTGTGCATCCTGCTCGTTGTTTTTCTTGGATCCCTCTGCCTTGAAAACAACTGGTTTGCCATTGATGTCTTTGGCCTTGAAAGCAGCCTCGATTTTAAAGTGACTGACAGGCACGAATGCATTGATGGCTCTTTCCCTTTCCACCAGAATTTTTACTGCAACACTTTGTACCCTGCCCGCTGAGAGATTGTTTTTCATGCTCATTTTTCTCCATAAAATGGGAGAGAGCTCGAATCCCACAATTCTATCCAATATTCTTCTTGCTTGCTGAGCATTTACCAGGTTCATGTTGACCGTCCTGGGTTTCTCCACGGCAGATTTGATGGCAGGTTTGGTGATCTCGTGAAATACTATTCTTTTGGTTGAAGATGGATCGAGTCCCAGCACCTCGCAAAGATGCCAGCTGATGGCCTCACCCTCACGGTCCTCATCCGTTGCCAACCAGACCTCTTCAGATTTTTTCGCCAATTGTTTCAGTTCTTTCACCACTTTTTCCTTCTCTTCCGGTACAATATACCTGGGTTTGAAACCTTTCTTCACATCAATACCCATTTCATTCTTTTCAAGGTCACGTATATGACCATAACAGCTTTTGACTTCAAAATCGCTGCCCAAGATTTTCTCAATGGTTTTTGCTTTCGCAGGGGACTCAACTATCAGTAAATTTTTTGCCATAATTTCCTCAAATCGATGCAATAATAAGGTAAAGCGAATGATTTTTGTTGTGTACTACGCTCGAGAAATATGTAAAATCAGATAAAAGCGGTAGTTTTTTCTTTTCAAATCATGCTTATAATCACCTGAAAATCAATATTCAATTTAAAGTATGTGGAATCATTTTATTTTTTTCAAAATTAATTTCTGAAATAAAACGCAATAATTCCTTAAGAGAAACGGATCTCAGTTAATCGAAACGATAGTTTATTTTTGAAGAATGGATGAACATTTGCTGGTCAGATTTTCCAAGATCAAATTGATGGCATTTGACCTTGATGGGGTACTTACCAATGGAAAATTGATGATTCAAAAGGGGGGACAGTGGTGGAGGGAAATGGACATCAAAGACGGACTCGCCATTCAACTGGCCGTTCAACAAGGTTTTCATGTTGCAGTTGTTACAGGTTCTTTTTCAGACGCAGTAGAAGAGAGACTTCAATACCTTGGAATCAACAATTTTTTTCAAAAAATAAAAAAGAAATCGGAAAAGCTGCATGAGCTGATGTTGATGTACAACCTGCTATCGGATCAAGTGTTGTTCATGGGAGATGATTTGCCCGATCTGGATGCGTTCAGTGTATCTGGACTGAAAACATGTCCGGCTGATGCTGTAAGGGAGATAAAAGAAAAAGCCGATTACATTTCAATCCGAAACGGAGGCGATGGTGCAGTGCGTGATGTTATTGAAAAAGTGATGAAGACGCAGGGCAAATGGCATACAGCCAAAATGACCTCAAGCATTTAAAAACAATTCATGTCGAAACTGGGAGCATTTTTGCAATTGATACGAATCAAAAACCTGCTGTTCATAGCGCTTACCCAAGTGCTGTTTTATCAATTGATCATTCGAGCTTCCTATCAAAGATTGTTGAACGCAGATCCTTTGCTTTCACACAACCTCTTTCACTGGATGTTGGTCGCCTCGTTGTTGATTGCCGGCGCAGGTTACATCATCAATGACTATTTTGATTTGAACATTGACAAAATCAACAAGCCGGATAAGTTGATTGTCGATAGGGATATTTCAAGAAGATGGGCAATGATGTGGCATTTTTTGTTGTCGATTGCGGGACTCATCATCACTGCCTATGTTTCCATCCGACTTAATAATTTCCTGCTGTTTCTCCTGAATGGAGTAGCTGTCATATTTCTATGGTTTTATTCAACTACGTTCAAAAAGAAATTGCTCTCGGGTAATATCATCATCTCCCTGCTTACCGCTTGGGTGATCTTCATGCTTTTTGTATGTGAAATCAATTGGAAATCTGGCAATGGGTTGCCGTCTTCAAATCTCGCACTCGTCAACATATATAAATTGGCCATTCTCTATGGTGGATTTGCTTTCATGGTATCACTGGTAAGGGAAGTCATCAAAGACATGGAGGATGAAATGGGTGACAGAAAATATGGTTGCAAAACAATGCCCATTGCCTGGGGCATACATGCAACCAAAGTTTTTGTTTCAGTTTGGTTGATTGTTTTGTTTGGTTCATTGTCAGCCATCATGGTATACGCATTGTTCAGCCGATGGTATTTGATCAGTCTTTATATTGCTTTCGCTTTGCTGCTGATGATCATATCTGTTTTTCGGAATTTGAAAAAAGCTGTTGCCATTGAAGATTATACCCAATTAACCAGGCAAGTCAAATTGCTGATGCTGATGGGAATACTTTCCATGTTTTTATATTACTATTACTACGGATGAAAAAAATTATACTTGCTTCTGGATCTCCCCGCAGAAAAATGTTATTGGAGTGGGCTGAGATAGATTTCGATGTAGTGGTTTCTGATGCCGATGAATCATTTGAACCAGGGGGAGTTCCTGAGTCTATTGCAATGCAAATTGCATCTAAAAAAAATCAGGCAGTCGCAGAACAAATCAAAGGCAAGATGGAAGAGTTCGTATTGATTGCTGCAGATACCATCGTAGTGCTGGAAGGTGATATCATCGGCAAACCGTTAAACAGGGAGCATGCCATCAGCATTTTGAAGAAACTTTCAGGGAAGACCCACGAGGTGATCACAGCTGTTGAGATCAGATCACCTAAAAAAACAGAAGCATTTTTTGACAAAACATTGGTTGCATTTCATGAGATCGACGATGCCCAAATTCAACATTATGTTGATCAGTACAAACCATATGATAAGGCCGGTGCCTATGCCATACAGGAATGGATCGGTGTAATTGGCATTAAAAACATTCAGGGTGATTTTTACAACGTTATGGGATTGCCCGTTAGCCGGGTTGTTCAAACGTTAAAACAATCTTTTTGTTAGTATTTTTCTCTTTTTAACTGTGCCATGATCCTTTTTTAATTTGAATATTCATGGGTTGATTTGTAGACCCATGAAAGAAATCAATCTGCAATTTTACTGGCTGAACATGGCAAGAGGATGGAACAACTTGCGAACTGTCAATGGTCATGCGTTAGATATTGTCTATTCCGGAGAAATCAATTTCAATCAGGGTCCTGATTTTCTTCATGCAAGAATTGAGATAGATGGACTCCTATGGGTGGGTTCTGTGGAAATACATATCAACAGCAGTGATTGGTTTCATCACAAACATGAAGATGATGATTTTTACCGCAACGTGATTTTGCATGTGGTATGGAAACATGATGTGGAATCTTTTGATCGTTGTCACACCCTCGAACTCTCGGGATATATGCATCAATTGCCCCACGAATATTCCAATCCTTTCATGATGGATCATGCATCCCTCGGTTGCATTCCCTTGCCACCCATCGAAACTTTGGAAAACTTGGCACTGGAGAGATTGGAAAGAAAAGCACATGCGATTTTATTGGATCTAAAACTGCATGAGGGTGACTGGTATATTGTTTTTTGGAAGAAAATGATGCATGCATTTGGACTTCCATTGAATGGTGTTGCTTTTGAACACATATTTGAATCCGTCAAGAATATTTTAACTCCTCCATTTGATATGGATGCATACGGTCTGAAATGCCTCTTGCTTGGTCAGGCTGGAATGTTTGGATCAATGGACAACGAGGAAGTACAAACATTTCTTCATTTAAAAAGTATCTACGACATCAAGGATTGTCATGTGTTGCTGATGAAATTTAGAATGCGACCCACAAATTTTCCTGAAAAACGAATGCTTGAGTGCCTGGAGATGTTTTATCAATATGGGGACTTGATGCATGTTGTTGTTGAAATGGGCAATATGGAAAACGATGTATTCAATGAAATCAAAAAGGAGTTTGGAATAGCATTGTTTGATAGATTGTGCATCAATGTATTCACCCCATTTTTGATAGCATATGCTACGTTTACTGGTAATTTGTCATTCAGGCAAAAAGCGATTGAATGGATCTGTTCACTGGATCCAGAAGACAATCATATTATCAGGAGATATAGGTGCAATGAAGCGGGTTTAACAGCTTTGCATACGCAAGGGTTGTTGACCTATGCCAACAAAAGTTCAATGAATATTACCAATTGAAATGGACCTGCAATTGAATATCGGGATGAATGCTTTCTTTCACAGGGCAGCTCCAGGCAATTTCTTCCAGCAATTTTTTTTCTTCATCGGTGAATGACTGATCAGCGGGCCAATGAAATGTGATATTGATACCGCTGATACGACGGGGTGCAGGTGACATGATTTTTTCAGTTTCGGTGCATGCGTTTCGCAACTTCGGTTCGAGCTCCTTTGCCCGGATGGCCATGGTTGTCAACATGCATGCTGCCAGTGAGGTGCCAATCAGATCAGTAGGGGAGAATCGCTCTCCTTTTCCGTGGTTGTCTGTAGGGGCATCAGTTTCGATGTGGGAGCCTGATTGCAAATGGGTTGCTAAAGTTCTCAATTCGCCTGTATAGGTAACTCTGGATGTCATGCTTTTTTGCATAAATTTACAATACATTCACCCAACATGCTGATCTCAAAAAAGATTTTATTCTTTATTACAATATCAATCACAGTCTTTTGTTCTAATGTTTTTTCACAACAAAAAAACAAGGAACAGGCGAGGATGGAAAAGCACAACAGGATCAACCAGATGTTGAGAAATGAGGAAGAGGGAGTCCCGGCATTTGAGAAACACAGCATTACTTCTATTAAAAATCACCATGATGGATGGGGAATAGCATTCGAAAAAGGATTTTCATCCTCTGCATACAAAACAACCATCGTTCAACTTGAGTTGACCGAAAAGCAACATCGAAAGGAGCAGAAACAATCTACACCCGGAAGCATCAATGGTGGATTTGCATATTTCGGACGTCCCTTTGTTTTTGGTAAACAAAATATTTTTTACCAAGCCAAACTGGGTGTTGGAAGGCAAATCATGATTGGCGGCAAGAGCAACAAAAATGGAGTTGCAGTGTACGGTATTTTAGTAGGTGGATTCAGTGCTGGATTGTTGAGGCCTTATTATATTCAATTCTCTGTAGATACTGGGGTGGCTTATCTAAAGTACCAGTCTGATACAAAAGACGCATTTTTGAATCTGGATCCCACAAAAGATATCATAGGCGGAGCAGGCATGCGCAAAGGATGGAATGAAATCAAATTCAATCCCGGTGTCTATGCCAAAGCATCCCTTCGATTCGACTGGGCAAGATTCAATCAGGTTGTCTCAGCCATTGAAGTTGGTTTCATGGCCGATTTGTATTCAAAGAAAGTGGTTCAAATGATCGATGTATCAGGAAGATCCTTCTTTCCGTCCGGATTTTTAGCCTTGAATTTTGGAAGAAGGAAGTAGATTAACTTTGCAGTCAAATTGATCGGTGATGCAAGCAACAATAACGGAAGAAAGACAAAAAAAACCTGATTGGCTAAGGGTAAAACTCCCCATCGGTGAGAGCTACCGTCATGTCAGATCCCTTGTAGATACCCATAAGCTGCACACCATTTGTGAAAGCGGCAACTGTCCCAATATGGGTGAATGCTGGGGCGCAGGAACCGCTACATTCATGATCCTTGGAAATGTGTGTACCAGAAGCTGTGGTTTTTGTGCAGTTGCTACCGGTCGCCCTGATGCAGTTGATTGGGATGAGCCGCAAAGAGTGGCGGAAGCCATACACTTGATGAAAGTGAAACATGCCGTGATTACTTCGGTTGACCGCGATGAGCTCTCAGATGGAGGAAGCACCATATGGTACAATACCATCCGTGCTGTCAAATCCCTCAATCCTGAAACAACATTGGAAACATTGATTCCAGATTTCAAAGGAATCGATGATCAAATTCAGCGCATTGTTGATGCTGCACCGGAGGTCGTATCCCATAACATTGAAACTGTGGAACAACTCACACGAAAGGTGAGGATTCAAGCAAAATACTGGAGAAGCATGGAGGTGCTCAGAAAATTGAAGCAGGGCGGTATGCGAACCAAATCTGGTATCATGCTTGGGTTGGGTGAAACCAAAGAAGAAGTCATTCAAACCATCAAGGATTTGGCTGACAATGGAGTTGATGTGATCACGATCGGTCAATATCTGCAGCCAACCAAAAAACATTTACCCGTTCATCGTTTTGTGCATCCCGATGAATTTTTTGAATACAAGGAAATTGGTTACTCGTTGGGGATAGATTATGTAGAAAGTGGACCCTTGGTGCGTTCCTCTTACCACAGTGAAAAACACGTTATTCCCGGATACGGCAAAAAAGCATGGGAACAGGAGTTGGCTTTGAAAAACAGCTGATTATTTTTCTTTTTCCCAGACCAATGCGCTGGCACCCAAGATGGCGGCATCAGACTCTTTGAGGTGACTGATGAGAATCTTGACTTTGTTTTGAAATACCTGAATCAGGTTTTCTTCCATGTGTTGTCTGGTAGGTTTCAGAATAAGATCACCCGACTTTGTGAGTCCACCGAATAATATAATTGCCTCAGGACTGCTGATCATCACTGCATTGGCGAGGGATATGCCGAGAATTTTTCCTGTAAATTCAAATATTTCCAGGGCCAATTGATCTCCCTTGATGGCAGCATCATACACTGCTTTAGAATCAATTGTTTCTTTATCCAAGTCTCTCAATAGAGAGGGTTCATTGCTGTTTTCTAAAACCTCCAGGGCAGTCAACCGTACACCCGTTGCGGATGCATAACTTTCCAACGATCCCTTTTTGCCGGTTCCTTCGTGAATTCTTCCGTCAGGTATCACAATGGTATGTCCAATTTCACCCGCAAATCCATCGTGTCCGTAGATCAGTTGTCCATTCGCAACAAATCCGCTTCCAACACCTGTACCAAGTGTAATCATGATGAAATCTTTCATGCCTTTTGCAGCACCGTACATCATTTCACCAATTGCAGCAGCATTGGCATCATTGGTAAGGGTTACATCCAATTTGAATTTATCACTTACAAGCTTGGCAATGGGAATGATGCCTTTCCAGGGCAAGTTGGGTGCATATTCAATCGTGCCGCTGTAGAAATTTCCATTTGGAGCTCCCATTCCAATGCCACGCATTCTTCCGATTCCGCCAGCTTTTTCAATCAGTGTGCTCAACTGCTCATGCAATTCATCGATAAATGTATCAATGGTTTTGTGTTTTTTGGTTGACATCTCACTGGAGAAAAGCACATTTCCATTTCGGTCTACTATACCAAATTTTGTTCCTGTTCCACCAATATCAACACCAATTGCCAAAGGTTCATTCGTACTCATCGTTCGCGGTTTATTATAAAAAAGCAGCCATGTAAAAATGGCTGCCGAATATACAAAGAATTGGGATCAATGTCCACTTGCTACTTGGGCATCCACATCGAGTCCCTGTTTTTTCAAGACAGCCCTGGTTTGCACTGCATGCCAAGCAAGGTATGCAAAGCATACCAGTGGAACAACATATGATAACTGGGTGAAAGTATGAACACCAGCATCATTCACAGATTCAAGATCGATGATGGCTCCTTGTGCAGGAGGTATAATAGCACCGCCCAAAATCATCATGATCAAAAATGCTGATCCCTGGCTTTGGTATTTTCCAATGCCATTCACAGCCAATGCAAAAATGGCTGGCCACATTACGGAGCAACACATGCCGGTGCTGATGATTGCGAAATTGGCAACCATACCTGTTGTGGTGAGTGCTACAACCATTGCGATGGCTCCCAACACAGAAACAGAAAGCAGCAGTTTTACAGGTTGCTCGTTTGCATATATGAATGCCAATACACCGATTGCGATGCAGATGGGATACATCAAAAAGTCTGATACATCATTTCCTTTGATGATGTTGACGAGAAGAATCACACCAAATGCCACAAATGGAACAACCATGACCATGATTTTTTTCATGGACTTGCTGAGATTGAATACGCTGATCGCGCCAGTCCATCTTCCTATCATCAAAGAACCCCAATACAGAGAAACGAGGTGTGAAATATGTGATTCGTCGTATCCTCCAAAGGCATTCTTTTTTAACAATGCACCAAAATTATTGTCGATCGTCACTTCTACTCCCACATAAATAAAAATGGCTATCATGCCCAATACCAGTTGCGGATAAGCCATGGCGCCCCATCCTTCGGGATTCTTTTTTGCACTGAGCATGGAAACAAAAAGTGTTGTCAAAATGATGGCGAGAGAACTGATGATGATCAATGCTTTGCTGATACCCGTAACTTCTTTTACCAGATCAGAGAAGAGAACGGGGAGGAATACCACTCCAATGATCAAGAGAACAACCATTGCCTTGGGACTCTTTTCCAATTTTTCGTCAGATGTTGTTTTGGGAAGTTTGGCATAGGCAAAAATGATGGCTGCAATGATGAAGAGTCCGGCCAGGAAGAAATACAATTCCTGGATGTTTTCAATCGAAGCTTCCTTCACACTTGTGATGCTTCCGAAAAGCATTACGCTCACCACCAGGGGACCCAACAATGTACCAAATGAGTTTACACTCCCGCCCATGTTGAGACGGTGTGTGCCTGTTTCCTCAGGGCCCAAAGCCACCGCAAAAGGTTGTGCAGATGTTTGCTGCAATGAAAATCCCAATGCAATGATGAAGAAAGAAACCAGCACGAGTCCAAATGTAGCATTGCCCGACCCGCTGATGAATGCCAATGCAATGGCACCTACCACGGAAATCAAAAGTCCGTATATGATGCCTTTTTTATAACCGATTTTGTTCAATAAATCAGTTCCGCTTACATATGAAACAATATACAGAATCAAAGATCCATAGAAATAAGCACCGTAAAAGGCAGATCCAATCAATTGAGATTGAATTTGATCCAATTGAAAAAACTTCTTGCAGAAAGGAATGAAAATACTGTTGGATGCAGCCACAAAGCCCCAGAAAAAGAATACTGTAATCAATACTCCAAATTGAGACCATTTCGTTTGTTGATTCATAATGACATTCGTTTTGGTAAGCTGAAAATAATTATATTTAACAAGATACAGATTTTAAGTTTTTAACAGACATCCGTTCTATGCAAATCGTTCATGTAAGTGCAGAGTGTTATCCTGTTGCCAAAGTTGGTGGCTTGGGCGATGTAGTCGGTTCTTTGCCTCGATTTTTGAATGAATTGGGACATGAGGCAAGTGTAGTTATGCCCATGTACAGATCCAAGTATTTGTACAACCATGACTGGGAAGTGGTTCACAAGGCTTCTTCCAACCTGGGACATTGGTGGTTTGATTATACGGTGATCAAAGAAAAATCTGATGCACAGGGATTCGGACTCTATCTGATTGACATCAATGGATTGTTGGACAGAGAAAAAGTATATGGGTATGAGGATGACGTAGAAAGATTTTGCGCTTTTCAAATTGCATTCGCCAATTGGGTATGCTCTTGGGATAAACTTCCTCATGTCATTCATGTACATGATCACCATGCCGGTTTGATTCCTTTCATCATGCAACACACCTATGCTTTCAAAAGACTTGAATCGGTTCCATCTGTTTTGACCATACACAATGCCCAATACCAGGGTTCATTTGGATGGGATAAAACAACCTACCTGCCGCATTGGGACAGCTGGAAACGCGGAATGCTCGAATGGCAGGGTGCCATCAATCCGCTCGCATCAGCCATTAAATGTGCCTGGAAGGTTACAACCGTCAGCAACAATTATTTGGGTGAGCTGAAATACATGAGCAATGGATTGGAACCGCTATTTGAATATGAAAAAGGAAAATGCAGCGGCATCATCAACGGAATTGATTACAAAGTGTGGGATCCTGAGTATGATACCTATTTGGATCATCACTACTCAGAAAAAAATATAACAGAGGGAAAAGCGAAAAACAAAGAAATGCTTTGCAAGGAATTCGGACTCGATCCGCGCAAACCTCTTTTTGTTTTTATAGGCAGGCTTGTTGGTGAAAAAGGGGCAGATCTCTTGCCACAAGCCATCCATGATAGTTTTCAACACATCGGAAGGAAAATGAATTTCCTTGTATTGGGAAGCGGTGAAACAGAAGTGGAGTCCGGATTGTCGCTTTTGAAAAATTACGCAAAGCAGGATTACAATGTATACATCGGTTACAATGAAAAATTGAGTCACCTGATGTACGCAGGAGCAGATTTTCTCTTGATGCCATCAAGGGTGGAACCATGCGGACTCAATCAGTTGTATGCAATGAAATACGGTACCATTCCTGTTGTCAGATCAACCGGTGGACTCAAAGACACTGTGAAAGATTTGGGTGAGAACGGGGGATATGGCATTCATTTTTTACAGGCATCTGTGGGGGATATCACACATGCGATTTTCCGGGCAACAGAACTGTATCAACAAAAGGAGACTTTCAATACAATTCGAAAAAAAATAATGGCATTGGATTTCAGCTGGACCAGAAGTGCGAATGATTATGTGAATCTTTACCAAAGTTTTTACTAAATTGATCAAAACATAAAGCAATGATAAAAAGTGTTGTGGCAGTTATATTGGGAGGAGGTGCAGGCTCAAGGCTTTCACCGCTTACCTCAACCAGAAGCAAGCCGGCTGTTCCCATTGCAGGTAAATACCGTTTGGTGGATATTCCCATATCCAATTGTCTGAATTCTGATATTGGAAGGATGTACGTCCTGACCCAATTCAATTCAGCCTCGTTGAATAAACACATCAAGAATACGTATCATTTCAGTGTCTTCAGTGCCGCTTTTGTTGACATCATTGCTGCTGAACAAACTCCAGATAATCCGGCTTGGTTTCAGGGTACAGCTGATGCAGTAAGACAATCTTTGAGGCATATCAATCAGCAGGACTTTGATTATGTGTTGATTTTATCCGGTGATCAGCTGTATCAAATGGATTTTCAACAAATGATTGAAGATCACATCAAAAACAATGCAGAGATTTCCATTGCAACCATTCCAGTGGGTGCTTCAGAGGCAACAGAATTTGGGATTTTAAAAAAGGGTGGGGATAACATCATTCAGTCATTCATAGAAAAACCCAAGAAAGAGGTGTTGAAGGACTGGGTAAGTGATACAGGAGATGCCATGAGAGCCCAGGGAAGAGATTATCTCGCCAGCATGGGTATTTATATTTTCAACCGTGATACCCTTTTCAATTCATTGTTGGAGGATTTCAAAGAAGCAACAGATTTTGGAAAAGAAATCATTCCCTTTTCCATCAACAAACACAAAGTAGTCAGTTTTCAGTACGAAGGGTATTGGACAGACATTGGAAATATTCATTCCTTTTTTGAAGCCAATCTTGCACTCACCAAAGACGTTCCGGAGTTCAATCTCTTTGACAATAAAAAAGCTGTCTATACAAGAGCCCGCATGTTGCCGCCTGCAAAAATCAGTGGCACCACTTTGGAAAAAACCATCATTGCAGAGGGATGCATCATCAATGCATCCAGGGTAGAAAATTCTGTAATTGGAATAAGAACACGCATTGGATATGGGACAACAGTCGTCAGTTGCTATATCATGGGAACAGATTATTATGAAACATTGGAAGAAATGAATGCGTCTGTAACCAATGGACTCCCTAAACTTGGAATCGGTGAGCGATGTTACATTAAAAATGCCATCATTGATAAAAACTGCCGAATAGGCAATGACGTGAGGATCAACGGAGGCAAACATTTGAACAATTCCGATCACCTCCTGTATACCATCAAAGACGGAATTGTAGTTGTCAAGAAGGGTGCCGTGCTTCCTGATGGTTTTGTTATTTAACATGCGATTG
Organism: Bacteroidota bacterium; assembly: GCA_041183265.1. GTDB lineage: Bacteria > Bacteroidota > Bacteroidia > Chitinophagales > Chitinophagaceae > Pollutibacter. The sequence continues at coordinate 22,699 of JBEGMC010000002.1, forward strand.
CCCTCTTTTTCGTAACTTCCGATTTGTGTAATTGAAACACATTAAAACCCTGCCATATGGGAAATTCAAGCATGGATGTCAATTCATCTCCAAAAGCTGAAAAACCTCTGCTGCGTGTCAGCCAGATCTTTTTGATGAGTGTTGGATTTTTGGGAATTCAATTTGGATTCGCATTGCAGAATGGAAACACAAGCAGAATTCTAAGATCATTCGGTGCAGATGTGGAACAACTTCCTATGTTTTGGATTGTTGCGCCATTGGTTGGCATGATTGTACAGCCCATCATTGGTCATTACAGTGATAAAACATGGAATAGGTTGGGACGCAGAAAGCCATTTTTTCTGGCGGGTGCTATTTTATCAAGCATTGCATTGATCATGCTGCCGAATTCCGGGAACTTCACAGCCTTCCTGCCGGCATTGTGGATTGGAGCAGGCATGGTGATGGTCATGGATGCATCCTTCAATATTGCAATGGAACCATTTCGTGCATTGGTGGCAGACAATCTATCCCATCAACAAAGTGCTTCGGGATTCAGTATTCAAACATTTTTGATTGGACTGGGAGCTGTTGCCGGATCTGCTTTACCAGAGTTGTTGGCCAACAACGGCTTCAGCATGCATGCAGGCAACGATGGTGTGGCCGACAATATCAAGTATTCGTTTTACATCGGTGCTGTTGTTTTTATTGCTTCCATTTTAATCACCATATTCTTTACCAAAGAATATCCGCCTGAAGAGTATGAACAATACCATGGCAAAGCTGAATCTAAAGGCGGGGGACTCTCAGAGATTTTTACAGATTTCAAGCAGATGCCCAGAACCATGAAGCAACTCGGACTCGTTCAGTTTTTCAGTTGGTTTGCTTTGTTCAGCATGTGGGTATTTACAACTGATGCTGTCGCAACACATATTTATAAACTTTCGGGTGACTACAGCCATTCGCTTGCCTACAATGAAGCAGGCAACAAAGTCAGTTCCGCTTTTGGCGTGTACAATTTAGTGGCCATGTTTTATGCATTGCTGTTGCCGTTTCTGGCCAAAAAAATCAACCGCCGATTGACGCATGCATTTTCGCTGGTGGCTGGTGGAATTGGATTGATTTCCATTTATTTTATCGAAGATCCTTCCATGCTGAATTATTCCATGGTAGGCGTGGGACTCGCATGGGCTTCCATATTGGCCATGCCATATGTGATTCTGTCGGCCTCTATTCCAGCGGGCAAGTTGGGTATTTACATGGGCATATTCAACTTCTTCATCACCCTTCCACAAATCATCAATGGATTTGTAGGCGGGTGGATTGTAAAACATTTGTACAATGGTCAATCGATCTACGCAATTGTTCTCGCAGGCATCTTCATGATTTGTGCTGCGATCAGTGTTGTATATGTATATGATCCGGCTGAAAAAAAATAAAAACCCTTTTATGATCCGTTCTTTATTGGCTTTTGTGTTTTCTATTTCTGTACAATGGAGCTTTGCTCAGATCAATGTTTATCCTTCTCATTGGTGGACAGGTATGAAGCATACATCTCTGCAATTGATGATCCACAGTAATGAAAATCTCCCCACAACATTGACAGTCAAGTCATCCGGCATTGCCATCAAAAAAATATTTCAACCAGAAAACAAACACTATCTGTTCGTGGATGTTGAAATTCTATCATCTGCCAAACCGGGATACTATCCGATTGTCTTTTCAGATGGCAGAACCTTTAACTATGAATTGAAGGCACGTGTAAAAGATGCTCTGGTGCATCAGGGTGTTCGTTCGGAGGACTTGATTTACCTGATCATGCCCGACAGATTTGTGAATGGAGATCCATCCAATGATGCCTTCAAAGATTTGAGGGATACATTGTCTGACAGAAAAAATCCCTATGCACGTCATGGAGGTGATTTGGCAGGCGTTGCATCAAAACTGGATTATCTGAAAGAACTGGGTGTTACCTCCATTTGGATGACTCCTGTTATGGAAAACGATATGCCCATCATGAATGAAAGTATTTGGAAGATGAGTGGCTATCATGGGTATTGGATCACCAGTCATTACAAGGTGGATAAAAGATTTGGCGGAAACGATGCCTATAAAAACCTTGTTCGATCTGCACACCAGAAGGGTTTGAAGGTGTTGCAGGATGCTGTTTACAACCACATCGGCAATCACCACCACACGGTATTGGATCCACCCATGAAAGATTGGTTGAATCAATGGCCTGTATATACAGGTCCAGATCATCGCGAGGAGGTCTTCTTCGATCCCTATGCAACTCGCTCGGAAAAAAACAGAATGATCGGCGGTTGGTTTGTGCCGCATTTGCCGGATTTAAATCTCTCCAATCCCTATGTTGCTAAATACATGATCCAACAAAACATCTGGTCAACCGAAGAGTTCGGCATTGACGGATGGAGAGTCGACACGTACAAATATTGTGATGAACAATTTTTGAACGATATCAATGCTGCACTGCTGCGTGAATATCCGAAGCTCACTGTATTCGGGGAGGCATGGACGAACACTGTTGCGGGAAGCGCTTACTTCACACAGAACAACATGAACACAGCTTTCAAACATCAAATCAAAGGGGTAACTGATTTCCCATTGCAAGCTGCCATCATGGATGTGCTCAATCAGCCTTTTGGTTGGAATGAAGGCATCATGAAAGTATATACCACTTTGTCACAGGACTTCCTGTACAAAGATCCATTCACCAATTGTATTTTTCTGGACAACCATGACATGAACAGGTTTTATTCCATGGCAGGTGAGAGCATGAACAAATACAAAATAGGACTCGGGTTGTTGCTTACAACCAGAGGCATCCCACAGGTCTACTATGGTACAGAAATCCTGATGAAGAACTTCAAAGACCCCAATGATGCAGCAGTGAGACTGGATTTTCCTGGTGGATGGAAATCAGACAATACCGATAAATTCATTGCTGGTGGAAGAACAGAAAAAGAACAGGAAGCATTTGAGTTTTTCAAATCACTTGCACAGTTCAGAAAAGGAAGTTCCGCACTGACCAAAGGCAAACTGATGCAATTCATTCCCAAGAACGGAGTTTATGTATACTTTCGGATTTCTGAAAAACAGAAAATCATGTGCGTGGTGAATACATCCAATAAAGAAGAGAACATACAAATGTCCTCTTTCAGTGAAATGTCATCCCAAGCCAAAGTGCTGTTGGATGTTTTGAATAAGAAAACCATTGTTATTGATAAAAGCCCCATTGCTATTCCACCCGTATCATTTCATGTTTTTGAATTGAAATAATTTCCAAACAATACAATGAACATCCCATCCCATCAATCAAACAAGCCATATGAAGATGTTCATTTCATCGATGCCACCAAGCCTGTTTGGAATTATTCATTGTTCAATGAAGAAATCATTCGCAATTTTCAGAGCGGAACCCTTTACAATGCCTATGCATATTTTGGAAACAAACAGCTTACCGTTTTAGGTAAACCTGGTACTTATTTTGCGGTCTGGGCACCCAATGCAACGGAAGTCAGTGTAGTAGGAAATTTCAATGATTGGAAAGAGGGAGTACATCTATTGTACGTAAGACTCGATCACAGCGGCATCTGGGAGGGATTTATTCCCGATTGTGCCAAAGGAGAAGTATACAAATACGCCATCAAAGGTTTTCAGGGAAAAAAAATACAGAAAGGTGATCCATATGCACATTATTGGGAGAAAAAACCTTTGACAGCAAGTATTACCTGGAATTTTGACTTTGAGTGGAAAGATGAAAAATGGATGGCCAACAGAGAAACATTTAACAGCCTGGATGCTCCATACACTGTGTATGAGGTTCATCTGGGAAGTTGGATGAAGCCAGATCCTTTCAATGAAGAATCTTTTTTTTCCTACTGGGAGATTGCGGAGAGATTGGTGCCCTATGTAAAGGAAATGGGATTCACCCATGTTGAACTCATGCCAGTCATGGAATTTCCTTTTGATGGAAGCTGGGGCTATCAAGGAACTGGATATTTTGCTCCGACATCCCGTTTTGGTCATCCTGAAGCATTCATGGCCATGATCAATTATTTTCATCAGGAGGGCATAGGAGTCATTTTGGACTGGGTGCCTTCTCATTTTCCATATGACAGTCACGGTCTATTTATGTTTGATGGAACACATACCTATGAGTATGCTGACATGAGAAAAGGGTATCATCCAGATTGGAACAGTTATATATTCAATTACAAAAGAGGTGAGGTAAGATCATTTTTAATCAGCAATGCCAGATTTTGGTTGGATTGTTTTCATATCGACGGACTCCGTGTTGATGCAGTTTCATCCATGTTAAAGCTGGATTATTCAAGGAGTGAAGGAGAATGGGAACCCAATGAGTTCGGGGGAAACGGAAATATCGAAGCCATTGAATTCCTGAAAAATATGAATGAGATGGTATACCGTGATTTCAAAGGAGTTCAAACCATTGCTGAAGAAGCAACCAACTGGCCGGGCGTATCTCGTCCTACATACCAGGATGGACTCGGATTTGGCATGAAGTGGATGATGGGATGGATGCACGATACGTTGAGGTATTTCAAGCAGGACCCAGTGTACAGGCAGTTTCAGCAAAATCAACTTACGTTCAGCATGATGTATTACTATGATGAAAATTTCATGCTGCCATTGAGCCATGATGAAGTGGTACATGGAAAATCACCGATGATTTATAAAATGCCCGGCGATGAATGGCAGAAATTTGCCAATCTGCGGCTGCTCTATACCTATATGTTTATGCATCCGGGAGGCAAGTTGCTTTTCATGGGGAATGAATTTGGACAAACAGATGAGTGGAATTATAAAACCTCCTTGCGATGGGATTTGCTGCAGTATGATTGCCATACTGGATTGAAAAATTGTGTGAGTGCACTTGCCCATTTGGTAAAGCAGGAATCAGCCCTGTGTTTTCAGCAATTCAATCCATCCGGATTTGAATGGCATGAACTCAACCACCGTGAAGAATCAGTGGTATCTTTTTTCAGAAGAGGAAAAACACCTGCGGATGAACTGTTGATCATCTTGAACATGACACCGGTTGAAAGAACAGATTGGAAGGTGATAATGAAAAACAAAGGAACGTGGAAGGAAATTTTCAACAGTGACAACAAGGCTTATTGGGGAACGGATCAGTACAAAAATGAAGAATCTCTGCAATCAATAATAGACAATGATAAACGCCATCACCTACTTCTGCAACTGCCACCCCTTGCTGGCATCGTTTTGAAAAAAGTGGATTGATTACATTTTTTCTGGAACCTGAATTCCCAGCAATTGCATACCAGATTGGAGGATGGTTGCAACCAATGATGAAATCTTTAATCTGAGTTGTTTTTTTTCTTCAGTTTCAGCACTGGAAATACTCAATGCAGCATAAAAAGAATTAAAACTTTGTGCCAGTTGAAACAGGTACATGGAAAGTGTTGAAGGATCGAGCGCCTGACCGGCTTGGGACAATGTTTGTTCAAATAGTTCGCACTGCACCAGTAACTCCTTCTCCATTTTATGCAAAGGGGACGACACAACAAGGGGAGTGGATGCTATATCATTTTTTCGAAGCACACTTTTGATGCGTGCGTGTGTGTATTGGATAAAGGGACCGGTAAATCCGTGGAAATCGATCGACTCTTCCGGATTGAATATCATTTTTTTCTTGGGATCCACTCTCAACAGGAAAAACTTCAATGCACCAATGCCAATGGTATCGTAAAGCTCTTTCAACTCTGATGCAGTAAAATCTTTTACTTTACCCAATTCCTGAGTATGGGTTGCCGCAATGTTGACCATTTCATCAATGAGATCGTCGGCATCAACCACTGTTCCTTCTCTGCTCTTCATTTTTCCTGTTGGCAGTTCAACCATGCCGTATGACAAATGGTGGATGCCGTCAGCATAGGGGAGTCCCAATCTTTTACAAATCAGCTGCAGTACTTTCAGGTGATAATTTTGTTCATCGCCAACAACATAAATGCTTTGGTCAATGTTGAATTCTTCATACTTCAATTGTGCAAGTCCGATATCCTGTGTGATATACACCGAAGTGCCATCGCCTCTTAGAACCAATTTTTCATCCAAGCCATCAGCTGTCAAATCAATCCAAACACTTCCATCAGCTTTTTTGAAAAATACATTTTTCTTCAGTCCATCTTCAATGGTATCTTTTCCCAACAGATAAGTATTGCTTTCGTAGTATGTTTTTGCAAAGTCAGAGCCAATTCTTTTATAGGTAACATCAAATCCATCATATACCCACTGATTCATTTGCTTCCATAGCGCGATCACATCCGATTTTCCATTTTCCCAATCAATCAGCATCTGTTGTGTTTCTTTCATGATGGGGGCTTCTTTTTCGGCTTGGACCTTGTCCATGCCCTGTTGAACCAATGCCTCCACTTCAGACTTGTAAGCGTCATTGAATTGAACATAATAATCACCCACAAAATGATCTCCCTTTTTATTGGCAGATGTTGGAGTAGCTCCATTGGCAAATTTCTTCCAAGCAACCATGCTCTTACAAATATGTACACCTCTGTCATTGACGATGCAAGTTTTTACGACATCGTATCCATTGGCCTTTAAGATTTCAGCAATGCTTCTTCCCAAAAAATTATTTCTGAGGTGTCCCAAATGCAATGGCTTGTTTGTATTGGGGGAAGAATACTCAACCATGATTTTTTTGCCATTCATGGGAGCCTTGCCAAAGCATGGATCCTGGTAATGTTTGTTCAACATGTTCAAAAAGAAATCACTGCGAAGGGTCAGATTTAAAAATCCCTTGATGATGTTAAAAGCTTCAAAACTTGTTTGTTCTTTTTCTATCAGGTACTGGCCGATGGCATGGCCAATTTCATCAGGACTCTTTTTTAAAGACTTTACAAGTGCAAACAACACAACGGTATAATCACCTTCAAATTCAGGTTTGGTGATATTTACTTGAAGTTCTTTCTCAGACAACCTTATATCATAAAGGGCTGCAATGGCATCGAGTGACTTGCTTCTGATAAAATCTGTTAACATGTATGCTGAATTACTGCAAAGGTACGATTCCCCCTATTTTAATTGAGGCATTATCGGTAAATTTGCAATCCAACAATGAGATTAGTAGAAGTAGCGGATCAAGCAACCGCAAAGCAATTTTTACAAGTGCCCTTTATCATTTACAAGGATGATCCCAACTGGATTTGTCCTCTTTTCAATGATATTGAATCTGTATTCAATCCATCTAAAAACAATTTTTTCAGTTTCGGAATGTGCACCAGGTGGATTTTGTTGGATGATGCCGGAATGCCTGTCGGCAGGATTGCTGCTTTCATCAACAATAAAAAAGCATTCAATGAAGAGGTTCCAACAGGAGGATGCGGATTTTTTGAATGCATTCATGACAAGAAAGCTGCTTTTGCATTGCTGGACCAAGCCAAGTCATGGTTGGTTGAAAACGGCATGAGGGGTATGATGGGACCTATCAATTTCGGAGAAACAGATATGTGGTGGGGATTGCTGGTGGATGGCTTCACCAATCCTTATTATGGAATGAATTACAATCCAGCTTACTATCAACAATTTTTTGTCGACTATGGATTCAAGGTAAAGTACGAACAGATATCCAACAGGATCGATGTTAAAAAGGGAATGCCGGAAAAAGTCATCAAGATTGCCAAGTGGGTGGAGAAAAGAAACGGATATATTTTCAAGCCACTAGATCCCAACAACATCCCCAAGTTCGCGGCAGATTTCAAAGAGATCTACAATGATGCATGGAAGGACTTTGAAAATTTCACTGAGGTAACGGATGCAACCATCATGGAAACCCTTGAAAAGATAAAACCAGTGATGGATCCGAATCTGATCTGGTTCAGTTATACATCCACAGGAGAGCCTGTTGCATTTGTCATGATTCTTCCTGATACTAATGAATGGATCAACGGACTCCAAGGCAAGTTGAACCTGATCGGAAAACTGAAGTTCCTGTGGAACAAGTGGACGATCAAGCACAAAAAAATGAGGGCCGTGATCATGGGGACAAAAGAGTTGTACAGAAACCAGGGACTCGAATCCTGTATGTTCATGAAACTGCAGGAGTACGTGCAACCACTTGGTCATTATGAAGAACTGGAACTGTCATGGGTGGGAGATTTCAATTCAAAAATGCTCGCATTGCATCAGGCTGTAGGTGCCACCTATGCAAAAAAACATACAACCTATATTTTGAAATTTTAAACTGGTTTGTGAAAAAGGCAATCGAGTATATATTAGATTTTTTTTATCCTTTTTTCAGCAAAATATTTGACAAAACAACATTCAGATATGCTGCCTGCGGAGGAGCAAATACCATTTTTGATTTGCTGCTGTTTTTTCTGATATACAATTTTGGATTGCAAAAGCAATTCATCCATCTTCCTTTTATTACAGTCAGTCCACACATCGCTGCTTTTTTGCTCGCTTTCTGTGTAAGTTTTCCAACAGGATTTTATCTGAACAAGTCCATTGTTTTTCAAGATTCTTATTTAAGGGGTAGGGTTCAGCTCTTCAGGTATTTTCTAACGGTCTGCCTCAGCCTTTTTCTCAATTATGTATTCCTCAAACTATTCGTAGAAAAGCTCCTTTTCTATCCAACTGTTTCAAAATTGCTGACCACGTTCTTTGTGGTTGGGGTCAGCTTTGTCTCTCAGAAGTATTTCAGTTTCAAAACAGATCCAAAAAAATAGCTTCTCTCGGTCTCGCCAAAGCTGACAATTTGTATTGAAATTTACTTTGTAACTAACTGTTTGTCAGATAATTAGGATAAAACCTGACAAGTTTTCTTGAATTTCCCATCGGCATACAGATTGCAACCAATTGTTATCTAAACATTGAATTATGGCAAAAATTATTGGAATAGACCTGGGAACAACCAACAGTTGCGTATCTGTAATGGAGGGAAACGAGCCTGTAGTAATTGCAAACGATGAAGGTAGAAGAACCAGTCCGAGCGTTGTCGCTTTTTTGAAAAACGGGGAGAGAAAAGTAGGGGATCCTGCCAAGCGTCAGGCGATCACCAATCCCATCAATACCATCACGAGTGTCAAGCGTTTCATGGGACGCCGTTACGATGAAGTAACAGAGGAAATCAAACATTGGAGTTATAAGGTTGCCAAAGGCGACAACAATACAGTCAGAATTGATATCGACGGAAGATTGTATACCCCACAGGAAATCAGTGCAATGGTGCTTCAAAAAATGAAGAAGATTGCAGAAGATTATTTGGGTCAGGAAGTAACCGAGGCAGTAGTTACTGTTCCCGCTTACTTCAACGACGCACAGCGTCAGGCTACAAAAGAGGCTGGTGAAATTGCAGGATTGAACGTGCGTCGCATCATCAACGAGCCAACTGCTGCAGCCCTTGCATATGGCTTGGATAAGAAGAATGTTGACAGCAAAATTGCTGTATTCGATTTGGGCGGTGGAACCTTTGATATCTCAGTATTGGAATTGGGCGATGGCGTATTCGAAGTAAAATCAACCAATGGTGATACACACCTCGGAGGAGATGATTTCGACAAGGTGATCATGGACTGGCTGGCAGAAGAATTCCAAAAAGATGAGAACGTTGACTTGAGAAAAGATCCAATGGCACTTCAGCGTTTGAAAGAAGCTGCTGAGAAAGCCAAGATTGAATTGTCATCTTCTGCTGAGACTGAAATCAATCTTCCATATATCACAGCCATCGATGGAGTTCCCAAGCACCTCGTAAAGAAATTGAGCCGTGCAAAATTTGAACAAATCGCGGACAACCTGTTCGAGCGTTGTTTGAAACCATGTGAGCAGGCTTTGAAAGATGCAGGTATGAAAGCAACTGAAATTGATGAAGTGATACTTGTAGGTGGTTCTACCAGAATCCCCAAGGTTCAAGAGATTGTAGAAAAGTTTTTCGGCAAGAAACCCAACAAGAGCGTCAATCCAGATGAAGCCGTGGCTATCGGTGCAGGTGTGCAGGGTGCGGTGTTGACCGGTGAAGTCAAAGATGTATTGTTGCTCGACGTTACCCCTCTGGGATTGGGTATCGAAACGATGGGTGGTGTAATGACAGTTTTGATCCCATCCAATACCACCATTCCAACGAAGAAGTCAGAAACATTCTCAACTGCTTCAGACAACCAGCCTGGAGTGCAAATTCATGTACTTCAAGGTGAAAGACCCATGGCCAATCAAAACAAAACATTGGGAATCTTTAATCTTGACAATATTCCACCCGCACCAAGAGGTGTTCCTCAAATTGAGGTAACATTCGATATTGATGCGAATGGCATCCTGAATGTAAGCGCAAAGGACAAGGGTACCGGTAAAGAACAGAAGATTCGCATTGAAGCGGGAAGTGGATTGACCAAGGAAGAAATTGAAAAAATGAAAGCAGAGGCGAAAGCCAATGAAGCTACCGACAAAGAAGCGCGTGATAAAGTTGAAAAAATCAATGCTGCAGACGGATTGATATTCCAGACTGAAAAACAATTGAAAGAGTTTGGAGATAAAATTCCTGCAGAGAAGAAATCTGTGATTGAAAATGCATTGAACAAGTTGAAAGAAGTGCACAAGCAGCAGGATCTTGCCAACATTGAAGCTGCTACCAAAGAGTTGAATGATGCATGGATGGCTGCAAGTCAGGATATGTACAATGCAACACAAGGAGCAGAAGCTGGTGCACAACAAGGTGCTGAACAGGCGGGAACCGCTAGTGCAGAAAATGTAACTGATGCAGAATTTGAAGAAGTTAAATAGTACATGGTTTTAGTGTTTGCAAAAGCGATCTGAAACATCAGATCGCTTTTTTATTTCACTTCAATCCAGGTATGATCGGCCAACATCTTTACGGAGGCTATAGTTACAAATTGATTGTTCCACTCTTTGGGAGCAATCATTGAAAGAAAATAAGAACCATCTTTCTTTTCGTATAGATGATAAGTATTTCCCATCACAGGAGTAAAACTCAATTGTGCATTGTAAATCATCATTGACAATTCTTTTCTTCGATTGATTTCCTGTGCCTGTGATGCCAGCAGCTCGATTTGCTGTCTGATTTGATTGAGTTGCAGATCTGTTTGTTCTTCCATGGCAGCCAATGCCTTGTGCTTGATCATGCCAACTTCTGTTGGTTTGATGACTGCACC
>JBEGMC010000003.1:0-39655 GCA_041183265.1 Bacteroidota bacterium
TAGAAAATCAATGGCAACCGGACTGATGATATCAACATCCTTTTGAACAGATTTCATTTTCCCGGTATTGCTGTCAAATGCAAACACCTGCAATTGGTTTCCATCTTGTCCGCATACAAAAACAAACTTACCTGTTGGATCGAAGCAGAAGAATCTTGGTTTTTTTGTTACTTCCACATGCTCCATTTTCTGAATCCTGCCATCAGGCAATATTTTATTGATCACAATTTGATTGCTTGTCACCCTGTTGCTGGCCAACAACCATTTCCCATCAGGAGAAAGATGGATGGCTCCACTTCCATGGTCATCTTTTGTTTGTACAGTATCAATGACTGTTGTTTGTATTTTTTTCAATCCTGTCTTGGTCACCTGAAAAACATCAACAGATCCTGCCATTTCATTGACTGTATAAGCAAAGACACCACTGCTGCTCAACACCAGGTGTCTGGGTCCATTACCATTCTCTACATTTGTCACAACAGGTTTGTTGCTGATCAATCCATCTGTCCCAATTGCATGTTGATAAACAGCATCTGTACCAAGATCAACCACCAACAAAGTCTTTTTGTCTGGCGAAACAACAGCGCTGTGGGCATGAGAAGAAGTTTGACGAACCTTGTTGACACTGCTGCCTCTGTATACCATGTGTTGTGCCACGGGCAACAAAGCTCCGTTCTTATCTGTTTTGAAAACAGATACGCTTCCAGAGCCATAATTGGCTGTATAAACCGTTTTCGTAACTGGATTGAAAGAAACATAACAAGGTCCATCGCCGATGGTTTTTTCGGTATTCAACCATGTCAGTTCACCGGTGACCTGGTTGACTGCATAAGCACTGACTGCACCTTTTTTATCTTCTTCGGTCAATACATACATCAATTTTTTGTCGGGTGACATTGCCATGTATGAAGCACTTGGATTTTTGTAATCCCTTACAAATGACAATTGACCAGTCTTCTCTTCCAATGAATATACATTGATGCCGTTGTTACCCTTTGAAGTATAGGACCCAACATAAAGCAATTGTTTGTGATCTGCTTCAAAATCTTTTTGCAAAGCATCGATGGTTGTTTTGGATAGAGATGTTTTCCCTGAAGCAATGGCAGTTCTGAATCTGAATGCAACAGATTGTTGCGGTTGCAGAGAAAGATTTCTTTCTGATTTTCCATTGGTGAAAACCTTGTCTCCAAGTGGATTGGCGGCAAAAAGTCCGTAACCCCTGGCATGCCAGTTGGTGGGATAGCCGATATTTTTTGAATGATCCATCATAACGATGCTGATAGAGTCATTGTTCATTTTTCCGTACAACATGCACCAGGTCGCTTTTTTGCTCCACACATCCTCTCCTTTTACCCCATTGCTGTTGATGTAGTTTCCATTTGCTGCCTTGTCGGCGATGGCCTCAACAATGGTTTCAATGCCAAATGCATCTACGTATTTTTTCTTCTCCAGTGTGGGCAATTGAAGTTCACGTGCCACACGCAATCCGATGAATCCATCTTTGGCATCTTTGAACAATACTGGTATTGCAGCGGTCAGTGTTGTCATTCGGTCGATCACCCAGACGCCATTCAATTCTTTGATTTCTATCGCGGTTTGTTCATCGAGGTGCTTTTTGCCTGTATGGTCTACCCAATTGGCCTTGTATACCATGCGACCTACCGGTCCGTTCTTTACTTCTATGAATTTTTCGAACTTGACAGTTCCATACAAATGTTTCTTGTCGGCTGGAATGGCATATGAATTGTTCCAAAAATCCAACCCATTTACATTTTCATAATTCATCCACAAACCGAGATGATGCGGATGATCGGTTGGCTCTCCAGGCAGTGGACGAACCGGGAATCCCCTCGTAATATTGGTGCCGTTTGGTGCCTTGATGGGATACAGAACAGGTTTGGCAATGGTATCTGTAAAGAAAAAATCTGTGAAGGGTTTTCCACCAATGGTGATGTGAACAACAGGTTGTTGTTTGTCTTTTACAAATTCAACTTGGGCATTTCCTCCCGTAAAAAAAACAATCGAAAAGAATAAAGAAGAAATCAGTTTTTTCATCAGTATTATTTAGTCGGTAAATATACTGATGAAAAACTTTATTATATTCTTTTCAGGACTTCCTCTCCGATGGCGGATGTGCCCAATACAAATTCAGAAGAAGTATGTGAATCGGCAATATCTCGTGTGCGGAAACCTGCTTTCAAGACCTGGTCAACCGCTTGAATAACTGCCTCAGATTCCGTTTTCATTCCAAAAGAAATATCCAGCAACAGTGCTGCTGAAAGTATGGATGCAAGCGGATTGGCAACACCTTTCCCGGTGATATCGTGTGCCGATCCGTGAATGGGTTCATACACGCCCGTTCCATCTCCGATGGAGGCAGAAGCCAACATACCCATGGAACCTGCAATTTGAGAGGCTTCGTCTGTAAGTATATCTCCAAACAAATTGGCTGTTACAACAACATCAAAACGCGTTGGATCTTTGATCAACAACATGGCGGTGGCATCCACGAACTGGTGCTCTACTTCCACATCCGGATATTCCAATGCGATTTTTTGTATGACTTCTCTCCACAAACGACTGGTTTCAATCACGTTGGCCTTATCGACTGAACACAATTTTTTTCTTCTTGTCCTTGCAGCATCAAATGCCTTGCGTGCGATGCGTTCCACTTCAAAGCGACTGTACTCAGCAACATCAAATGCAGTGTCTCCATTGTTTTTTCTGCCTTTCTCCCCAAAATAAATATCACCAGTCAACTCACGGAAAAATAAAATATCAGCACCTCTGAGAATTTCAGGTTTGATGCTGGAGGCATCCAACAATTCATCAAATAATTTAATGGGACGCAGATTGGCGTAGAGTCCCAACTCCTTGCGCATCTTCAACAAGCCTTGCTCAGGACGTACCTTGGCTGTTGGGTCGTTGTCGTATTTGGGATGACCCACTGCGCCAAACAGAATGGCATCAGATGCCTTCATCTTTGTCAGGGTCTCATCAGGCAATGGACTCCCTGTGGCTTCAATGGCAACATGACCGATCAAGGCTTCATCATAGAAAAATTCGTGTCCAAATTTTTTTGCTATTGCATCCAATACTTGCTTTCCAACTGCTGTAACTTCCTGACCAATGCCATCCCCAGGAACAATTAATATATTCTTCTTCATAATTATATCATGTTAAGCATCTTCTGTGTAGCCTTGATAGCAGCTACTGTCTGATCACTGTCCAATCCGCGGGTTTTGAATTCTTTCCCTTTGTTTTCCCATGTAATGATGGTTTCACACAATGCATCGCTCTTTCCACCTGGTGGGATGCGCACGGCATAATCAGTCAACAGCGGCAAATGCATTTTCTTTTGCTTGTAAATACTTCTCAATGCATTCATGAAAGCGTCGTATTGACCATCGCCCTGTGAATGTTCTTCAAACAATTCATCATTGATGTTGATCTGAAGTGTAACTGACGGCCTTAATTCTTTTGAATGGGTAAGCACATAGTTTACAATCTTTACCTTCTCCTCAATGGTATTGCTATCAATTACATCAGATATGATGTAAGGCAAATCAGACTGGGTAACAACTTCTTTTTTATCTCCCAATTCAATGATTCTTTGGGTAACTTTTTTCAAATCAGCCTCCGGAAGCTCTATCCCCAATTGTGCAAGATTGTTTTCGATGTTGGACTTGCCACTGGTCTTTCCCAATGCGTATTTGCGTTGACGACCAAACCGCTCAGGCAGCAAATCATTGTAGTACAAATTATTTTTTTTATCGCCGTCTGCATGAATGCCTGCTGTTTGTGTGAAGACATTCTCACCTACCACCGGTTTGTTTACAGGGACCCTGAATCCGGAAAATGTTTCAACCAACTTGCTTACTTGGTAAAGTGACTTTTCAGCAACCCCTGTTTTTACATGGGGCAGAAAGTCATGCAATACAGCGACCGCACTGGCCAGTGGCGCATTCCCGGCACGCTCTCCCATTCCATTGATGGTCAAATGAATGCCATGCACTCCAGCTTTTACGGCTTCCAACACATTGGCTGTCCCCAAATCATAATCATTGTGTCCATGAAAATCAAAATGACATCCAGGATAGCGTGCAATGATCAATTGTAAAAAATGCTTTACTTCATTGGGCTCCAAAATTCCTAGGGTATCCGGCAGCATGATGCGCTTGACAGGTTGGCCAGCAAGGAAATCGAGGTATTGGAACACATAGTCAGGTGAATTGCGCATGCCATTGCTCCAATCCTCTAGATATACATTGCATTCAATTCCTTTCTTCTTTGCTTTTGAAATCACTGAAGCGATTTCAGCAAAATGTTGTGCAGGGGTTTTCTTCAGTTGATGGGTTAGATGGTTGAGCGAACCTTTGGTCAGCAAATTCATCACTTTCGCCCCCGCCTTGATCATCCAGTCAATTGAAGTACTTCCGTCGACAAAGGTGAGGACTTCTATTTTTTTAAGCTGTCCCTTGGACTTGGCCCAACGTGTAATTTTTTTAACCGCATCAAATTCACCTTCTGAAACACGTGCAGAAGCAATTTCTATTCTATCTACCTTGACTTCAGTGAGCAGCAGTTGAGCAATGGTAAGTTTTTCTGAGGCTGTGAAAGATACCCCGCTGGTTTGTTCACCATCACGCAGGGTGGTGTCCATGATTTCAATATACCTCAACGATTTTGGCATGATGATCTTTGCGCTTGATTAATAGCGACTTTTTTCTGCAAATACTTTTATCTCCTCTTTCATATCCTGCAAATAATCAATGTCATCAAACCCGTTGATCAAATTATGTTTTTTATACCCATTGATTTGAAATGACTCCTGTTCACCCGTTGCAAGCAGGGTGATCGTTTGGTTGGGCAAGTTGACCTCCAGCTCTGTTGCGGGATGAGCTTCAATCGCTTTGAATATTTTATCCAAAAAATCATCTGATACCTGCACGGGCAGAATACCAATGTTCATTGAATTGTTCTTGAATATGTCTGCAAAAAAACTTGAAACCACACACCTGAATCCATAATCATAGATCGCCCATGCTGCATGTTCTCTGCTGCTTCCACATCCAAAATTTCTTCCGCCCACTAAAATTTTACCCTTGTAAATGGCATTGTTGAGGACGAAATCTTGCTTGGGACTATCATCGTTGTTGTATCTCCAATCTCTAAAAAGATTATCACCAAATCCCTCGCGTTTGGTAGCTTTCAAAAAACGTGCGGGAATGATTTGGTCTGTGTCAACGTTTTCAATAGGTAAAGGGACTGCTGTGCTTTTCAACACCCTGAATTGATCGTATGCCATATCTATCGGTTAAATTAATGTTCTTGGATCGGTTACTTTTCCTGTGACTGCTGCAGCTGCTGCAACCAGGGGACTGGCCAGCAGTGTTCTGGCACCCGGACCCTGACGTCCTTCAAAATTTCTGTTGCTTGTACTCACAGCATACTTGCCTGCCGGAATTTTATCATCGTTCATTGCGAGACATGCTGAACATCCAGGCTGACGCAACTGAAATCCCGCCTCGGTCAAAATATCATAGATCCCTTCCTCTCTGATTTGTTTTTCAACTTGATGAGAACCCGGCACAATCCAAGCGGTTACATTTTCTGCCTTTTTTCTTCCTTTGACCACAGATGCAAATGCACGAAAATCTTCAATGCGTCCATTGGTACAACTTCCGATGAAAACATAGTCCACCGGCTTGCCCAACATCTGTTCCTTCTCATTGAAACCCATGTAAGCGAGTGCTTTGTCAAAACTCGCCTTACCGCCTCCAACCTCTGTAGCAGTTGGAATCTGCTGTGAAATGCCAACGCCCATACCGGGATTGGTTCCGTATGTGATCATGGGCTCAATAGAAGCACCGTCATAATGATATTCTTTGTCAAAGCTTGCTCCTTCATCAGACTTCAAGGTCTTCCAATAGGCCAACGCATCATCCCAATCTTTTCCTTGGGGCGCTTTCTCTCTCCCTTTGATGTAGTTGAAGGTGGTTTCGTCCGGCGCAATCATTCCACCTCTCGCTCCCATTTCAATGCTCATGTTGCATACTGTCATTCTGCCTTCCATCGACATTTGTTCAAACACAGTTCCTGCATACTCTACAAAATAACCAGTTGCACCAGCGGCGGTTAATTTGGATATGATGTATAGAATAACATCTTTTGGAGTGACCCCTTTTTGCAAAGTTCCGTTGACATTGATCCGCATTTTCAATGGACGCGGTTGCATGATGCACTGTGATGAAAGCACCATCTCTACTTCAGAAGTCCCAATACCGAAAGCAATGCATCCGAATGCTCCGTGGGTTGAAGTATGTGAATCGCCACAAACAATCGTCATGCCCGGAAGGGTAATCCCGTTCTCGGGTCCCACGACATGTACAATACCATTTTTCGGATTGCCCAATCCCCAATGGGAAATTCCATGGTGGGATGTATTCTCTTCGAGTGCTTTCAATTGATTGGCTGACAAAGGATCGGCTACAGGAAGATGTTGGTTGATGGTTGGGGTATTGTGATCGGCTGTGGCAAAAGTCCTGTGGGGATACAGCACACTTAAACCACGGTTTTTGAGTCCCAAAAACGCAACTGGACTGGTTACCTCATGTATAAAATGACGGTCGATCAGCAAAACATCCGGACCATCTGGAATACTCCTTACAACATGTGAGTCCCATACTTTATCAAACAGACTCAAAGATTTACTGCTCATTTTTCAAAATAGTTATTAAGAGATTGAAATATTTCTATCGGACTGCTAATTTCCGAAAAAAATCGCTAAAAACCCCTTAAAAACTGGATTAGTTTGAGCAAATACAAGCAGTTGACAGTTAACTGTTAACCGTTAACCGTCAACTGTATTTTGCTGCTTACAGAGAAACAACACTGTTGCTGCCCCCAAAAACATTGGGAACTTCTGCATCAGCCTCAGGGTCATTTGCCCACTGGGCATTGTTGATCAGGTATTTGAATTCGTGGGTGCTGTCTTTCGGAAGATTCACCTCAGCACTGAAGCTGCCATCTTTCTTTTTTGACATGATGATGGAATGCTCCCAATCACTATTCAAACCGAGTATCTCAACCGTTTCGGCAAGTTCAGGTTTGAAATTGAACTTCACCTTGCAGTAATCTTTTGTTTTATAATAGGTCTTTTGTAACATGATAAGTTTGTTTACAAACTTAATTCAGGAAACTGCGAAATGTAACCCTGTTCAGACAATTTTAACATTCAAGTGTAGATACATACATTAACTTAGGATTTCAAGAAGCATCAAATACTTTTCATATGGACCGCAAAGAATTTCTCTCACAATTGGGTATCGGAAGCGCAGCAGCACTTGCAATCACTTGTCTACAGGCTTGCAGCAAAGAGGGTACAGGTGGATCTGCAGTTGATTTCACTATTGATCTGAACAGCAGTCAGTTCAGCGCCCTGAAAAATCCAGGCGGATTTGTAGTAACACAGGGAATCATTGTTGCACTTTCCACAAGTGGATCCTACTTGGCTGTTTCTTCTCGCTGTCCGCATGAAGGTGTTACGGTTGGATACCAATCATCAAGCAATCAATTTATTTGCACTGCCCATAATTCCATTTTTGCATCAACTGGATCAAGAATTTCCGGACCGGCAAACACCGGACTGAAACAGTATCAAACTTCGTTGAGCGGAAATTCATTGCGCATCTTTTCCTGATCAGCTCGTCAATCAATTACTTATATTTATGTGACATAAATCGTTACATGAATAAAAGAACTTTCCTGAAATCAGCAGCTGTTACATCTGCGGGTATTCCATTGGGATTATCATCTTTCGCTGCTATGTTTGAAACCAAAAAAAAATCAGACCCTGCAGCATTGGCAAGCGATGATGCGTTTTGGAAAAGCATTCGTGATCAATATATTTTGAAAACAAATTATATCAATCTCGAAAACGGATACTACTGCATCACCCCCCAACCGGTTTTAGAAAAATATATAGAAAATGTTCGCTATGTAAACCGAGAGGGAGCTTTTTACATGCGCAATCTTCAATTTGACAACAAAAAGAAAATAACGGCAAAATTAGCAGCCCTAGCGGGTTGCCCTGCAGATGAACTGGCGATCACGAGAAATACAACTGAATCACTTGATCTGGTGATTGCCGGACAAGATTGGAAGCCAGGAGATGAGGCAGTGATGGCCATACAAGATTATGGTGCAATGCTCGATATGTTTGAACAAGTATCCAGGAGACACGGAGTAGTACTGAAAAAAATTTCCGTACCAAATCATCCAACATCAGATGAAGAAATTGTTTCGCTTTATGAAAATGCCATTACCTCCAAAACAAAACTGCTGATGGTGTGTCACATGATCAATATCACAGGACAAATACTGCCCATCCGAAAAATATGTGACATGGCACACAGCAAGGGAGTAGAAGTGATGGTAGACGGCGCACACGCAGTTGCCCATTTTCAATTCAAGATAAGTGACCTCAACTGCGATTATTATGGATGTTCCTTGCACAAATGGTTGAGTGTCCCTCTTGGAGCAGGATTGCTCTACGTGAAAAAAGATAAAATCGCAAAACTCTGGCCACTTTTGGGGGATGGAAATACGAACATGTCTGATATTTCAAGAATCAATCATATTGGCACCCATCCTGTTCATACTGACTTGACCATATCAGATGCTATTGATTATTATCACATGATCGGGGCTGAGAGAAAAGAAAAAAGATTGCGTTACCTGCAATTGTACTGGACCAGCAAAGTGAGAAATATCAAAAAGATCATTGTCAATACTCCTGCAGATGAAAAAAGATGTTGCGGAATTGCCAACGTGGGAATTGAGGGCATGACACCAGGTGATCTTGCCAAAAGACTGATGGATGAATTCAAGATATTCACTGTTGCGATCGATGGTGCCGATGTTCATGGATGCCGCATCACTCCAAATGTTTATACCACATTGGATGAATTGGATCAATTTGTTACTGCATTGAAAAAGCTGGCAGCATGATGGGTGATCCGCATGCGATCATACGAGATCTGAAAAGACATGCCACCAAAGAGAAAGCAGCTTTCCTCCCTTACTTTTTTAAAACAGGGAAAGGACAGTATGCTGAAGGAGACTTGTTTCATGGGATTCTTGTACCGGACCAACGAAAGGTTGCAAAACTTCATACTTCCACTGCAACAAAAAAAACCATCACCACGCTGCTTGATTCACCCTACCATGAAGAAAGACTGACTGCTTTGTTCATCCTCTGCAATAAATTTCAACAGGATAAAAAAATCAGGAAAGAGAAACAGTGGGTGGACCTCTACTTAAAAAAAGCAGATCGGGTCAACAACTGGGATCTGGTTGATAATACTGCTCATATTATATTGGGTCAATGGTTGGAAGACAAAGACAGAACGATTTTATACACATTCGCAAAACATTCATCGCTCTGGAAAAACAGAATTGCGGTAGTAGCCACACTTCATTTTATCAGAAAAAATGATTTTCTTGATATTATACAATTGAGTGAAATGATGTTGAAACACCCGCACGATCTGATGCACAAAGCAACAGGCTGGATGCTCAGAGAAGCCTGGAAAAGGGATGCAAAAAAGATCGAACAGTTTCTCGACAAATTTGCACATCGAATGCCACGTACGATGCTGAGGTATGCCATAGAACGTATGCCTGAACCCAAAAGAAAGGCATACCTCAGTATTAAACTTCAATCGTACTGATTGTTTCTCATGAATCGTCGCCACGGACGGACTCGAACCGCCTTTAAAGGTTTTGTTGACCTCTGCCTAACCTATCAGCCACGTGACAATTGTTAATAGTCTATCAAATTTATAGACTATTATGCAATCCACCAAATTATTTTCTTATCACATACCAATTGTAGCCATTGGCGGGAATGGAGACTTGCAATGAAAGATTGCCTGAGGCGTCCAATGACATCAATTTTTTTAGACCATCTTTTTCAGCAACGGTGGCTATTTTATTCAACCCGGTATAGTAAAGGGGGATTTTGAGATTGCGGATGATGGGCTGGTCGGTTGGATTGAATACCATGATAAATGCTCGGTCATTCAAAGATGGACTCACATGCATGAACCCATCCCAGTCCCTTCCATCCGCTCTGCGCAAATGAACAATGGATGCATTTAATATATCCCGGTATTTTTTATACCATTGAATGGTAGTGCTTACGAGTTGCTTTGTTTCATCTGTATCGTATAAACGCGGACCTCTGTAACATGCCTGCACACCAGCACCATAGTACTGCACCATCAACATTTCATAATCTTTTAAATGCTCATGCAGGGGTTCCAAAACAGCTTCTGGTCCTCCGCCCTGGTATTTTGTCAGTGGAACAAATCCCCATCCCATCGATGGAAGCTTTTCAAACGTACCATCATGGATGTTCTGCCTATTCAATATTTTTTGCTGCTCTCGTGACAAAGAAAAATTAACCTCTCTATATCCCAATGCAATCTTATGTGTTCCATCCAAGAAATACCAGTCAGGTGCATTTACGTATATTCCATTCTCATTGCACCACTTGTACAATCCCTTTTGCAATTCCATTTGCCTCCACTGTGAATCATCCAAGTTTTTGTGTCCCGGATGAACAGTAGACGCACAAACATCTCCAGGATAGGGACCGTCATTCTCAAACAAATTAAATCCGGTTGCTTTCATGAAATACTTCAACTTGTCAATGTATGCGAGTCCCCATGCACTCCCCATACATGGTGCATTGCCAAAAAAAGCTCCCCCGGGTTTTCCTGTAACCGGATCAATCACATCGGTTTCATCATTGATTCTTCTGCTGCTGAACAATGAATAACTTCCAATCAATATTCCCTGCTGATGAGCATAATCTGCAAGCTGTTTCCAACGTGCAACATTCGAAGCACTCGTGTCTTCCATGTTGCAGTGACTTCCAAAACTCAAAATCAAAGCTTCATATCCAGTCGCTTTGCATTGATCGATGGCATCTCTCACCTGCTGATCATTTTTACTGATCAAGTGCATGAATATTGGATTCTGTGTCGTCCATGGTGCTACTGCTGCATACATCCGCTGTATCATCATCCCTCTGCGTTCTCTGTCATAACTGTCCATCAGCAATTCATGTGTGCGGGGTGAAATCATTTTTTCACCTGATTTCAACGCAACTGCTTTTACTTTTTCCGGATATACTTCCAACAAACAAGGTGTTTGATAATTATAATTAACCTGTGAAGTATATGCAGAATCTATCTTCCAATGCGTTGTTTGATCACTGATATCATAACGCATGGCATTGTTGAATGCATAGTTGGTCTCTACATAAATCCCATGCTGCTTTTTCATCTGCTCGGGAGTCCCCACCACAGCACTTTCCTCTTCCACCAATGCAAGTGTTTCATTGACTACCCTGTTGATCAGCATAGGTCGGTTGGAATGGTTCACCACTTCAACCCATTTTACAATCAGGGGGAGTCCATCGTATATTTCATAATGCACCTCCACCTCTACATCTTTGACTGCTGATGATTGAGACCTGAACCTGAGTGTCACATGTTTGCCAGTGCCAGGTGCTTGGACAGATGACCAGGTTGCACGATTCCATTTTATTCTTGGTTCAATAGCGGCTACTTCTATTTTTTCAAATTGAAAATCACTGTAGGGTCTATACTGTTGGATAGCAGCTGGAAGCAAATATGCTTTCTCTGTTTGTCCTTTTAAACCTCCTACATTGTATGCAATTCCATCAATGGTAATTTTTGCCTCTGGCTGGACAGCCCTGATCAATTGCTGTTGATTGCTGAGATTCGTAAAGTCAATACAGGTGAAATCAGGAGACAAAACAAATGAGCGTCTGACCAATCCATTGTAGAAAACGATTTGCCCACGCACCTCATCCCTGTATACTTCCGCATGTTGTATGGGTTTTTTCAAGAGCCAATCAGCAACGGTTGCATTCGTCAGTTGATCATTCCATGCAGGCAATGGCTGTGCATACAATGAATGACTGGAAAGAAAAAATAGAAATAGATAAACAATCTTGCGCATGATCTCAGTATGAGACCATAAGTTAAAAAATATTTTTCACTGCCTGAGGAATAAACAGCAATGGTTGGCTGATGGATGTTTCCAGAGAATCAGCAATGGATGCCAGTGTAACAACCTTGTCCAATAATATTTTATGTGCATCACAATTTTCGTGTTGTCCGCAAATAACCCTGACAGGCTTGTCATGCTTTTTTGCGATTTCTGCAACATGCCCCACAACTTTTCCCTGCATGCTTTGCTCATCCAACATGCCTTCACCGGTGATGATGAGATCGGCATCTGCGATTTCTTTTTTCAGGTCGATGTAGTCAAAAATATATTCAATCCCGGGAATCAGTCTGGCTCCCAAAAAAACATCACAACCCGCACCGAGTCCCCCTGCAGCACCTGCACCCGGATTTTCAGCTACTGATCTCCCAAAAAATTTCATGAAAAGCGCATCGAGGTGTGCAAGTCCCTCGTCTAATTTTTTTACCTGCTCGTGCGTTGCGCCTTTTTGCGGACCGTAAACATAGGCAGCACCATTGGGACCGAACAAGGGATTCTTTACATCACAGGCAATGGTAAATTGGATGTTTTCAAGAAAATCACTTTCTGGTAAAATGATTTCATTGATCAATTGCAGATTTTCACCGCAAGGTTCCAAGGGGTCACTCTGCGCATCCAAAAACATATAGCCGAGGGCATCCGCCATTCCAATACCTCCATCTGTGGTTGCACTTCCTCCAATTCCCAAAATAATATGTGTGGCACCGCGTGTGATGGCATCTCTGATCAGGAGTCCGGTTCCATAAGTAGAAGTCTTGTATGGATTTCTCTCTGATGGAGCAAGCAGGGCCAGTCCGCTTGCAGCAGCCATTTCAATGAAAGCAGTTTGATTGGAGGAGGCATATTGATAACGGGCAACGATAGACCTACCGAGCGGATCAGTTGTCTGTGCAGCAACTGGAGAAGTACCAATATAATGGTGGATGATCTGTGAAAATCCGTCACCTCCATCTGCCAGAGGAAACATTTTCACTTCTGCATCTGGATATAACAAAACAATCTCCTTGTGGATCGCATTGCACAAGGAGATTGAATCGATGCTCCCTTTGAATTTATCAGGGGCGATGATGATTTTCATACTTATTTTCTCTTCGGATAAACAGCATTCACACCCAACTCTTCTTCTATGCGGATGAGTTGATTGTACTTGGCCAAACGGTCGGTACGCGAAGCTGATCCGGTTTTGATTTGTCCGCAGTTCAGTGCAACAGCAAGATCTGCAATGGTAGTATCTTCTGTCTCACCGCTGCGGTGACTCATAATAGAAGTATACCCACTGGTCTGGGCCAAACGCACCGCATTGATGGTTTCTGTAACGGTACCAATCTGATTTACTTTGACCAAAATACTGTTGGCGATGCCTTTGTCGATACCCTCTTGCAAACGAAGAACATTGGTAACAAACAAATCATCACCTACCAATTGACATCTGTCGCCAATGGCATCTGTCAATTTCTTCCATCCATCCCAATCATCTTCAGCCATCCCGTCCTCGATGGATATAATCGGATATTTATTTACCCATGCTGTCCAGTATGCTACCATTTCATCGCTGCTGATCACTTTACCTGAACTCTTGTAGAATTTGTATGATTTGGTTTTCTCATCAAACATTTCAGTGCTGGCAGCATCCATGGCAATATGGATCTGTGAACCTGCTTTGTATCCTGCAGCTTCGATGGCCTGCAATACAGTTTCGATGGCCTCTTCATTGCTTTGAATATCGGGAGCGAATCCGCCTTCATCACCCACATTGGTGCTGTATCCCTTCTTCTTCAATACATTTTTCAATTGGTGAAAAATCTCAACACCCCAACGCAATCCTTCACTGAAAGTGGATGCACCGGTAGGAACAATCATGAATTCCTGAAAATCAATTTTATTATCAGCATGCACACCGCCATTCAGGATATTCATCAAAGGAACAGGAAGTGTAACAGCATTGACTCCTCCAAGGTATCTGTACAGATTCAAATTGCTGGCTTGTGCTGCAGCTTTTGCAACTGCCATAGAAACAGCGAGTGTTGCATTGGCACCCAACTTTGCTTTGTTATGTGTACCATCAATTTCGATCAGCATCTTATCAACCAGGGCCTGTTCAGTAGCAGGAACTCCCAGTAATTTTGGGGCAATGATCTTGTTTACGTTTTCTACAGCCTTTAAAACACCTTTCCCGACATACACAGATTTGTCACCGTCTCTCAACTCAACAGCTTCATGCTTTCCGGTTGAGGCACCAGATGGAACTGCAGCGCGACCGAAAAATCCATTTTCGGTAATTACATCCACCTCAACAGTTGGATTACCTCTGCTGTCTAAAATTTGTCTTGCGTGTACACTTGCGATGAGACTCATAATGATTGTTTTTATAGCATTCAAAAAGAAGCGAGCACCGTTATAAACCTGTCAGTTCCTTGAAAACATCTTCCAACTGACGGGTTTGCGCTTGCAAAGAAACGATATTCAGGTTATGTTGCAAAGCAAATGACATGAGTTCTTTGCTGAGATCTACCGATCCGGCTGTTTTCAATATCCACGCGCCTTGTTTGTTCGATTCAACTTCCTGAATTCCCGGCAATGTCATCAACGCCTCCAAGGTCACTGGTCCGCTGAATTGTACAGTGATGTGCTGTTGATCCTGCAACGATTGGATGGCACCCATCGATTCATTCGCTACTATATTTCCCCTGTGTATAATGACCACATGGTCACAAATGGCCTCTACTTCCTGCAGGATATGGGACGAAAATAAAATGGTCTTCTCTTTTCCCAACTGTCGGATCAGAGATCGTATTTCCAGAATTTGATTGGGATCTAGTCCGGTGGTGGGTTCGTCTAAAATCAATACTTCCGGATCGTGCAAGATGGCAGCAGCGAGTCCAACACGCTGCCTGTACCCTTTTGACAACTGTCCAATTTCTTTGTTTGACTCCAAGCGCAACCCGGTTTTTTCGATTGCGTCCTGTATTTTTTTATCTGCATTTCCCATGCTGTGAAAAGATGCGATCATTGCAAGATACTCTCTGACATACATGTCGAGGTACAGAGGATTGTGTTCAGGCAGGTACCCTATTTTTTTCTTGGTTGCAAGCGATTCGCCTTTTACCTGCATACCACATACTTCTATGAAACCTTGGTCAGGCTGGATGATCCCGGTTATCATTTTCATGGTGGTGGATTTACCGGCACCATTGGGACCCAAAAATCCAACTACCTGACCTTTTGAAACTTCAAAGCTGATTTGATTGACCGCTTGCTGGTCACCATATTTTTTTGATACCTGATGTAAGCGAATGGACATGTTTATTGTTGGTCTTCGATTTCTTCACTTGAAACAGGCAAATGATCATAATCACCTTGCCATGCCAGCCAGCCAAAAATAATGAGTCCGATGGCGATGGGAAGAAATATCACCGCAAAGATACTCCATTGAATAATCGTATCTGTAGTTGGTTTTGCATTGATTTGTGTTAAAGCTGTTTGCAATAAGATGATATATGCAACCACTGCAACCAGCACCCAGATAAGTCCCGCGATTCTTTTTATCCGATTCATATGTCAATCATTTACGTTTGGATCAATTTTGTTGGACAGGTACAGTGCACCTATCAGCATTGAAAGCGCGGCAATCGAAATCGGATACCACAATCCCACGAGTGGATCAGCGGTATAGATCGTACCCAGCAAGACGGCAATAAAGGGTGTCAGGCCTCCAAATACACCATTCCCCAGATGATAGGGTAAACTCATGGAAGTATACCTGATCTTGGTTGGAAATATTTCAACCAAAAATGCTGCAATGGGACCATAGACCATTGTCACGAATAAAATCTGCACAAAAATCAGTGCTACCATTGCCCAATACCTGTTGTCGGGCAAAATTTTAGAAGTCTTGTCCATCGTTTGCGCACGCTCTGCACCAGCATTGTACAAAGTATCGATGTGCACGATTTTTTCAGTGATGCCATTTTGAAAAACATGTTGGGTGGTAGTTGTTCTTAAACTAAAATCTTTGTGCTCGCCTACGTTGATGGTAGATTCTATTTTGGTTTGTGCATCGTCCATCACTACCTGCTGGATGGATGAAAGGTCCAACATCTTCTGATAGATAGGTCTGTAGCTGATGATGGCAAGAAACATTCCGACGATGATGATCCACTTTCTGCCAATCTTGTCACTTAAATTCCCAAATACAATGAACAAGGGAGTCGCAAAAATGATAGCAGCAATCAAAATAGTTCTGGTCTGTTCAAAATCTATTTTACAAGCATTCTCCAAAAATGTTTGTGCATAAAACTGCCCGGTATACCAAACCACTCCTTGTCCCATGGTAGCCCCAAACAAGGCAAGCAATACCATTTTCAGGTTCGACCTTTTAAAGAGACTTTCTTTGATGGGATTGGTGGAAATTTTTCCTTCTGATTTCAACTTGCTGAACAAGGGCGATTCATGCATCTTCATTCTGATGTAGATGCTCATTCCCACCAGCACAATAGAAAACCAAAAGGGGATTCGCCATCCCCATGATTCAAAAGCCTTGATGGATGCTGCCTCATTGGCATCCAAACTTTTTCTCGTCAACAAAATAACTCCCAGTGAGAGAAGGAGTCCCAGGGTTGCTGTAGTTTGTATCCAACTGGTATAAAATCCTCTTTTGTGACCCGGTGAATGTTCTGCAACATAAGTGGCTGCACCGCCATATTCACCCCCCAAAGCCAGTCCCTGAATCAATCTTAACAGGAGCACGATGATCGGAGCAGCAAATCCAATTTTTTCGTAGCCCGGAATGAGCCCGATGGCAAAAGTGGATCCACCCATCAGCACAAGGGTCAGCAGAAAAGTATACTTGCGCCCAACCATATCCCCCAATCTCCCGAAAACCAATGCCCCAAAGGGTCTTACGATAAATCCTGCTGCAAATGTTGCCAAGGTGGAAAGCAAAGCTGCAGTCGGATCTGCCTTCGGGAAAAATTGCATGGCGATGATGGGGGCAAGGCTCCCGAACAAATAAAAGTCATACCACTCGATCAGTGTACCTACAGATGATGCAAAGATGATTTGACGGATTTGTTTCTTTTCAATCGCAGTTTGCATGTGAAGCAACGTTTATTTGGTAAAGATTGGGTTTTGAAGTTAAAAATAGTTCCCGAAGAATCTTATTTTTTTTAACTTACCGACCTCAAATGATTGCAGTGTTATGAGTTACCCTTACCAGATCAAATCCCTCGAAGACTATCACCAGGCCTGGAAACAAAGTATTGCATCACCAGAGGAATTTTGGTCATCCATCGCATCCAACTTCCATTGGTATAAAAAATGGGATCATGTGTTGAATTGGAACTTCAAAGAGCCTTCTATCAAATGGTTTGAAGGAGGAAAACTCAACATCACCCATAATTGCATCGACCGACATTTGGCTGACAAAGCCCATCAACCTGCCATCATATGGGAACCGAATGACCCCAACGAACATCACCGGGTACTTACCTATGCACAATTGCATGAAAAAGTCGTGCAGTTTTCAAATGTGCTGAAAAACAATGGTATAAAGAAGGGTGACCGTGTATGTATTTACATGGGCATGATTCCTGAACTGGCCATTGCAGTGTTGGCATGTGCCAGAATTGGTGCCATTCATTCTGTGATATTCGGCGGATTCAGTGCACAAAGCATTGCCGACCGTTTGCAGGATGCACAAGCTGCATTCATCATTACATGTGATGGCGCATTCAGAGGTGCGAAAGATATTCCGCTGAAATCTGTCATCGATGATGCCTTGGTCAACTGTGCATTTGTGAAACGTGTCATCGTATATACACATACAAGAACTGCTGTGAGCATGATCAAGGGAAGAGATGTATGGTGGGAAGATGAAGTGAGAAAAGTTGAAACTGCAGGAAATCCAGACTGTGCTCCTGAAGTAATGGATGCAGAGGATCCTCTATTCATTCTTTATACATCCGGTTCAACAGGTAAACCAAAAGGTGTTGTGCATTCATGTGCAGGATACATGATTTACACCAACTATACGTTTGTAAACGTGTTTCAATATCAACCAAAAGAAATTCATTTCTGTACAGCTGATATTGGATGGATCACAGGTCACTCTTACATTGTATATGGACCCTTGAGTGCGGGTGCTACGACACTGATGTTTGAAGGCATTCCCACTTTCCCGGATGCAGGAAGATTTTGGAACATCGTTGATAAATACAAAGTCAATATTTTATACACTGCTCCCACGGCTATCAGAAGTTTGATGGCATTTGGATTGGATCCCATCAAAGACAAAGATCTCTCTTCGCTTCGCGTACTGGGTACCGTTGGTGAACCCATCAATGAGGAAGCATGGCATTGGTACGATGAACACATCGGAAAGAAAAAATGTCCCATTGTTGATACATGGTGGCAAACGGAAACTGGCGGTGTATTGATCAGCAATCTTGCAGGTATCACTCCTGCCAAACCAAGTTTTGCAACATTGCCGATGCCAGGGGTTGAACCTGTCTTGTTGGATGAAAAGGGAAATGAAATCACGGAAAACAATGTAACAGGAAATCTCTGCATCAAATCACCCTGGCCCTCAACCATCAGAACAACGTATGGCGACCATGAAAGGTGCAGGACCAACTACTTTGCTACATATGACAATCTGTATTTTACCGGCGATGGTGCTTACAGGGATGAAAATGGTTTTTACCGCATCACTGGCAGGGTCGATGATGTATTGAATGTAAGCGGACACCGCATCGGCACTGCAGAAGTAGAGAACGCCATCAACATGCATGCTGGAGTAGTAGAAAGCGCAGTTGTAGGATACCCGCATGATGTAAAGGGGCAAGGTATTTATGCATTTGTTATTTACAGCGGTTCACATGGAACGCCTGATATGGTGAAAAAAGACATCACTGCTACGGTGAGCAGAATCATCGGACCCATTGCAAAACCCGATAAAATTCAATTGGTATCCGGACTCCCCAAAACACGCAGCGGTAAAATCATGCGCCGCATCCTCCGTAAAATTGCCGAGGGAGAATTGGATAAGGTTGGTGATACCACCACCCTCTTAGATCCTGCCGTGGTAGAAGAAATCAAAAAAGGCAAGATCTAATAAGAGAACCTGATTCCAACAGTATAAGGCCGTTGATCTACTCCATCCTGATGCATGGCTCTTGGCGCATATGACCCGTACAATCTTACAGCACCGAGTCCCAATTCGCCGATATAAGAAAGTTTCCACGGAGAAAGGTTGAACTCGGATTTCACCTTGGAGCGTTCTTTATCAATGTGCATTTTTTGTCTTGCACTGATCAGATAACCTCCACTTACACCAGCCGATAACTGAAATCCTCTTCTGTGATTGGAAGGATTGGTGTTGATATTGAGCATGAGTGGAGCTGTAAGATAATTGGCAACCAATTTATTTTTATTAATTGTGCCTGGTGATCTGCTGACAAGTGTTTCATATGGCAGATCCTCATATTTGATGCCAGTCTTATAGAAATAATTATTGCTTTCGATACCCAATCCGTATTTCAGGTTGACAACCTGTTTGATCAAACTCATGCGCTGGATAAAAAACCACAGATTGAAGTTGGAGACGCGGGTTGTTCGCAAAGCAAAATCGTTCTTGGTGAGTGGCGGTGTCACAGGAAAATTCGGACCCATCATGGGAGACAAAAAATTTTGTGCGCTGGCAGATGAATAATCAGTCTGATCATTGTACCCTGCAAATCCCAGGTCCCATACAAACCAATTGGTGGAATATTTCTTAGGTTTTTTCTTTACCAACGTCTTGATACTTTTTAAGGACTCAAGTGAACTTCTTACATCTTCACTTCCTATCCGAATTTTTTCCAATCCACGATCGAGTCCCTCGCTGATGATCACCACCGTACCGCCAATTTTAAAGGTATCTTTCGATGATTTAAATGATGCAGCGCTGTCCGTATTGCCTGTTCTTAAGATGGTGATATTGCCAACCTTGATGGTATCAATGCTTTTTTTAACGGTGCTGTCGGTTTGAGCAAAGCCCTGATGTTGTAAAATCAACAATAAAACACTCTTCCAAAAAAACTTCATATGCTTAGTTTTTATTTGATACTGGAATGGCAAAATTTGCCACCTGAATATATTTTTCCTGATTGCTTGTTTCTTTTTCCTTGAATAGCTGTCGACTCAATTTCCTCACCAATCCCCTCAACCTTCCCTGTTCTTTTGCTTTGGTAGAAGCCTCAATGATCATAGCGGTATTGATGGCAACGTCGTCCTGCTGGGATGGGGTTGTTGAAGCCATTCTGGATGCTGCAGCCCTCAATGCCTCCTCGCTCAAATTGGAGGAAGGGACCGATGCAGTGACAACTGCTTCCTCCATTTTATGCTCCATCTGCGGAACAATTGCAGGTTCTTCTGCCTGCAACAACAATTCCTCTACAACTGCCGGTTGAATTTTTTTGATCCTGCGAGATGATGCAATGTTTGTTGGTTTTTCAGATTTGGATGGTACAGTATTGGACGCCAATGAGTTTTGAGGGGCTGCCAAAGATCCTTGAACAATATTTTTTGTGACAGGCAGGCTGGAAGATATTTGCTCTTGCTGATTGAACAAAAAGAATAAACCAATCATCAGCAACATACTTGCAGCAATTGTCATAGGATAATAAGATCTTTTTTTTCCATGAGACACTTGTCTATACAATTCTTGTTTGAAAGGATATACAATGGACGTATCGGCTTTAAACTTCAGATCATTCAGTGACATTTGATCTGCCAACAAATCAGATTTATCAGGATAAGCAACATGCTCAGGATGAAATTGTATCCGTTGGATTGAATCAAACTCTTTTTGGCATGAGGGATTGTTTCGGACAAATTCCTCTACCTCCCATTTTTCATCAGCAGACAGTTCATTGTCGGCATACATGAAAAACCAAGTTTCACAATTTGTTTGATCAATCATTATATCAGGTTTTCAATTTTACCGATGTATTCCTTCAATTGCATGCGGGCCCTGTGCAAATAGACTTTCACTTGGCTTGCATTCAATGAAGTAATTTTCCCTATTTCATCATATGAGTAGCCCTCATAGTCTTTTAATAAAATCAAAGATTTCTGAAGGGGCGTTAATTGTTGCAAAGCCTTTTCCAGCTCTTCCTTTAAATTCGTATGCTTTGACCAGCTGATTTTTGAAGACTCACTGAATTCATCCACCAAGGTCATTCGTTTGTTTTTTCTGATGTGATCAATCATTTGATTGTACGCTACAGTAAACAAATAGGACTTCGCCGTTTCAACATGTACATCCTGATGATTTTTCCACATTTTTTCAAAAGCAGACTGTACCACATCCTGTGCATCTTCAGGAACCTGCATATTTTTTAATATGAAGCGGTATACCCCATCTGCATATTGATCCACACACTTATTATATTCCCGCTCAGTCATTTAGTCTTGGTTAGGCGCGTATATTTGTGATACGAATTTCGATCGCAAATGTTACAGATCGGTCAAAAAAAATCACTTTAACGATTTATTTATGAACCAAACGCTTGTCAATCGCATTGCTGCAGAATTGGAAGAGATCAAAGAAGCCGGATTGTTTAAAAAAGAGAGAATCATTGAGGGTCCGCAGGGAGCTGTCATCAAAGTAGGTGGCAAAGATGTCATCAACCTTTGCGCGAATAATTACCTGGGACTATCATCCCATCCAAAAATCATCGAAGCTGCCAAAAAATACATTGATGAAAGAGGATATGGCATGAGTTCTGTCAGATTCATCTGCGGAACACAGGATATACACAAAGAACTTGAGCAGAAAATATCTGCATTCCTTGGAACAGAAGATACCATTTTATATGCTGCAGCTTTTGATGCCAATGGTGGTGTGTTTGAACCATTGTTCAATGAACAGGATGCCATCATCTCCGATGAATTGAACCATGCATCCATCATTGATGGAGTCAGGTTGTGCAAAGCACAACGATACAGGTACGCACACAACAACATGGAAGATCTTGAAGCAAAATTGAAAGAGGCTGCACACTTGAGAAACCGCATTGTGGTGACCGATGGGTCATTCAGCATGGATGGTACGATTGCACAATTGGATAAAATTGTTGCACTGGCTGAAAAATACGACGCAGCTGTAATGATAGATGAATGTCACTCATCCGGATTTCTCGGAAAAACCGGAAGAGGTACACATGAACATTGTGGTGTAGTTGGGAAAATTGATATCATTACCGGTACACTTGGCAAGGCATTGGGTGGAGCATCTGGCGGATTCACAAGCGGGAAGAAAGAAGTGATTGAAATGCTTCGTCAGCGCAGTCGTCCTTACCTGTTCTCCAATACACTTGCTCCCAGTATTGTGGGCGGATCCATTGCAGTACTCGATTTGCTGAGTGAGACAACTGCTTTGAGAGATAAATTGGAATGGAATACACAATACTTTAGAAATGAAATGACCAAGGCTGGTTTCGATATCAAGCCTGGTGTACACCCCATTGTTCCGATCATGTTGTATGAAGCAACAGTAGCACAGGAAATGGCTTCAGCCTTGTTGGAAGAGGGAATTTATGTAATTGGATTCTTCTACCCGGTTGTTGCAAAAGGCAAGGCACGCATCAGGGTTCAATTGAGTGCAGCACACGACAAAGAACACTTGGATAAAGCGATTGCAGCTTTTGTAAAAATTGGGAAGGCAATGAAAGTGATTGGGTGATCTTATTGATTATGCAGGCTCAACCCATGCACCACTTTCTTTCAGCAGTTGGATGAGTTCATCCACCGCTACTTCGCTGTCAACATTTTTCTTGACAATCTCTTTGCTGCGGTACAATGTAATTTTACCCGGACCGCTGCCGACATAGCCGAAGTCTGCATCTGCCATTTCACCCGGACCATTTACGATACAGCCCATGATGGCAATCTTCACTCCTTTGAGATGATTGGTAACGGAACGAATTTTGGCCGTTGTTTCCTGAAGATCAAACAATGTTCTGCCGCAACTCGGACAACTGATGTATTCTGTTTTTGAAATTCTTGTTCTCGTTGCCTGCAGAATACTGAAAGCAGTATTGTTGGCAAACTGATATATATCTTTTACAGGAAGATAGGTGCGGCCCTTGACGATTGGATTGTCTAAGGAACTGCTCGTGCCAAAACCAAGACTGATGCCGTCTCCCATGCCATCAAGCAAAATGGCACCCGTCTCAGTAGCAAAATGGATCAGGTGTTCATCTGGAGTATGGTGATTGCTGATGGTAGATAAGATAACGGGGCTTTGCATACCCAATGCATCAAACTCAATCAGCATCCTTCTCACACTTTGCATGGCATTGGTGTTGGCGCTGGTGAGACAGAATACAACCGTTGGATCCTGAGCAGCATGCAACAGAGATGCTGTTGTGGTTGGATTAGGGCCATCCTCTTTACCCAATGCATCATAACAATCCACCGAAACAAAATTGATGCGGCTGCTTTTCTTTTGCGCAGACTGAAAGTCTTTCAGCAAAAACAAAGGAAAACATGATGCACTCTCTTTCCAAAAAGGAGCATACACGATATTTTTCAATGTACCCGGTAAATGAAAAGCAATCGACTTCTCGCCTGTATAAACATAATCAGCTGCAGCATCGCTGATGCTCCACTTATCTGTTTCTGCATCATATGTATAGCCAATGCTTTCCAAATGAACAGGAGTCAGGTCAGGTATTGCATGCATGTCCGCCAGTACTACCGGGACCTGCTTGCCGCCGATGTTTTCAACTGCAGTAGAAACCCTTCGCTTGTATTCAAATGGTGAATAAGGTAATTTGATGCCCTCTTGCAAAACCACTGCATCGTTGCGCTGATTGTATCGCTTGACGATATCACGGCAAACAGGAATCTCGAATTCAGGATCCTCTGTCAGCGAAACACGAATGGTGTCGCCAATACCGTCTTCGAGCAAAGTGCCGATACCAATGGCGGATTTGATCCTTCCATCTTCACCATCGCCTGCTTCCGTTACACCCAAATGCAAAGGATAGCAAATGCCAAATTCCTGTTGCATGGTTTGCACCAACAAGCGATAGGCCTGGACCATCACTTGCGGATTGCTTGATTTCATGCTAAGCACAATGTTATGATAAGATTCATCCCGCGCAATGCGCAAGAATTCCATTGCACTCTCCACCATTCCATTGGCGCTGTCGCCATACCTGCTCATGATGCGATCACTCAAAGAACCGTGATTGGTGCCAATGCGCATGGCAGTGCCATGCTCTTTGCAAATTTTTACAAGCGGTGTAAATCGTTCCCTGATGCGTTCAATTTCTTCGTTGTATGCAGCATCGGTGTATTCGATGAATTCAAATTTCTTTTTATCTGCGTAGTTACCCGGATTCACACGCACTTTCTCAATCAAGCGCGCAGCAATTTCAGCAGCATTGGGTGTAAAATGAATATCAGCCACCAAAGGTGTTGTATAACCGCGTTTACGCAACTCCTTTTTTATCTCCAATAAATTTTGTGCTTCATTTTTGGATGGGGCTGTGATGCGCACCAATTCAGCACCTGCTTCAATGCAACGGATGGTTTGTTCTACTGTAGCCATGGTATCCATCGTGTCTGTGGTTGTCATGGTCTGAACACGAATAGGATGGTTGTTTCCGAGTAGCAGGTCACCAATTTTAACTTCAACGGTCTGAAGTCGCTTGTAGGTTAAAAGAGAAGGTGTATAAAGCTGCATGTCAACTAAGTTACATGATCCCCTTAAAAAATCCGATATGGGTCAGTATCTCTTTGCAAAGCTGATCAGTTGTTGATGAAGTTTCCGCATTCAACGGTGCGTCATAGTTGATCACAAAGGGATAGACATGTCGATTTTCTTCGATCCATCCAATGACCCATGCCATTTTCCGGTTGTTGTGAACCAGGTCATTTTTCTGGTATGCCAATTGATATTGTGCATTGTTTTCTACAATCAATGTTTTTTTGATGCCTTCTTGGGCACTTCCCCTGAATGGGAGCTGTTTGAAATACAATCGCTTGATCAAGCCCAATTGCTCATCCGGTGAAATCGTCAATGAATCTTTTTTCCATTTTTTATTCCCATACTTCACGCTGTCAATCCAAAACTGCAATGTATCTTTTCCGATCAACTGATTCAGTGAATCAAATCCAATTTGAATGGTATCGCTGGCCAGCTTACCAGTATGAACAGCAACCAGTTTACTGAACAGCATCATGCTCTGACCGGGAGGAAAATTGGCTTTGAAGCGATCGAGTGCATAAATGGTGAACTCACCGCGGCTGTTGTCGAACATACCGAATGTGCCGGTCAGTCCTTTTTCATTGAAGTACTTACCGATGCTGTCATCAATTGTTACATTGTTGACAGTGCAGGAAGCATAAAAAAATAAAGCTGAAACGGCAATGGATATATGAAGGATTGTTTTTCTCATAACAATTCATCTTTGTTGTTTTTCCACCAACGGAATCCTACGAATCCGATAATTGCCAATGGTGCAACCATCAGATAAATGATACCGGTATTCAATCCCTTGGCAGGCTTGTGTCCTAACTGTTGAGCGGTTTTTGTACAAATGGAACACTGCGAAATTGCATCCTTGGAAACCATCAAAGTTCCGAGTAAGCAAACGATGAGCAATGTCTTTTTCATATCAATTAAACAGCTTCGGCCTTCATTTGTTTGGCGAGACGGTTTCTTTCTGTTTCATCCAAAATCAATTTTCTCATTCGGATGAAATTTGGAGTTACTTCAATGCACTCATCATGCTGTATATACTCCATGCACTCTTCGAGGGTCATGAGACGCTTGGGAGCGATGCTGGCAGCACCGTCGGTTCCACTGGCACGCATGTTGGTAAGCTTCTTGCCTTCATTGGGATTCACAACGAGATCACCGGGTTTGTTGTTCTCTCCAATAACCATTCCCTTGTATACTTCTTCTCCCGGATCCACAAAGAAGAATCCACGGTCTTGTAATTTATCAAGTGAGTATGCAGTTGTGCTTCCACCTTCCTTGGCCAGCAAAACGCCATTGTTCCTTCCAGGAATGGGTCCCTTCCAAGGCTTGTATTCACTGAATCGGTGGGCCATCACTGCCTCACCTGCGGTGTTGGTCAGCATATTGGTACGCAATCCAATGAGTCCGCGTGAAGGAATCTCAAATTCAATATGCTGCATATCCCCCTTGGTTTCCATCACAGACATTTCACCTTTTCTCCTGCTCACCAGATCTATTGCTTTGGAAGCGTATTCTTCTGGAACATCGATCACAAGTACTTCGTATGGCTCACATTTTTTTCCATCGATCTCTTTCACGAGCACCTGTGGTTGTCCGATGGTCAATTCATATCCTTCTCTTCTCATGGTTTCGATCAATACGCCCAAATGGAGGATACCGCGTCCGTACACCAGGAAGCTGTCTGCACTGTCGGTTTCTTTCACACGCAGTGCCAAATTCTTTTCGGTTTCTTTCATGAGGCGATCGCGCAAATGGCGACTCGTAACGAACTTTCCATCCCTGCCGAAGAAGGGTGAATTGTTGATGCTGAAAAGCATGCTCATCGTGGGCTCATCCACATGGATGACCGGAAGGGCTTCAGGATTTTCAAAATCGGCAATGGTATCACCAATGTTGAATCCTTCAATGCCTACCACCGCACACAAATCACCTGCATGCACTTCTGTAACCTTGCGTTTTCCCATCCCTTCAAATACATACAATTCTTTCACACGCTGCTTCTTCAAAGAACCATCGGCCTGCATGAGGGTGATGGGTTGGTTTTCACGGATGGTATTTCTGGCAACTTTTCCAATGGCAATTCTGCCAAGAAAAGAAGAGTAGTCCAGTGAAGTGATTTGCATCTGCAGGGTGCCTTCCTCTGTTTTGGGAGGGGGTACATGTTTGATGATGCCTTCCATCAAAGGAATGATATTGTCTGTCGGCGTAAGGCTGTCATTGAACCAGCCGTTCTTACCGGAACCATAATAGGTGGGGAAATTCAATTGCTCTTCTGTTGCATCCAGGTTGAAGAAAAGTTCAAAAACTGCATCATGTACTTCATCCGGACGACAGTTTGGTTTGTCCACTTTGTTGATGACAACTATGGGATGCAGGTTTAACTGCAATGCTTTCTGCAGTACAAAACGGGTTTGCGGCATGGGTCCCTCAAAAGCGTCCACCAACAAGATCACACCATCGGCCATTTTCAACACACGCTCCACCTCACCACCAAAATCGGCGTGTCCTGGAGTGTCTATCACATTGATTTTCACATCATTATATGTAACCGCAGCGTTTTTGCTGAAAATCGTAATACCTCTTTCTTTTTCCAGATCATTGCTGTCCATGATCAGCTCTCCAGTCTCCTGATTGTCGCGAAATACCTTCGCTGTATGAAGAATCTTGTCCACCAAGGTTGTCTTTCCATGGTCTACGTGTGCAATGATCGCTATGTTCCTGATATTCATAATGTTATTTAGTCGCCGCAAATTTACGACAAATCACCGGGGCGGGCAATTAAATAATAGTGAATATCAGCTATTTACCAGCTCTTAGGGTATAAAGTACTGTCACCCAAATCAATACAAGCAGCATAGCAGTAAACTGGTGTGCCACTCCCAGCCAAAGAAGTGCAGAGGCATTGTTGGCAAAAAGAACCGTAAGGATTCCCAACAGTACCTGCAGCAGCACAATGATAATAGGCAGTCGGTTGATGCGGTTGAACAATGGGGTCGATGTGATTTTTCTGGCCTTCTGAAACCAGATGAACACCAGCACTGTGATGATATAGGCAAGGGTTCTATGGATGAAATGAACGGCGAGAGGATCGTGGGTGAAAGTTGATAATCGATCATTGGACATTGAAGAGGGAATCCATTCACCATTGATGGTAGGCCAGGTGGTTGCAAACTGAGCCGCTTTGAGTCCGGCCATGAACGCCCCGAAAATCAACTGCACAACGATCAATACAAACAACCAAACAGAAAATTTTTTAAGCGTTGGTGCTTGAATAAGTTGTTTTTCATCAACTAGCAACTGCAAAGCAAACCACAAGGTATAAGCCAACAATCCCAATGCTGAAATAAAATGAATGGCAAGACGAATATGGTTTACATACAGACTCTCTTCATTCAATCCGCTTTTCACCATGATCCAGCCGATGAGTCCCTGCAGGATCCCCAACAAGAAAAGAATCATCAAGGGTTTGATCATTTCCTGTTTGAATTTTCTGGTGATGATGAAATACACAAACGGCAACAGAAATACGACTGCGATCAATCGTGCCCATTCGCGGTGAAACCATTCCCAGAAATAAATGAATTTGAAATCAGACAAAGTAAACTCAAAATTGAGGTGCTTGAATTGCCCGATTTGCTTGTATTGCTCAAACGCCTTCTGCCAGTCAGTTTCATTCAGTGGTGGAATGGCTCCCAGAATGGGTTTCCACTCTGTGATGGATAAACCCGAACCTGTCAAACGGGTGATGCCTCCCAACAAAACCTGCACCACGATCATGCCTACTCCTATCAACAACCAAATCGCTACTGCATTTGATTTTTTTTCTGCACGTACTTGCATGTTGCAAAGGTAGTTTACAAATGCATTGCTGATCCTTTTGATGAATTTTTCTTGCTACTTTGCAATGGATGCTCAAACCGTTTTTTCAATCCATGGAACCTGAGGCTGGTTGCGATGAGGCTGGCAGGGGATGTCTCGCGGGACCCGTATTTGCGGCGGCAGTCATCCTTCCAAGGGATTTTCATGATGCTGATTTAAACGACTCCAAACAAATCAATGAAAAAATGAGGTTTCGTTTGAGAGAGGTTATTCAAAAAAATGCGGTCAGCTGGGCAGTTGCAAAAATTGATGCGAGAGAAATTGATGAAATCAATATTCTAAATGCCTCCATCAAGGCAATGCATGCTTCACTTTCCAATCTGCAAATTTCTCCATCTTATATCATTGTGGATGGAAACCGGTTCAAACCATTTGGCCCCATTCCTCATGCAACCATCATCAAGGGGGATGGGAAGTATGCGTCCATCGCTGCCGCAAGCATTCTGGCAAAAACGTACAGGGATGACTTTATGTTGGAGATGCATGAAAAGTTCCCACAGTATGGATGGAACAAGAACAAGGGATATGGTACCCTGTCACACAGAAAAGCAATTGCAGCGTTTGGAAGGTGTGAGTTGCACAGGGAGAGTTTTAAATCAACAGTTAACGGTTAACAGTTAACTGTTAACTGAGTTCTCCCATCCCCTGCCTGATAATTTCCGGCTGTTCATCAGTCATGTCAACAACAGTAGAATACTCCATCCCGCCAATACCTCCATCAACTACCATATCAACCAACTTGCCAAATCGATCGTGAATAATTTCGGGATCGGTATATTCTTCCACCATGTCACCCGGAAGAGATGAACTAAGAATGGGATGTCCCAACGCAGCAGCAATAGCATGCGTGATGTTATGATCTGGAACGCGAAGTCCAATCGTATTCTTTTTGCTTTTTAAAATCTTGGGGACTTCCTTGCTTGCAGGGAGAATAAATGTAAAAGGACCGGGAATGTATTGTTTGATGAAACGGTATTGAGGAGTTGTAATAGACCTTGCATACTTACTCAGGTCAGATAAATCGCTGCAAATAAACGAGAGGTTTGCTTTCTCTGGGTCAATGCCTTTTATTCTGCAAATTCTCTCCACTGCTTTGGGTTGAAAAATATCACATCCCAATCCATATACAGTATCAGTTGGATAAATAACTACGCCACCGTCTTTCAGACAGTCAGCTATTTGTTTGATGATTCTTTCTTGAGGATTGTCTGGGTGAACACTGACCAGCATATATTATGCAATCGTCCAGGTCTCGTTGCCCCTGATTAATTTATTCAGATCTCCCTTCCCTTTTTTGGTCATCACCTCATCGATCTGCGCGTGCAGCATGTCTTCATAGCATGGACGATCGGTCTGATAGAATACACCGAAAGGTCTTGGCAAATGTCCCTCAATACGTGGATCATCAAACATTCTCACGAGAATCTGTGCTTTATAAAAATCATGTTCATCATGTATCCAACAATCATCTGCACTTGCTCCATTGCTTAAATCAACAACAACTGGCTTGAATCCGTCCAGCTTGATGCCTTTTTCTTTGTTGGCACCAAAAAGCAAAGGCTTGCCCTGCTCTAAGAAAATGGTTTCGATGGGCTTCGTCGCCTTCTCGGTGAATATTTCAAATGCGCCATCGTTGAAGATGTTGCAGTTCTGATAAATCTCTAAAAATGAAGTCCCCTTGTGCGCATTGCTTCTCAGCAACATCTCCTGCAGGTGCTTGGGATCGCGGTCCATGCTGCGTGCAATGAATGTTCCATCAGCACCCATTGCCAATGCAAGAGGATTGAACGGATGATCCAGGCTGCCATAGGGAGTTGACTTGGTTACTTTATGCTCTTCTGAAGTTGGTGAATACTGTCCCTTTGTCAATCCATATATCTGGTTGTTAAACACCATGAAATTGACATTGAAATTTCTTCTCAACAAGTGAATGGTATGATTGCCCCCGATGCTCATTGAATCTCCATCACCACTGACAATCCACACACTCAAATCCGGACGCGCAGCTTTGAGTCCGCTTGCAATAGCAGTTGCCCTTCCATGAATGGAATGCATGCCAAAAGTTTCCATGTAATAAGGGAACCTGCTCGAACAGCCTATCCCAGAAATGATGGCAATGTTTTCTCTCGGGATGCCCAGTGTTGGCATGATTTTCTGCACCTGTGCGAGAATGGAGTAATCTCCGCAACCAGGACACCAGCGGACTTCCTGATCAGATTGAAAATCTTTGGTGGTGAGTTGTTGAACAACGGTTTGTACTGATTCACTCATAACATGAAATTGACTTATTAAAGTTAATCAATTTTGGGAGGTCATAAAAAAAGAGAACCCGGGGGTTCTCTTTTATAATTCGGTAGGATGCAAAGACTACCAACGGTTTCCACCGCCGCCACCGCCGAAGTTGCGACGACCACCACCGCCACCACCATTGTTGGGGCGTTGCTCACGAGGCTTCGCCTCGCTAACTTTGATCGCACGTCCTTCTACAGTTGCACCATCCAATTCTTGGATAGCTTTTTGAGCAGCTGCATCGTCAGACATTTCAACAAAACCGAAACCACGGCTACGGCCAGTGAATTTGTCTGTGATAACTTTTGCTGAAGTTACTTCTCCATACTCAGCAAAAAATTCTTTCAAGTCTTCATCCTGTACGTTGAAGCTCAAATTTGAAACGTAAATGTTCATTACAAATAAAATTGATTAAAAAAACTGAGAGAAACACAGGGGTAAAGAAGACTTACTATTAGCAGATGTTTGTGCTTAGCAGGAAATACTTTCACTTACTTATAACTG
Organism: Bacteroidota bacterium; assembly: GCA_041183265.1. Classification (GTDB taxonomy): domain Bacteria; phylum Bacteroidota; class Bacteroidia; order Chitinophagales; family Chitinophagaceae; genus Pollutibacter. Next base: position 31,532 of record JBEGMC010000003.1, read on the forward strand.
TACTTAACTCAAATAACAGGACGAAGATAGACCTAAACAACCAAACGAAAGAATAAATTATTTTGAAAACTATGTTAACGTATTAGTACTCAATGCTTCAGCTGCTGCTTTTGCTCTCTTTTCATCCTGCAGACTTTTGTAAGAAATCAGGGTACTGACCAAAAAAAAGATCGCACCTGCTATAAATGGTGCTCCAGGAAAATACCATGTGTAACCATCCCTGCTGAAAAATGAAAATAGGTTAGACATGATCAACGGACCCACAACGGAGGATGCGCTCATCAAACTGGTCAGTGCACCTTGCAATTCACCCTGTTCATTGGATGGTACGTGTTGTGAAATGATTCCCTGTAAAGCCGGACCGGCAATCCCGCCCAAACAATACACAAATGAAAATGCAAACATCATCCAAGTCGAAGACGCAAATGCAAACAAAAACATTCCGATGGTATACAACAACAGTCCTACGAACAATGCACGTGCCTGTCCCAACTTGGGAATGGCAATCCTGATCAATCCTCCTTGCACCAATGCAATCACCATCCCCACAAATGCGAGTGAATATCCAACCATCCCGGTATTCCAATTGAATTTTTTGATGGTATAATAACTCCAGGTGCTTTGCACTGCATGAGCACCAATATATATGAAAGTCAATGAAATGATCAGTCCCGTCAATGCAGGATATTTTTTCAGATGCAGCAAAGAGCCAACAGGGTTTGCACGCTTCCATTCAAAATTTCTTCTTTTCCCCATTGGTAAAGATTCCGGAAGAATCAACAAACCATACAACCAATTGACAAGTGTCAATCCTGCTGCAAATAAAAATGGAACACGTTCGCCGTATTGTCCGAGTACACCGCCCAACAGTGGACCAATAATGAACCCCAGTCCGAATGCCGCTCCCAAGAGTCCAAAATTCTGTGCACGCTTCTCCGGTGTTGTGATATCAGCAATATAGGCAGAGGCTGTGGTGATGCTCGCCCCGGTGATGCCTGAAATAATTCTTGCAATAAACAGCCAAACAATATTGGGTGCCCATGCCAGCAACAAATAATCTATTCCAAAACCAAACAGCGAAATCAGGATGATGGTTCTTCTTCCATAGCGATCACTCAAGTTCCCCAAAACGGGTGCAAACAAAAATTGCATGATCGCATAAGCAAACATGAGAAATCCACCGTATCTGGAAGCCACACTCATGTCGCCTCCTGTTAATTTTTGAATGAGGGAGGGAATGACAGGAATGATGATGCCAAATCCAATGACATCGATCAATACAGTTACAAAGATGAAACCTAAAGCAGCAGAACGGTTTTTATTGAACATAGATGTGTTTAATGCTGGATGGAGTCATAAACAACCACTCTTCTCCATAAGTGCTTGCACTCATCAATGAATTGAAGATGCATGGGATGCGTTTGATAAACATCCTGATCTTCTGCTGTTTCAAAAACATTCAACCATGAAACAGCATAAGTGGTGTCGATGACATCTCGGTTGGTATCGGCGGGTAAACCTATATGAAAGAATTTAATCTGGGGAACTGCACTTAGCTTTTCGAGTCCTGCGATCAAAGCTGCAAGATCCTCCTTGCTGCCCGGATTTTTCAACCAAAAATAAACGTGGTGTATGAAGTTGTTTTTCAATTCCATTTTTTGTCATTTGAGACGTGAAAGTAAACAAATTGGGCGGTATACGATTTGGATAATCGTATAAATACGAAAGTGTAAAAGCGGATTTCCTCTTTTTGATGTGATTTTACTGTTGCATAAAATATTGCAAACCCAATTCCGTTAAGGTTGAAAAGAATTGTATGACCCGCTTGTTGATTGCGCCCTTTCATTTGCTGGCAACCGAGATCTGCAAAAAGATGGTGGCACTATCGGAAACCATTTATAAGAAATCTGATAGAGATCCGCTTTACAAGACATTGGAAGAAGCGGGAAGCGCTCAATGGGATGGCTTCTCTTTGAAGAGCACTCCGGATATCAGAAAAAAAGGCGTGACCGATATCAGTAAATATTATGCCTGACCCAGTTTTGCAGCAATTCTTCTGCGTGCATCCTTTGTATTGAAAGGAGCAACTTTGGTGAATCGCTTCAATCCCAACAACATCATGCGTTGTTCATCGCCGCTGGCAAATCCATTGATGGCATCTTTCCCATGCTTGTTGATGCGATCTGCTGCATCATATAAATAAGTTTTTGCCATATCAATTTCAATGCTGCAATGTGCCTCTCCTTTTTGTTCAACCATTTTGATCGCTCTGAGCAATCCGCTCTCTGCATGAAATACATCAATCGCCATATCTGCAATGTGCATGATGATTTCCTGCTCAGATTCCAATTGCATCATGAGTTTTTGGGCAGCTGCACCTGCTACCATGAATATGGATTTTTTCATTTGTGCAATGGCCTTCAGTTCCTCTGCAAATAGTCTGTCGTCTGTTGATCCAAAATCAGGTATGCTCATCAATTCTTTCTGCACCGCCATTGCGGGTCCCATGAAATCCAATCTGCCTTTCATTGCACGTTTCAATACCATGTCAACAATCAAAAGACGATTGATCTCATTGGTACCTTCAAAAATTCTATTGATGCGGCTGTCACGGTATGCTCTTGATACATTGTATTCGTCGCTGAATCCATTCCCTCCATGTATCTGTACCGCTTCATCCACTGCAAAATCCAATAATTCAGATCCGGAAACTTTTAGGATAGCGCATTCGATCGCGTATTCTTCGGCAGCTCCCAGCAGGGCTTCGTTGAATGGTTTGCCCGCAGCGAGCAATTCTTTTTCTTTTTCTTCGATCCACATGGACGCCCGGTAGAGTGCGGCTTCCACAACCCAGGTTCGGATGGCCATCTCAGCCAATTTGTGTTGCATGGCTCCAAATTCAAAAATGGGTTTTTTGAACTGTTCTCTGGTTTTTGCATATTTCAATGCTTCAGCCATTGCCATTTTTGCTCCACCCATGGTAGATGCGCAGAGTTTGAGTCGACCAAGATTCAAAATATTGAATGCGATGACATGTCCCTTGCCGATTTCACCCAATACATTTTCAACCGGGACTTTGCAATCTTGAAAATAGAGTTGTACAGTAGAAGAACCTTTGATACCCATCTTGCGTTCTTCTTGTCCCATTGTAAACCCTTCCATGCCGCGTTCAATAATGAAAGCAGTAAATTGTGTTCCATCAATTTTTGCAAATACAGTATAGATATCTGCAAATCCACCATTGGTGATCCAGCATTTTTGTCCATTCAATATATAATGCTTCCCATCTTCACTCAGTTTTGCAGTTGTTTTTGCACCAAGTGCATCACTGCCGCTGTTGGGTTCGGTCAAGCCATAAGAACCGTTGTATTTCCCTGTAGCAAGTCCTGGAATGTATTTTGCTTTTTGTGCTTCAGTTCCGAAGTATAAAATTGGCAATGTGCCAATACCTGTATGTGCTGAAAATGCAACTGAAAAGGAATGTCCTGCTCCCATTGCTTCTGCAACAATAATGGAGGATGTAAATTCTTTTCCCAATCCTTCATATTGTTCCGGAATGGAAATACCCATCAGTCCAAGTTCACCTGATTTTTGCATCAGGCTTGGCATGAGTCCGGTTTCCAGCTTATCGATCCGATCCAACAACGGTGTTACTTCCGTATTGATGAACTGGTGACACATGTCGAACATCATTTTTTGTTCTTCGTTGAAATCTTCTGGAGTGAATGTATGCGCTGGAGCTGCCGCCTCGATCATCCATCCTGCACCTTTCATGACTTGTTTGGTTGTGGTTTCCATAACAAACGATTTATATGGTTATTTGAGATTGTCGTATACTTTTTGCAATACAATTTTTGCACGATCAACATCTGATACAACGACACCTTCCAATGCCTCATTCAAGGTATTGGATGCAACTTCCATGGTATGGTCTTGCATTTTTCTTGCAGCATCTGTAAGCACAATTAAATTCTGTCTACGATCGGTTGGTGATGCAACACGTTTAACGAGTTTTAATTTCTCCAGGTTGTCAAGCAGTCGCGTGATGCTTGGTTTATCACGAAAGGTTGCATTGCAGAGTTCTTGCTGACTCACACCGTCTTTTTTCCAAAGATGGTAGAGCACACTCCATTGTTCAATCGTTATTTCAATTCCCTGTTGCTTGAAATTTTTCTGCAATCTTCTCGCGATGGCAGTCGAAGCCATTCCAGTAATGAAGCTGTACAGCTCCCCCCATTTAAATTGGTTGTTTGGCATATAGTTGCATAACTAACTATATGAAGATAATGATTTTTTTTGCTGAAACAATCTTTTATTGTAGTTATGATAAAATTTAACTTAGGCGTAAATAGTTGCTTTTGAAATGGTTGTGTGGATGATCATATTGATTGTGCTGACAGTTTACCTGCTGATGATCATGCGGGCGAACAGCTTATTGATAAGGTTGAAACTGTTTCAGCCTGTTCAATATGTATACCATCCGGTGAGCATCATTGTACCCGCCCGAAACGAGGAAGCAAACATCGGACGATGTTTGGATGGATTGCTGGCGCAGGATTATCCCACTGGGTTGATGGAGATGATTGTGGTGGACGATCGGTCAGAAGACAAAACTGCTTTCATTGTAAACAGTTACACTGACAAGCGGGTAAAGTTGATTTCTGTATCAGCAGATGAAAAATTTGGAAAGAAGTCAGCCGTTGCCAAGGGGATTCATGCAGCGCAACATGAAATCATCGTAACAACAGACGCAGATTGCAGTTACAACAAAAATTGGTTGGCCACCTTGGTTGCCTGCAAAGAAGATCGCCAAGCAACAATGGTCGCAGCACCGGTTGCATTCAGGAAAGAAAAAAGTTTTTTGGAGATCTTCCAATCACTTGACTTTATTTCTCTACAGGGCATCACAGCAGTGGCGGTGGCCAACAAATTGTTCAACATGTGCAATGGTGCCAATCTCTTGTATACCAAAACAGCCTTTGAAAAAGTAAATGGATTTGAAGGAATTGATCAGATTGCTTCTGGTGATGACATGTTGTTGATGGAAAAGATTGACAAGGCATTCCCCAATCAGATTGCTTATTGTTATGCGCATGCAGCTGTAGTCGAAACCGATGCAGCTGCCAACTGGAAGTCCTTCTTTCAACAGCGGATTCGCTGGGCAAGCAAGGCAAAAAATTATTCCAGCACACTGATCAAGGCCACACTCCTCCTTGTTTTCAGCGTGAACCTCATCCCCATTTTACTGTTGCTGTTTGGATTTTTCAATAGTATCTACTTCAAATACTACCTGATCTATTTATTGATCAAAGCATTTGGAGAGCTGCCATTCATGTTGCATGCATCCATGTTTTTTGGGAAACAGCGACTCATTGCGTGGTTCATTCCCTCACAGATTTTTCATACAGCTTATACAGTCATCGCCGCTTTTTTTGGAATGATCACACAGTATGAATGGAAAGGAAGAATGGTGAAGTAATCATCAACCCGCCACTGGCACATTGCGGTTGAAGCTTTCATCCAATGAAATGAATGTTTCGGTTCTTTCGATGCCTTTTATTTTTTGCAATTGATCATGCAAAACAAATCGCAGCTGATTGATGTCTTTTGAAACCACTTCAATGAACATGCTGTAATTACCTGTTGTATAATTCAAGCGAATGATTTCTGGAATTTTTTTCAGGTCCTCTGCAACCTGATCATACAAAGAACTCTTCTCCAGGTATATACCAACGAAGGCCTTGATATCATACCCCAACAATTTTAAATCGACATTGAGTTTTGTGCCTTTGACCACACCTAATTCCTGTAATTTTTTGATACGGACATGGATGGTACCTCCTGACACAAACAATTGCTTGCCCAGGTCAGCGTATGAAATACTGGCATCTTCCGTCATGATCTGAATGATCTGAAGATCCAGTTTGTCAAGATTTAATTTTGATGCCATATTCAATATTGATTTTTCAGAGATTTTAAATATTGATGCAATTTATTGAATAATTTCAATAATTAAAAAATTATTATTGAATTTATATCAATAAAACTGGAATAAGCTTAAATTTGCATCAGTTCTTTACAATTGTGGGGTGATGAAATTTTCGGCAGACATGCCCTCTTGTCTCGAGGGTGGGGATCACAGGACAAACGTAGTGTAGAGCCGTCTCGCAAGAGGCGACCAGGGTCGACCACTGAACTTTGCGCTATAGCTAACTGCCCTTTGGAGGTTCGACTCCTCCCCCTACAGCCACTTTGCTTTATCAAAAGCCTGTTAGCAACCTAACAGGCTTTTTAGTTTGCATCATTTTTAGAACATCTTTGATATGACGTACATTTATGATGCGTGAAATACATAACCTATTTATTGTATCTAGTTTGTTTGGCAATCATCATTGGGTCCTGTGAAAAAACAGAAACAACGGAAGCAACAGGAAAACCTTCTTTTGAAATCATTCAGGAACAAATACTCAATACCTCCTGCGCCATTGGCGGATGTCATGCATCAACATCAGATGCAAGCTTTGCGCAACATGGCTTGGTATTGACACCGGGTAAATCATATGCAAATCTGGTAGGAGTCACCCCCAAAAACAGCGCAGCTGCATCCATGGGAATGAAGCTGGTAAAAGCAAATGATTTGAACAACAGCTTTCTTGCACACAAAATTGCGTGTGAAGCAGGACATCATTCCACCAATGCCAACTTTGGTTCCAACATGCCTTTGGGTGGAAATTTTCTAACCAAGGGTCAAGTTGCTTTCATCAATGAATGGATTTCTAAAGGAGCAAGTGCTACCGATGCTTCCGTTAATGAATCGTTGTTGAAAGATACCAGTGTATGTCAGCCTTCCATCACCCCACTGGCTCCCCCACCAAGTGGAAGCGGATTCCAATTGAAAATTGATCCGTTTGACATTGCCCCGAATTTTGAAAGAGAGATTTTCGTTCGAAAAAATACTCCCAATACTGAAGCAGTTTACGTGAACCGCATTCAACTGCGCGGGATGTCGAACAGCCATCACCTGGTTGTATACTCATTCAGAAATCCCTCCTTGCTTCCATCTGAAAATAACATAAGAGATCTGAGAAATGCCAATGGATCAATCAATTTAGAAAACATGCAAAACCATGTATTCATGGGCGGAGGCACAGATGTGAATGCTGATTTTACATTGCCAACAGGCGTTGCACTTCAAGTGAGTCCGAAAATGCCATTGGACTTAAATGCCCATTATTTCAATAAAACATCATATACTCTCAAAGGAGAAAACTATATCAATTTTTATACGGTACCTGCAAGCAGTGTTCAAAATATTGCGAAGACACTGGATTTGAACAACCTGGAAATTACACTGCAGCCGGGAGAAAGAAAAACCTTTGTAAAAAATTTTACTTTCAGTGAAACAACGCGTGTAGTGTTACTGACTTCACATTATCACAAGCTCGGTGAAAAGTTTGTCATCAAAATTTTTGGCGGCAGCAGAAATGGTGAGATCGTATACACCAGTACCGACTGGGAACATCCCGCCACTGTATCATTTACTACCCCCATCACCTTGAAACCCGGAGAGGGACTGACTTCAGAAGTTACCTATAACAATACCACCAAAAAAACTGTTTCCTTCGGACTCACCAGCGAAGATGAGATGAATATAATTTTTGGGTATTATTATTGATTCTATATTTTTTAAACCCTTTGAGTGTAACGTTGGTATTTGATGTAAAAATAATGAACGGATTACTTCCCCTCAATGGTGATCCGGCGCTTGATATCGAGAAAATCTGGGAATGCTGCGCGGTTCTCTCCCAACCAATTTTCAAAATATCTTCTGGAAAGTGATTTTGGAATGATGTATTGATCTTTGTCGACTTGTTCGTCATTGAGACGCGGCTTGGTATAATCATTTTCTGAGAAGACTGCAATGATTGTATTGGTTTCGAGCTCCCTTGTTGTTGTCAATTGTAATTCATCCGGACTTACACCTGCCTCTTTTGCATCTCTTGTAAAAAATATATATTCTTTATCTGCTTTGATCGGAAATGATTTTTGAGTTGACATGTTGCGGTAAGGTAATAAACGATAAACCATGGAACCATCATCAATGAATATGCTCAGATATCCATC
>JBEGMC010000004.1:0-5822 GCA_041183265.1 Bacteroidota bacterium
AGTTTATCAACGTGTACAAGATTCAGCACAACATCATTTACCCAAATGGTCTGATCATATTTCTTGCCCCATGAACCTCCATTGTAATAGGTAATGCCGCATGAACCTGAAAAGTATCCCGACTGTTCCGGATGATTGAGTCTTGTGGCTTGTTCTCCGATGGGATAAACCCTTGCGAGTCCATTTTCTTCATGATCTGAAATTTGCTGCAGTGTATGATCCACCAATAAATTTTTTCCTTTGATGTATCGATCCGGAAAAACAATTTGTGAAACATGGGTAAGATTATGGGTACCAAACACTCTTCCATATTCATCCATGGCCAATCCAAATCCGCCAGACGATTCACCTAAGATTTCAATTTTTTTGTTCTTGATGTCAAAGCGAAAATCTTTCCCTCTTAAATCAATACTGTTTTCTTGGTCTCCCCACCAGAAAGGCTTTCCATCGTTTCCGCCATTGGCTGCATAGATCCAATTGTCAATGCCGTAGGTGAGTCCATTGTAATTGTGTTGAAGATTACCCGTTGCAAATCCCCCCATAAGGGTATCAACTTTTTCAATGCGTTCATCTTTGTTTTCATCTTTGCAGTAGAGCAAATAAGGTGGGGCTGCAACAAGTATTCCTTTTTCATAGGGCATGAAGGAAGTAGCCATGTTCAGATTGGAGGCGTAGGTTTTGGCCATATCCATTTTGCCATCTTGATTGGTGTCTTTCAGCATCAACACTTTGCTCTGTGCATCTTCAAATGGATAGCCCGGCATTTCAAGCACCAGCATGTTTCCGTGTTCATCGAATGCCATGTCAACCGGGTCATTGACCATGGGTTCAGTGGCGATGCTTTCAATGTTGAAGTCATCTGATAATTCAAATCCGGGTACGGTTGATTTTTTTGTTTTGCAGCTGTTTGCTCCAAGCAAAACGACTGAAAAAAGCAGCAATAGGATTGAATTGCATTTCATATGAATGAGTATTGATGGGCGCTAAAGCAATTTATTGAAAATTGTATTTAGATGATCTTTTGTGGAGGTTTTGGATGTTGGCCTGTGCTGGAAGTCATATGATCAGCCAACAGGCATCATTGCAATAGGGCTATCTATTCATACATATTGCCGGATGGAATTTCATACCAAACTCATACTTGTTGCTACAGATTTTTCTGAAAACGCCTTGCATGCATTGAAAGCTTCTGTTGATTTTTTACATATTCCGCAATCCAGACTGGTGATTGTGCATGTGGAGGATGTGAAGGACAATGAGCAGTTGCATATTGTCAACTTGAAGTTGGATACGTATATTAAGAATTTTTTCAAGCACAATGAGCCTGTACCATTGCCTGAACGCGTGGTCCTCTCCAATTCATCTGTCTACAAGGCCATTGATGATTATATCCACAAAATGGATCCTTACATGCTTGTGGTGGGAGCCAAGGGAAGTTCAAACATCCGCAACTTGCATATAGGAAGCAATACGGTTCATTTGTTGGAAAAGGCAACCTGTCCGGTTGTGGTTGTACCAGTTTCAGGAACTTGAATGCTGTTCATTTATTTCTTCTTGCTGGAAAATTTCCCCCAAAATTCATTTGCATATCGTTCACCCATTTTTCTTTGTCCTGCTGAATTAAAATGCAGCGAGTCGCCTTTGTGCATCAGGTCACCCGTTTTGATAAAGCTTGTGAAAGGATCTGTTTGTGGGTAATTGCGTATGATTGAATTGATGGCTTCAAATGCTATGGGATCTTTTGAAAAAGAGCCCAGTTCACCCATGACAATGGGCAATTGAGGATTGTTGACAATTGTCCTGAGTTTATCAAATAATGTATTCAGATTATCGCGGTAAAGTGGAATTCTTTTTTGATTGGCATCTGATTCACCCTGGTGCCAGAGGATTCCTTTGATGGTTCCATATTTTTTTGCGATCTCAACTTTCTCTTTGAAGTTGCTCAATAATTGAACGTTGCGGTGTGTGGAGTCATCGATCCATTGCCTGATGCTGCTTCCTCCGACAGCTGCATGAATGACAACAATGTTGATTTTTGCAGGTACTTTTTCAAGCATTGTTTTTGCAAATGAGTATCCGCAGTCGAGTCCCGCGTAACCCGGCTCAAAAAGGTTCAGTGGTTCTTTTGCATAGATGAGATTACCATTTTGATCAATGGAGAAAATTCGTTGATAAGGCAGGGTATCCTGGGGTTCAACCATGCCCCTTCCTGCCATATTGGACTGACCCGCTAAGATAAAAACCCAAGTCTTTTTCCTTGCAGGAGATTGATTGGGGAATGATTTCTCTGCTGGAAAATATTGTGTCCGGTTTGTTTCCAGTTGAGAAAACAATTGAAACGGCAGCAGCCATACAATGATTGTTAACTTGATAAACGCTTTCATCATTGAATTCGTCTAAGTGTAATCATATTGCATTCCAAGTCATCCGGTGCAAGTAGATTTTTACTCGAAAGTTCCATGATGCCTTTTCCTTTTTTCAATGCAACATTGCCGAGTTTCATGGGTTTGAAATCCTTCACATAAGATTCGTCGCGTTCCACTTTATCGTGTTCCATTCCCATGACCGGGACATTGTTGGCGACGGATATATTTTTCGAAATACTTGCATCATTGAATTTCAATTCAAGTGCTGTTCCGATATTTTTTTCACTGCAAGCATAAAAAACATCAATTTCAAATATTCCATCTTCTTCCACTTCAACATTCCAGGTGATTTTGTCTGTGTTTGATTTCCATCCCAAAAAATAACTGTCGTTCGGATGTTTGCTGGAGCGTTTGATATTACCCATGGACTCTGCCTCTGCTGCAGGAAGTGTGGTCATTGTCATTTTTTTATTTCCAATGATCAGGGGACGAAGATCCTGCAAAGGCAATTCGCTCCTGACCTCTTTCAACCATTTTTCTTTCCATGTTTTGAGTTGTTGGTATTCATTGGGGAATGCAGTTGCCACGTTCTTTGTTTGATTCGGATCGTGGATCAAGTCAAAAAGTTCATCTTTGTTCGTAAGCCTGAAATTTTGTGAGCGAACACTTGTTTCATTTGCCCAGAAACTCGGAATGATCCGATCAGGAGTAGGGGGAACTTTCTCCATTAATATATTTTTGAGACTGATGCCGTCAAATGGTTTTGAATTTTTCCATGTGAGTCCAGCTAGATCAATCAGGGTTGGAAACAAATCAATGTTTGCGGCAATCTGTGGCAATGTTCTTCCGTCTTTGATATTGTTTTTCCATGAGATGATGAAAGGAACACGCACACCACCTTCGTCTGTTGATCCTTTGATGCCTTTCATTCCACCATTGTAGCGGTTTCCGTTTGGACCATTGTCAGAAAAATAGATGATGATGGTATTGTTGAGTTGGTTGTTTTTTTCAAGTGCAGCGATGACGCGACCGATGTTTTCATCGATGTTTTCGTTCAATGCCAGTGCAGCACGGGTGTGTTCAATGTTTTCTTTTTCTGGGATGGAGCCTTTTTGTTGGATGGATTTGTTTTTGTAGCGGTTCCAAAATGCATCAGGCACCTGCATCGGACTATGAGGTGTATTGAGTGCCATGATCATGAAAAAGGGTTGATCATTTTTGTTGTTCAGGTATTCGATGGCATGATTTGTCAAGTCATCTGTCATGAAACCTTTTCCTTTGATGACTACACCGTTGTGTTCAAGAATGGGATTGAAATAATTCCCCCAGTGTCCGGAACAAAATCCATAGAACTCGTCAATGCCTCTGCAGTTAGGGTGATAAGGTGCTTGTCCACCGTTGTGCCATTTCCCGAACAGCGCTGTTTTGTATCCATTTGTTTTGAATGCTTCAGCAATGGTTGTTTCATCCAAATCCATCCGAACCCTTCCGGTGGAAGTCCCGCTCACCCCTGATCTCACATGGTATCGTCCGGTGAGGATTTCTGCGCGGGTGGGGGAGCAAACCGGACTCACATAGAATCTGTCGAGGATGGTGCCGGACTTGGCAAGTTTATCCAAGTTGGGGGTATGTACTGTTTCATTTCCTGTGAATCCCAGGTCGCCCCATCCCTGATCGTCGGCAATGATGATCAGCACATTGGGTTTTTGTGCAGGGTTTATTTTTTGAGCGAGGGATTCCAATGCAAGGAATGCGAGAAGAACTACAATGATTGAACTTTTCATATGGGTCAGTGTTAACCTAAATATAAAATAAAAACTGCAGGCATGTGTAAACGAAGTTTGCTTATGTTTGCCTCATTAAATCACACATGATGAAAACATTTTTGACACTATTATTTGCGCTTGTATTCAGCGTTGCCGGCTTGCAAGCTCAGACCAGTTCTACTCCCGAGAGCTTTTTGACCGGAAAGTGGAGTGTATTTGTAAAAGGTACTCCGCAGGGTGACGTTACCTTGCCCGTTCGTTTTGAAATCAAGGAAGGAAAGTTGAAAGGATTTTATACTGACTTGGAATCCAAGGAAGAAAAGGCCATGGATACTGCTTATTATGAAAATGAGAAGTATGTGATGGGCTTTTTGATTTCAGGATACGACCTGAAGTTTGTGATGAGCAAGAAGTCTGACGATTCCATGACAGGTTCTCTGATGGACATGTTTGATGTGGAGGCTACCCGGGTGAAAGAGGAAAAGGAGAGCAAGTAAATCATTGGGGGGAAAGCTGGGCTTTCCCCTTTTTTATGCACGTTTGTAATCAATGTTGTAACTTTGATTTATGAAATCATTCCAGGAGCTCCGCAGTTTTGCTTCAAGTTTGCCTGAAAATGGTGTGGAAATGCCTGTATTGTTCATAGGACATGGATCGCCCATGAACGGCATTGAGGACAACGCGTTCAGCAAACGTTGGAAGGAGATGGGACAGAAGATTCCCCTGCCTTCGGCGGTGATTGTGGTATCAGCACATTGGTTTACAAGGGGTACCAAGATCACAGCGATGGATTTTCCCAAGACCATTCATGATTTTGGCGGGTTCCCTGATGCATTGTACCAGGTACAGTATCCTGCGCCTGGAAATCCACTGCTGGCAAGGGATGTGGCTGAAATGGTGCGCAGCGTTCAAGTAGAGTTGGATCATGATTGGGGATTGGATCATGGCACATGGACCATCGTTCGGAACATGTATCCAGATGCTAAGATTCCTGTACTTCAATTGAGCATTGATTATACAAAGGGAGGTGATTTCCATTATGCATTGGCAGCCGAGATGCAATCACTCAGAAAGAAGGGGGTATTGATCATTGGCAGTGGCAATATGGTACACAATTTGAGAATGGTAGATTGGTCAAAACTGAATGAACCAGGATTTGGATATGAATGGGCACATGAGATGAACTTTCGATTTAAAGAATTGATATTGAAAGGATTGCATGATGAATTGGTGCACTATGATCGCCTTGGTAAGGCTGCACTACTTGCCATTCCCACTCCCGAGCATTATTTGCCCTTGGTGTATAGTTTGGGCGTTTCCCGTTCTGCCGACAATATTGAAATTTTCAATGATACAGCCTTGGGTGGGTCATTGACCATGACATCTGTGAAGTGGGGTTGATCAATGTAGTTTTTGATCAAGCAATCTTTTGTGTTTCACCCAGTTTTCCTGGTTTCCGCCGATGATCATTGGTTTTGGGTTCAGCACCGCTTTGATTCCCCCCGCAATGGGTCCCGCGAACAGTCCTTCCATGAACAGTACCAGTCCCGCGAGCCCATCCCACCCTGAATTTCTTGCCATCAACACCGTACCCGCTGCAACCGGAACCCCTCCTACGATCAACGCTGTGAGTCCGGCTGATCTTTTCATCCTGATTTTAAAGATATCGTTGTATTTAATTTCACCAGAC
>JBEGMC010000005.1:0-4244 GCA_041183265.1 Bacteroidota bacterium
CCTGGATATTTTTCTCTAAACTGCTAACAGTTGAAAGCACGCCAATGATGCAAAAGATGCCGATTGTAACGCCAAACAAAGAAAGGAAAGTACGCAGCTTGTTTTTAGTCAGTTCCTGCACTGCCAGTTTGAGGGTCGTCCAAACAATCTCGAGGGTCTTTCGCATGATACAAAATTAAATCATTGGCCTAAGATGGTTCTCAAAAATTTGGTGAAGGGGGAATCTGCATGACGAACGGGCAAGTTGATGTACATTTGCGCCCATTGAATCCATGAAATACGACAACGAAATACGAAAACGCAGGACTTTCGCGATCATTTCTCACCCTGATGCGGGCAAGACCACTTTGACAGAAAAGTTTTTGCTTTTTGGCGGTGCCATTCAAACGGCAGGGGCTGTCAAGAGCAATAAAATCAAGAAGCATGCAACAAGTGATTTCATGGAGATTGAACGTCAGCGTGGTATCAGTGTCGCCACTTCGGTGATGACCTTTGAATACAAGGGAATGTTGATCAACCTGCTTGATACACCCGGACACAAAGATTTTGCCGAGGATACATATCGAACGCTCACAGCGGTTGACAGTGTTGTGCTAGTTGTAGACGGTGTGAAAGGGGTGGAAGAGCAAACACGCAAATTGATGGAGGTCTGCAGAATGAGAGATACTCCGGTGATTGTTTTCATCAACAAACTCGACCGTGATGGAAAGAATCCTTTTGATTTATTGGATGAAATTGAGAAAGAGTTGCGCATTCATTTGCATCCACTGAGTTGGCCCATTAATATGGGAAAGGATTTCAAAGGTGTATACAGTTTATACGATAAGAGTCTGCTGCTTTTCAATGCCAATCAAAAAGCTACAGAAGAAGACAGTGTGCACATTGATGATTTGAGCGATCCGAATCTGGATGATTTGGTGGGAGACAAAGATGCTGCGCAGTTGAGAGAGGATGCGACATTGATTGATGGTGTTTATGGTGCTTTTGACAATGATGCATATCTAAAGGGACAAACAGCCCCCGTTTTTTTTGGAAGTGCCATTAATAATTTTGGTGTGAAGGAATTGCTGGATACGTTCATTCGCATATCACCTGAGCCAAGAAGCAGGGAGACCAGTGCCAGGATCATTGATGTTCATGAGGATAAATTCAGCGGATTCGTTTTTAAGATTCACGCGAATTTGGATCCCAAGCACAGAGATCGCATTGCCTTTCTGCGCGTATGTTCCGGTAAATTCGAGAGAAATAAGTTTTATCATCATGTGAGGTTGGACAAGGATGTTCGCTTCAGCAATCCATATAGTTTCTTGGCAAGGGACAAGGATGTCATCGAAGAGGCCTATCCGGGAGATGTGGTTGGATTGTTTGATACTGGAAATTTCAAGATCGGTGATACGCTTACTGAGGGAGAAGATTATTATTATTCAGGTATCCCAAGTTTCTCTCCTGAAATCTTCAAGGAGGTCATCAACAAGGATCCCATGAAGACAAAACAACTCGATAAAGGATTGAATCAACTTACAGATGAGGGTGTGGCTCAATTGTTTACGCAACACAATGGAAATCGTAAAATCATTGGTTGTGTCGGGGATCTCCAATTTGAGGTGATACAATACAGGCTGCTTCAGGAATATGGAGCATCCGTTCAATTCAATACCCTGCCTTTTTACAAAGCATGCTGGTTGACGACAGAAAACAAGGCTAAGTTGGATGAATTTACCAGGTTTAAAACTGGCAATATAGTAACTGACAAAGATGGGCATTTGGTATACCTTGCCCAGAGTGAATGGTTCCTAAATACAGAGATTGCAAACAATCCCGAGATACAGTTTCACTTTAGTTCGGAAATTCATAAGTGAGTTAACTGTTGACGGTTAACAGTTAACTGGCAACTAGATTCCAGTATAATTAAACGGACTGATCCCTTTCAACTCCTTTTTAACCGAGGCTTTCACTTTCAATTTATCAATAAATTGGTGGATGGATTTTTTATCAATGGCCGCCTTGCCTCTTGTCAGTTCTTTCAGGGCTTCGTAGGGTTGGGGGTAGTTTTCCCTCCTAAGAATGGTTTGAATGGCTTCTGCAACTACAGCCCAGTTTTTATCAAGATCAGCCTTGATGGCTTCTTCGTTCAGTAATAGTTTGCCCAATCCTTTGTTGATGGAATTGATGGAAATGATGGTATGGGCAACTGGGACACCGATGTTGCGAATGACAGTAGAATCGGTTAAATCGCGTTGAAGTCTTGATACAGGCAATTTGGCTGAAAGATGTTCGAAAATGGCATTTGCGATACCCAGGTTACCCTCGGCATTTTCGAAGTCAATTGGATTGACCTTGTGCGGCATTGCTGAGGAACCCACTTCTCCTTTTCTTGTTTTCTGGCGGAAATACTCCATGGAGATATAGGTCCAGATATCCCTGCAAAAATCAACCAGAATGGTATTGATCCTTTTCATTGCATCAAACTGTGCAGCCAGGTGATCGTAATGCTCTATTTGAGTGGTGTATTGCTGGCGTTGGAGTCCCAGTTTATCAGCACAAAATTTATTTCCAAATTTCACCCAATTTATTTTTGGATACGCTACATGATGTGCGTTGAAATTGCCAGTTGCGCCGCCGAATTTACAGGAGTAGGGTATTTGGTGGATCAGGTTCAATTGATTTTCCAGTCTTTCAACGAAGACCATGATTTCCTTACCTAGTTTAGTGGGTGACGCAGGCTGACCATGTGTTCTGGCCAGCATGGGTATGTTTTTCCATGTTTTGGCAAGATCTCTGAGTCTTATCGTGAGATTAGAGATAGCAGGCAGGTATTCATTTTCCATTGCTTCTTTCCACATCAATGGAATAGCAGTGTTGTTCACATCTTGTGATGTGAGTCCGAAGTGCACAAATTCCTTCAAATGTCCCAGTTCAAGAGCATCCAATTCTTTTTTCATGTAATACTCCAGGGCCTTTACATCGTGGTTGGTGACTTTTTCCAGGTTCTTGATTTCATTGGCAGTTTCATTGTTGAAGTCAGTATAAACTGATCTTAATTTATTGGCCTTTGCGGATGGCAAACCAAACAGTTTTTCTTGAGAAAGGGCAATGAAATATTCGGTCTCAACCCTCAGTCTGTATTGCATGAGTGCGAATTCAGAGAAATAGCCAGCAATTGACTCTACTTGTGATCGGTATCTGCCATCAACGGGGGAGATTGCTGAAAGTGTATGAAGTTCCATGAAGATCTTGAATTGGTGTAACTTTGCGCCAAAATTACGTCAATATTGGTGGAAAGGAAAATCAGGGTTGGAGCGGTCAGATATTTGAATACCAAGCCCTTTATATACGGATTGCAGAACGGCCCTATAAAGGATGAGATTGAGCTCTTGTTGGACTATCCGTCCAATTTGGTGAAGATGCTTCAATCAGACCAAATTGACATTGGACTCGTCCCAGTTGGCGCATTGCCAAGTTTAGGTGAATATCATATCATATCTGATTACTGCATTGGTACGGAAGGGGAGGTTGCTTCTGTGGCGGTTTTCAGTGAAGTCCCCATGGAGCAAATTGAGCAGGTTTACCTCGATTACCAGTCACGCACCTCTGTTCTGCTCTGCAGATTGTTATTTGAAAAACATTGGAAGAAAAACGTGCAATTCATCGATGCAAAAGACGAAGGGTATATCAATGAAATCAAAGGAACCACTGCCGGATTGATCATCGGCGACCGTGCCTTGATGAATTACAATCGTTACAAGTATGTATACGACTTAGGCTTGGGCTGGAAAGAAATGACAGGCTTGCCTTTTGTTTTTGCAGTATGGGTGAGTTTGAAGAAACTGCTACCTCAACAGGTTGGTCAATTTGGTGCATCACTTGGAAAGGGAATATCAAATATCGATTTGGTCGAATTGGCGCCAATCGCAACATATGATCTCAAGAGATACCTCAATGAAAATTTGAGTTACTTGCTCGATAATAAAAAGAGGCATGCATTGGACAATTTTATCAGGCATTTCTAAATGCGAAAATATTGAGTTGGATATCAAAATTATTTTCGGTCATTTTTTTTATGAAAGGCTCAGAATATATATTGGCTGCTTCTTTTATATAAAATTTAAAGTTGGATTTATGCAAAATATCTAGAATTTCTATCAGTTTATGTTCCTCGCCAAATCTACTGTGATATTCAATAAATAGATTTTCTACATTAACCAGATTGTCTTTGCAGTCGATAAGAACATCGTATTCTGCTC
>JBEGMC010000006.1:0-8209 GCA_041183265.1 Bacteroidota bacterium
CTTGATATCACTGCAACCAATGAAAAACGAAAAACTCTTGCATCTTTGGTGAATCGCATCGCACATGCCATCAATATCCCATTCACTGTGGGAGGCGGAATTGCTTCTTTGGAAGATGTAAGGGTATTGCTCGATGCAGGCGCAGATAAGATATCGGTCAATACTGCTGCCTACAGGCGTCCTGATCTGATCAACGAGCTGGCAGCAGCATTTGGAAGTCAATGCATTGTTCTCGCCATTGATGCAAAAAAGCATGATGATGGTGAATGGTATGTGTATTTAAATGGCGGAACTGTCTCCACTTCATTCAAATGCATTGATTGGGCGATCGAGGGAGTAAAGCGGGGTGCTGGGGAGATTTTGCTGACTTCGATGGATCATGATGGGTCCAAAAATGGGTTTGCTGTTGACATCACCAATAAAGTTTCTTCCGCAGTAAGTGTACCGGTCATTGCTTCAGGAGGGGGTGGGACAGCAGAGCATTTTGTTGAGATCTTGAGCCAACAGGCTGATGCAGCACTTGCTGCAAGCATTTTTCATTTCAAAGAAGTTGCCATTCCGGATCTTAAAGCATTCTTAAGAAAAAGGCAAATTCCTGTCAGATGAAAACCATTCAGTAATTTTACAATCATGTCGGTCAAAGTTGACTTTTCAAAATACAGCGATGGACTCGTACCGTCCATCATTCAAGACCTTGATACAGGTAAGGTGTTGATGATGGGATTTATGAACAATGAAGCCTTTGATCTTACCATGTCAACCGAAAAAATAACCTTTTACAGCAGATCCAAGCAACGGATTTGGGTAAAAGGAGAAGAGAGCGGTAACTTTTTGCACCTGAAATCATGTGCTGTTGATTGTGATCACGATACATTGCTGTTCAAAGTTAAACCTGCGGGACCAACATGCCATACCGGGTCAGATACCTGTTGGGGTGAAATCAACCAATCTGATGATTTTTTGAATCAGCTTGAAAATATCATAGCGCTTCGGAAAAATTCAAATGATGCAGGCTCCTATGTTCGCTCATTGTTTGAAAAAGGAATCAATAAAATCGCTCAGAAGGTCGGAGAGGAGTCAGTTGAGCTCGTCATTGAGTCGAAAGACCAAAACAGTGAATTGTTTCTCAATGAGGCTGCAGATTTGCTGTTTCATTACTTAATATTGTTAAACGCAAAAGGTTATGCTTTGCAGGACGTAAAGCAAATTTTGCAACAACGCCATCAAAAATGAAAAAATTATTCTTTCTCACATTGTTCGCTTTGCCTGGATTGCTGCTGGCACAAAGTGGCATGTTTACCATAAAGGGAAATTTCAAGGGCATGCCCGATAAAACGGAAATCATCCTTCAGAACGAGGAACTCGATCCTGAGCCCCTGGCCAAAGGGATTTCCAATGGTGAACAATTTGAGTTGAAAGGAGAGCTCAAGGAACCGGGATTGTACAAACTCTCTGCAAAGGGTTCTCAGCAAAATCTTTTTTTATTCATGGACCCCTCTCAAATTACAATTGAAGGTGATTTCAAGACCTTGCAAACATCCAAAATCACAGGTTCTCAAACCACTTATGATTTTTTTCAATTCAATACAAACTATTCACCTATCGTTCAGAAGTTAAGTGGACTCGCACAGCAGATCAATCAGGGGAATAAGGACGAGACCGTTAGAAAAAATTACGAACAATTGATCATCGATGCCAACCGATTCGGCGATGAGTTTATAAAAAACCACAGCAATTCTCCGGTAGCACCATTTGTTGTATTGGTGATGATGCAGCTCAGTGATGATCCAATGGTAATGGAAAACAGATTGGCAGTGATTTCTGAGCAGGCCAAGAACAATTATTATGGGAAGATGGCTCAGAAGATGGCTGCAGACGCAAAGTTTGGTGCAGTGGGAACAATGGCGCCTGATTTTACACAAAAGGATGTCAGCGGAAAAGACGTCAAGCTTTCATCTTTCAAAGGAAAATATGTGCTCCTCGACTTTTGGGCAAGCTGGTGTGGTCCATGCAGACAGGAAAATCCAAATGTTGTCAATGCATTCAATCAATACAAAGAGAAAAACTTTACTGTGTTGGGTGTGTCGTTGGACAGGGCAAGGGAACCATGGTTAAAAGCTATTCAGGATGATAAGTTAACTTGGACACAACTCAGCGATCTGAAGTTTTGGAGCAATGAAGTCGCTGTACAATACAAAATTCAAAGCATCCCTCAAAACTATCTGATCGATCCGGATGGGAAAATCATCGGAAAGAACCTGAGAGGAGAGCAGTTGCGGTTGAAGCTTGAAACTATTTTTTCAAAAAATTAGAGATATACATCTTCGATAAGGAAAAAGGTGGGTTTTTCATTTTCATCCAGCGTAATTGCCAGGATATCAAATTGAACCCATTTGAAATCTCTTTGATATCTGATATAGGCAGTACCTGCCGAAATGAAGTGCCAGAGTTTATGCCTGTCCACCAATTCCTCCGGGTAACCAAATACATTCGACCTTCTTGTCTTTACCTCAAAAAAATGAAGCCTGTCTTTTTTTGAAGCGATTAGATCAATTTCCCATTTTCCGAATCTCCAGTTTCTCTCTTTGATCATGTATTCATTGTCGATTGCCCACTCCAATGCAAATTGCTCACCCAATTTTCCTGTATCATTGTGTCTTGCCATGTTCTTCTCTTTTTTTACCTTCGAAATTCATTCAGTCACCTTTATTTTATCTGTGATATGCACCGATTAAGAGGAAGAATACAACCATATGCATGGGGTGGAAACAATTTCATACCAGATCTTTTCCACCTGAAAACCAATAGAAATACCCCTGCAGCAGAATACTGGTTGGGTGCACATCCTGGTGGAGTTACAGAAGTTGAAATGGAACCCAACAAATGGGTTTCACTTGCGGATGCAATAGATGCCTCAAAATCATATTGGTTGGGAAAAAAAATTACCGAGCAATTTGGGCGACTCCCATTTTTATTGAAAGTATTGGATGTGAAGGATATGTTATCCATTCAAGTTCACCCCAACAAGCAATCAGCTGAGATAGGATACAAGCATGAAAATGAGAAGGGGATTCCATTGGATGCTCCCCACAGAAATTATAAAGATGACAACCACAAGCCGGAGGTCATGATTGCACTGAGTGAATTTTGGCTCTTGCACGGGTTTGCGGAGGATATTGAAGACCGCTTGTCGAATAATCCTTTCCTGCATCCTTTCAAGCCGGTTTTTGAGAAGGGAGGTATCGAGGCACTCTACAGTCACCTGATGCAAATGACCCAAGAAGAAGTAAATCAAATACTCTCTCCACTTGCATCAACAATCGTTCCTGCATATCGCAAGGGCGAATTGTCCAAATCTTCGCCAGATTTTTGGGCGGCAAGAGCAATAGAGAATCTCTGCAAGAGTGGACATTTTGATAGGGGAATTTTCTCCATCTACCTGTTCAATATTCTCCGATTGAACACTGGTGATGGTATTTTTCAGGGTGCAGGGATGCCACATGCATATTTGGAGGGACAGAACATAGAGCTGATGTCGAATTCTAACAATGTTTTGCGTGCGGGTCTTACCCCTAAATTCATCGATATTCCGGAGTTGCTGAAAAACACCTTGTTTAATGTGACCATTCCTAAAGTCATAAAGGCTCAACAAACGGAAGAACAAACATTTGATTGTCCCGTTCCTGACTTTAACATCCGTTCCCTGCATCTTCTTCAAGGGAAGTCAAAATTGATCAACAGCGATCGTCCAACCATGCTGCTGATGATCCAAGGCAAGGCTACTTTACAGGGAGACAGGCAGGAGGGCGTTGAATCGGCCGCAGCATATTTCATTCCTCCTGGGAAACAGTGCATGGTTCAGGCCGATACGGATTTGGTATTTGTGTTGGCAAGTGTGGACTGATATATCTATTCACATATTGAGGAAAACTGACATGTACTTATTGTTGCAGGCCCCTTATAATTGTTTATTTTTGTTCAAACTTGGATTATGAAAATATCTAAATTCAACATATATACTTTTTTGATGCTGGTACTCGTGGCTGCTGCTTACAGGGCCATTCCAGGAAGACCATGGGGATTCGCACCGCAGTTTGCGATGGCAGTTTTCAGTGGCGCAGTTATCAAAGACAAGAGATTTGCTTTTGCATTTCCTATTTTATCTCTGTTGATTTCTGATCTTTTTTACCAGATCCTATTCTTGGCTGGTATATTTGAAATACCCGGATTTTACAATGGCATGGTGAGCAACTACCTGTTGTTTGGTGCACTGACGATCGTAGGTTTTTTTACAAATGCCGAGAAAATTGCTTCTATCGCCAAAAGCACAGTAACAGCGCCTACTTTTTTCTTTATCGTCTCAAATCTAACGGTATGGATGGGGAACGGTGGTTATCAAAGACCAAAAAATTTCACAGGTTTGATTCAGACTTACGTGGATGGATTGCCGTTTTACGCAAACAGCATTATTGCGACCGTTGTTTTCGGAGCCATTTTGTTTGGAGCAAATCAGTTGATCAAAAAATCAGCTGATGTACGTGTAGCAGGCTAAATGTTTTCTGTATATCCTTTGTCTTCTTGTAAGTCTTTGCCATCGGCAGCAGCAGTAGCCAACTCATCGCATCTTTGGTTATAGGGATTGGATGCATGTCCCTTTACCCAAATAAATTTTAAATGGTGCTGCTTCGAAAGCTTGTGAAATCTCGTCCAGAGATCCTTGTTCTTTTTCCCGCCCTTGAAATCATTCCTCATCCAATTCTCTAACCATCCCTCGTTTACAGCTTGAACAACATATTTGCTGTCAGAATAAATCTCGATATCCAATCCGGTTCTGTTCAAACTCTCCAATGCAGCGATTACAGACTGCAATTCCATCCTGTTGTTGGTGGTATGTAGAAATCCTCCAGAGATTTCCTTGGATTCACCCTTCCAGATCAGGATGGCTCCATAGCCACCTCTACCGGGATTTCCCCTGGCAGCTCCGTCTGTATAAATCGTTAGACCCTTGTGGTTGATCATTCAACTGTGCTGACCTTGATGGTGTTGGTTGGAAGATGCAATTCAACTGGAGTGCTGCAGGTATTCACCACCACTTCGCCCTTTCTGATGAAGCCTCTTTCTTTCAAAATCTGAATCTGATCTGAGATGATTTCATCCAGACTTTCCTCTTCTCCATAATAGAATGCCCTGACACCCCAACTAAGACTCAATTGATTGACAAGCGTGCGCTCCTTTGTAAATATGAATAAATGAGATTTGGGACGATAAGAGCTTAGCATGAATGCTGTATAGCCTGATTGTGTCATACCTATCAACGCATCTGCATTGGTGCTTTCTGCCAATTTACATGCGGTCAGACAAACAGCATCGCTGATATAAGTAGGAGAGTGAGGCAAAGGTTTGATGTCCTCTTCCCTGTTGTATCTGTATTCTGATTGCTCAGCCTCAATGATGATTTTTCTCATCGTTTCAACCACCAGCACCGGATGCATCCCTGTTGCAGTTTCCCCGCTCAACATGACTGCGTCAGCACCTTCCAAAACAGCATTGGCAACGTCTGTGCTTTCACTGCGATTTGGTTTAACCCTGTCAATCATGCTCTCCATCATTTGGGTTGCAACGATTACCGGCTTGCCTCTGTGCAGACATTTTCTGATCAGCTGCCTTTGTATGAGGGGTACTTTTTCAATGGGGACTTCCACTCCAAGATCTCCTCTTGCCACCATGATGCCGTGGGATTCTAAAATGATCTCACGTATATTCTCAAGTGCTTCCGGCATTTCAATCTTGGCAATCACTTTGGTTTTGCTCTTGTAATCAGTAAGAATTTTTTTGATTCCAATGATATCATCCACTCTTCTTACAAAAGAAAGAGCTACCCAGTCAAGTTTCTCAGCAATGATGAAATCAAGGTCCATCAAATCTTTTTCTGTAAGCGCAGGCAGTGAAATTTTTGTATCTGGCAGGTTCAATCCTTTTTTGGATGAGATGATGCCTCCCAGTTTAACCCTGACCTGTACGTCTTTGTTGGGAAGAATTTCCTGAACGACCACTTCAATTTTTCCATCATCAATCATTATGGTATTGCCGATGACCACGTCGCCTGCCAGGTTAGGGTAGGAAACATATATGCGCTCCAATGTGCCAATAACTTTTTCGTTGGTCAGCGTGAGGATATCGCCTTCTTTTACATGCAGGGCATTGTTTTCAATTTCTCCTACACGCAGCTTGGGACCTTGCAAATCACCCAATATCGCGATGTTGTATGGCTCAGTGGCGTTGATTTTACGAATATGATCAATGATTTTTTTCTTGTCCTCATGTGCACCATGTGAAAAATTCAATCTGAATACATTCACACCGGCTTTGACCAAGGCCAGTAGTTTTTCATACGTATCACATGCAGGTCCGACAGTTGCAACGATTTTGGTTCGGTGCATGATATGCTGATTGCCTGCCTCGTTGTCCATTTCCTGGTGAAAATATTTTCCTATGTTCTTGCTCATATTTTTAAGTTTTGTGTCATAGAAAAACAGCAGAGACACTTCTCTGCTGTTTTTATTTAACTGGCCAATATTTTAACCATTTTAAGCCAATCCTCATTGATTCTCTGCTTTGCTTTGACGGCTTTGTCCAATGGTGTGTAATGCATTTTGTTGTTTACGATTCCTACCATCACGTTGTGATTGCCTTCTAACAAACAATTCACGGCTGAATAGCCCATTCTGCTGGCAATCATCCTGTCCATGCTGGATGGAGCACCACCTCTTTGGACGTGTCCAAGAATGGCAACACGGATGTCAAATCCGGGAATTCTATTTTTGATCAGCTCTGCCAATTCATTTCCCCCGCCAAAATCATCTCCCTCTGCAACAACCAGAATGTTTACGAGTTTCTTTCTCTTCTCTTTTTCCTGCAGGGATTTGATGACAGCCTCAACGTCGGTTTTTTGCTCCGGAATCAGTATATGTTCTGCACCTGTTCCAATGCCACTGTACAGCGCAATGTAGCCTGCATCCCTTCCCATTACTTCAACAATGAAGAGACGATCATGTGCATCCGCTGTATCTCTGATCTTGTCAATCGCATCTATGGCTGTATTTACAGCGGTATCAAACCCGATGGTAAAATCAGTCCCGGCAATGTCTTTGTCGATGGTGCCGGGAATGCCAATACACGGTATATCGTATTCATTGGAGAAAATCTGTGCGCCCTTGAAAGAACCATCACCACCAATGATGATCAAACCATTGATACCGTGTTTCTTCAGGTTGTTGTATGCTTTTTTTCTTCCCTCCGGGGTCAAGAATTCTTTGCACCTGGCAGTCTTCAAAATGGTGCCACCTCGCTGTATGATGTTGGCTACGCTTCTGGAATCCATCTTATGGATGTCATCATCAATCATTCCTGCATAACCCCTGGTGATACCAAAGACTTCCATTTTATGGAAGAGTCCGGTTCTGACGGCAGCTCTTACACAGGCATTCATGCCTGGGGCATCACCACCAGAAGTCATGATACCAATTTTTGTGATTTTTTTCGACATGTCTACTACTTCTGTTGTTACTGGCAAGGATCGAAGGGATTCAGTAGTGTTAGCGGTCGCAAATCTAACGATAAAATATGAAAAATCAGGTCATTTTGATCAGCCGACAGGACTGTTTATCCACATCTAAGCGTTGGAAATCAACTGCTTAAAATATCTGGTCCAGTGCCTCTGTGAATGGTGTCGGATGAAACGCTGTATCCTTCATAGCTTTCTCAATGATGAATCCAGTTTTAAGTGGGCGCCTTCCTTTTTGGGTAAAAGTTTGTGCATCCACCGGTTGAATCAAACTGGTATCGAGTCCAAGTTTTTGGGCGATGACAAGGGACATTTCATACGGACTCATTACCTCCATTCCTGAAATGTGATAAAGGCCTTGCGATCCTTTTTCTGCCATGTCGATGATGGCTTTAGTAAGATCTGGGATATAAGTAGGTGTTCTGATTTGATCAGCTACAACTCTGATAGGTTTATTTGCCTCCAGGTTTTCCTTCACCCAATAGATGAAGTTGCTTCTGTTCAAATGGTCTGCTTTTCCATACAGCAAGATCGTTCGGATGATCGTCCAACTCAGATTGCTTTGCATGATGTGCTGCTCAGCAAGTTCTTTGGTCATTCCATAATAATTAACCGGACCCGTCTCGTTATCCTCCACGTAAGGAC
>JBEGMC010000007.1:0-5179 GCA_041183265.1 Bacteroidota bacterium
TTCCGGATTCCTTGATTGTATATGCAGACAAAATGCTGCAGGCTGCAAAACCCAATGAAGAAATGTTCAAATTCATGCTTTCGAGTTTGACAGATAAATATGTGAATCCGAAGTACATGGGGCAGGATGCGGTCTTTGTGCATTTGTTTGAAAAATATTTTCTAACCGGACAGGCAGATGGTTGGATGAATGAACAGTATAAAAAATTTGTATACGACCGCGGATACTCCATGATGTCCAACCGCATTGGACTCAAAGCACCGGAGCTGCAAATGATTGACACACTTGGTAGGCCCTTCCTGTTGAGTGCTGTTCAGGCACCCTTTACTGTGATCTGCTTTTGGGACCCCACCTGCGGCCACTGCAAGGAGGAAGTACCGAAGATGGATTCCATCTTCCAAGCAAAATGGAGAAAAAATGGTGTGAAGTTGATTGGTGTGATGGTGGATGGAGGAAAACAGAATTGGCTGAAGTTCATCAAAGACAACAAGCTTGTTGGCTGGTCGCATATCTATCAAACAGATGAGATGAAGGATAAAATTTACAAAGCAGGTAAACCTGGCTTCCGTCAGCTCTATGATGTATATCAGACACCCATGGCCTATTTATTGGACAACAATAAAAACATCATCGCAAAAAAGCTGAACTACCTGCAGATGGATGAGTTCATGGAAGCGAAGAAAAAATCACAACAGCAATAATTAAAAAACCTGTGCAACTGCATCGCGGATGAGCATGGGCTTTCCCAATGTATAATAATGCAGCACAGGGACACCTGCTTTTTTGAGTTCTTTTGATTGATGAACAAGCCAGTTCATGCCCACCTGCTCACTCTCTGCATCTGTTTTTGATTTTTGCATGTCATTGATCAAGTCTGTCGGAAGATCAACATGAAAGATGCGGGGTATCACAGTCAATTGCTTCTTGCTGGTGAGCGGTTTGAGTCCGGGTATGATCGGAACATGAATATCATTCGCCCTGCACTTGTCAACAAATTCAAAATACTTGGCATTGTCAAAAAACATTTGTGTCACGATGTACTCTGCACCCGCGTCTACCTTTGATTTCAGGTAACGCATATCTGTATCCATGTTGGGTGCTTCAAAATGTTTTTCAGGATATCCTGCAACACCCATGCAAAAATTCGTTCTGAATCCTTCCCGGATATCTTCTTCCAGATAAATACCGTTGTTGAGACGGTCCACCTGCTGCAAGAGATCGATGGCATATTTATTTCCATTCGGCTCAGGTTCGAAACTTGCTTCATTCTTCGTCGCATCTCCCCTTAACACCAGAACATTGTCGATCCCCAAAAAGTTGAGATCAATCAGTGCATCCTCTGTTTCGCGCTTGGTAAATCCACCGCAAATCAAGTGAGGCACTGCATCAATTTGGTAGTGGTTCATGATGGCCGCGCAAATGCCCACCGTACCCGGACGCTTTCTCACTTCCACTTTCTCAAAAGTGCCATCATGCTTCTTTTTGAAAATATGTTCGCTGCGGTGATAGGTAACATTGATAAAAGAGGGCTTGAATTCCATCAAAGGATCCAGGTGCTGATACAAGGAAGCAATGTTCTTCCCTTTTAAAGGAGGAAGTACTTCAAAGGAAACCAGGGTATCTTTTGCCTGTTTGATATGGTCGATAACTTTCATGCCCTTGGGTGTTTTGTGCGATTGCAAAAGTACGGATAATATGCTGTTTAAATTTGATACATTTGTGTAACATGAGCCTCACTATCACCACGCAACAACTTGTCAAGAGATACCGCAACAGAACGGTCGTGAACCAGGTTTCGGTTGAAGTAAAACAGGGTGAAATCGTTGGACTCCTCGGTCCAAATGGAGCGGGTAAAACCACTTCATTTTATATGGTCGTTGGACTGATCAAGCCGGATGAAGGAAATGTTTTTTTGAACGACATCAACATCACCAAACTGCCCATGTATAAACGCGCGCAGATGGGAATCGGTTACCTTCCTCAAGAAGCTTCTGTATTCAGAAAACTTTCTGTTGAAGACAATATTGCTGCAGTATTGGAAATGACCACACTCAGCAAACAAGCGCAAAAAGAAAAGCTGGAATCGTTGATTGCAGAATTCAGGTTGTCGCATGTAAGAAAAAACAACGGCGATTCATTGAGCGGCGGGGAAAGAAGAAGAACTGAGATTGCAAGAGCCTTGGCAGTTGATCCCAAATTTATTTTGTTGGATGAACCATTTGCAGGTGTCGACCCCATTGCAGTGGAAGATATACAAACCGTTGTAGCCAGACTTAAATTCAAAAACATCGGCATCCTGATCACAGATCACAATGTAAATGAAACCCTGTCAATTTGCGATCGGGCTTATCTGCTGATAGAAGGAAAGATTTTCAAACATGGCACTGCAGAACAATTGGCTGCAGACGAGCAGGTAAGAAGACTTTATCTTGGAAGAAATTTTGAATTGAAGCGAAAGGACTATTTGCACGAAGAAGCGAAACAGGATGTTACTTCAAATAGTCAATAAACCATCATCACCATGAAACTGCTAAGTCCTGCCATTTCCACGCTGGCAAGATTGCGATCCTGGAGAATCGAAGCCTGGATCGATCACCCCATCTCTGCACAGAGAGAAGTGCTGCAGGATCTGGTAACAGCCGGACAATACACCGAATTTGGAAGAAAGTATGAATTTTCAAAACTCTTCAGCACAAAAAATTTCAAACAGGCGATTCCCATTCATGAGTACAGCGATTTGAAGCCATACGTAGAAAGAATCATGGCTGGCGAAGAGCATGTACTGTGGAATACCCCCATCAACTGGTTTGCAAAAAGCAGTGGCACTACTTCAGACAAAAGCAAATTCATTCCAGTCAGCAGAGAAAGTCTGGTGGATGGGCATTACAAAGCAGCAAAAGACATCTTATCACTCTACTATATCCATCATCCCCATTCAGATTTGCTGACAGGAAAAGGATTGGTCATTGGTGGGAGTCACAATATCAACAGTCTGCACGAGGAAGCACACTTTGGCGATCTCAGTGCGGTGCTCATGCAAAACACCCCATTCTGGGGCAATTGGATCAGAACACCTGATCTGAAGATCGCATTGTTGGATGAATGGGAGAACAAGATTGAAATGCTTGCACAATCAACCATGCATGAAAATGTTACATCGATCTCTGGCGTTCCCACCTGGACCTTGGTCTTGTTTCAAAGATTGTTGGAGTTAACCGGTAAATCATGCATCAAAGAACTCTGGCCTTCCCTTGAATTGTACATGCACGGAGGTGTTTCCTTTCATCCCTACAAAGAGCAATTCAAAAAAATGATTGGAGCTGATATTCATTATTTAGAAATGTACAATGCCAGCGAAGGATTTTTTGCAGCCCAAGACATGCCCGGCAGTGAAGGAATGCTGCTTTTCCTGGATCATGGTATTTTTTATGAATTCATGCCCATAGAAGAATACGGAAAAGAGGAGCCCAGAACCATTGGACTCAAAGATGTTGAAATTGGACAGCATTATGCCCCTGTGATCAGCACCAACGGCGGACTCTGGCGTTACTTGATTGGAGATACCATACAATTTACCAGTATCAAACCTTACAGAATCATTGTAAGCGGCAGATTGAAATTATTCATCAATGCATTTGGCGAAGAGTTGATCATTGACAATGCAGAACGTGCCATTTCTGAAACCTGCAGACTCACCAATGCCGTCATCAATGATTATACTGCTGGTCCGGTTTATTTCAGTGATGAAGGAAATGGAGCACACCAATGGTTGATTGAATTTGAAAAAGAACCTTCAGACATACAATTGTTTGCACGGACCCTGGATGAGGAATTGAAAAAACTCAACAGCGACTATGAAGCCAAAAGACACAAAGACATTGCACTCAGATCACCCATGATCAATGTACTGCCACAGGGACATTTCAACAAATGGCTGAAACAAAAAAATAAATTAGGCGGACAACACAAAGTGCCCAGGTTGTCCAATGATCGGGTGATATTAGAGGAGGTGATTCATTTATTGTGAGATTTCGGTCAAATGTTAACTGTTGACTGTTTACGTCATTTTTTTGATAAAATGCACATCAACAGATTCAATTATATTTGTAAAGTAAATTTAACTGTTAACTGTCAACCGTTAACAGTTAACATACAACCCAAAACCAACAACTTACAACTCACATGAAACTCCTCGAAAATAAAATTGCCATTGTCACAGGTGCTGCACGCGGAATCGGAGAAGCCATTGCGATTAAATTGGCTGAACACGGTGCACATATTGCCTTTACCTATGTCAGTGAGAGCAGTGCTGAAAAAGCAAATGCGCTGATCGCAAAACTGGAAGGCATGGGAGTGAAAGCAAAAGCATGGAGAAGCAATGCAGGAAATTTCAGTGAATCGGAGGCTTTTGTAAATGATGTTGTCAAAGAATTTGGAACAGTTGATGTTTGCGTAAACAATGCAGGGATCTCTAAGGATAATTTGCTCTTGCGCATGACACCTGAACAATGGGATGAGGTGATGGAAATCAATCTCAAGAGTGTTTTCAACATGACGAAACAGGTTATTCGTCCCATGATGAAAGCAAAAAAAGGATCCATCATCAACATGAGCTCCATCATCGGTATTCGTGGAAACGCTGGACAATCAAGCTATGCCGCCAGCAAAGCAGGAATCATCGGCTTCACCAAATCCATTGCCCTGGAATTGGGAAGCAGAAATGTTCGTGTAAATGCCATCGCTCCCGGCTTCATTGAAACCGATATGACCCACTACCTGAAGGAAGGCGAAGCTGCACAATCATTTTTATCAAAAATTCCATTGGGGAGATTTGGATCAGCGGAAGAAATTGGGAACACCACTCTTTTCCTTGCTTCTGACATGAGCAGTTATATTACCGGACAGGTGCTAAGTGCCTGCGGAGGATTGAATATTTAACGAAAGTTAATCTTTGAAATTTCCTGCCAATATTCAGTTGGTTTTATGCCTTGATGCTTTATTTTAGCACCCGGTGAAAAAAAGCATACTGGCATATATTTTTTTGGCAGTCTTCTGCATACAGCTGATCCCAATCAAGGAGCTGGGCAAAATACTATACGGCAACCAACTGATTGAAGAGATCTGCCATTCCATTGACACAGATGGTAAAACAACGGATGTCAATGAAGATTATAAAACC
>JBEGMC010000008.1:0-49908 GCA_041183265.1 Bacteroidota bacterium
TGTCACCACTGAATACAAAATCGGTAGATAAATAACAGTACCTGGCATTGATTTCCTCTGCAGCAAGAATCAAATGATCAGTCGCTTCTACATTTGTTTTGTAGCTCAACATCTTTTTCTCCTCACATTCATCCACCTGGGTCATCGCTGCTCCATGTATGATGAGATCTGGCTTGAACCCAATGACGATGTCCATCACCTGCTCTTTTTCAGTGATGTCTAGTGAGCGGTACTGAAAATTGTCATGTAAATACGAAGGGGGTAGTCTGTTTTCGCCGCGTCCCGTTGCAAGAACAGTATGATTGGTTTTCGTCAATTCTTTTGAAAGATTTGACCCTACCATGCCATTTGAGCCTGTTAGCAGTATTTTCATTCGATGACTTGCTGCACCAAATGTAAGGCTTTATGTAAATTGGCGGTGGACTAGAATTTATTCTTCCACATCATACTCTCGATGGGTTTGTCTGGCTGTCCGGAGTATTTGGCATTCTTTTTCTGGTTGTATTTGATGGCAATTTCTCCCTCTACCGGAAAATAAATCAATTGACCAATGGGCATGCCGTGGTAAACCTTCACAGGTTGTTTTACTGAAATTTCCAGGGTCCAGTTCCCGCAAAATCCCACATCGCCTTTTCCCGCGGTTGCATGGATGTCAATACCCAGGCGACCGGTGGATGATTTTCCTTCAAGAAAGGGAACATGCTCATGTGTTTCGGTATACTCCTGCGTAACACCCAGATAAAAAATATGTGGATACAGTACGAATCCATCATCCGGGATATCAAAATATTCAATCTGATTGTGCTGTTTGGCATCCAGGATATGGTTCTTGTATGTAGCAAGACATTTACCGAGATGCACATCATATGAATTGCTGCCTAGGCAGGAGGGGTCGAAGGGGCTGATTTTGATGCTCCCTTTTTCCATTTCCTCCATGATGCGTTTGTCTGAAAGAATCATTCTTTGTTATTTGTCGACCCGAAATTCGCAATAGATGTGGTATCGAACGATTTAATTTTTCAACAAAGTTTGAACAGGCTTAAAGCGTATTTTTACACCATGCCAATGGTGTTCAAGAAAGAGGAGGATACATGCTGCACCGGACTCTGGGAAATCACAGAGCAAGCCTCTTTTTTTGAATCAATGCTTTCATTCAGGGCTACTGCAACCCATCCTGAAAAAATCAGACAACAACTTGCAGCAAGGATGATCTTACATGATTTTGACAATGATTTTCCTTTCGACAATGTTGAAATTGCAGCAGGTGGGAAGCCGGTATTGAAAAATCAAGGGATCAGATTTTCCCTCTCACATTGCAATGGATTTGCTGCAGCCATTGTATCAGATAAAGCTGAAGTGGGTATTGACATTGAACCGATTCATCAAAGGGTATTGAAAATTGAAAAAAAATTCCTCCATGCAACCGAGCTGAGGCAACTGGATCTTTTCAATCAAGATGATCGGATCAAGTACGCCACATTGTACTGGACCCTCAAAGAAACCTTGTACAAATGGTGGGGCAAGGGATCAGTTGATTTTTCAAATGAAATGATCGTCAACACATTTGATGCAAATCAAACCGGCAGCGCACAGATGACCTTCTCCAAACTTCCTGATGCTCACTTTGAGTTGAACTACTTTCTGCACGAACATATTTGGGTGACAACATTGTGCAAATAAAAAAGCCCCTCGAAAGGGGCTTTTTATTATTTCAAGCTCTCTTGCAGCTTTTCATTCAGTGTTACGTAATCCGGATTCTTTGCGGCTTTTGCCAATTCGAGTGATTTGGCAGATGCTGTCTTGGCTTCGGTTTTCTTTCCCATCAGTGAAAAGCATCTGGCCTTTTGGTACCATACCCAGTAGGCATTGGGACTTTGTTTGGTTGCTTCTTCAAGCCATGCAGCAGCCTTGTTCAAATCTTTGCCATTGTCCATGTAATACATGGCAGCATTGAAATAGGGCCTGTTGTCATTGTTCATCAGGTTGTCAATCTGCAACATCACTTTTTTGTCGATATCCATTTTGATGGGGAAACTGACCATGGTAGCATCCCAAAGGATCATCAGTTCCAATTCATTGCTCTTTACCTTTTCAAATAAAATCATGAAAGATTCAATGGCAAAGGGTAGAGATACTGTTGGCACATTCAATCTGACAACATCCATGCTTTGTTGATATGCTGATGGTGAGGTCACATCGGTTTGTTTTGAGATGATGATGGTCCACTCACTTGCTCCCGGAATAGATAGGAGTCCGTATTTGCCTGCAGGAATTTTAGTGCCACCGATCACAACTTCATCACTGAATGTCAATGTAGTCGCACTGTTTGCACCGGTGCGCCATACAGCGCCATATGGCACCAGGTCACCAAAAATATTCCTTCCCTTCATATTGGGTCTGGAATAGGAAAGTTCAATTGTACCGAGTCCGAATTCCTGTTTTACAGTCTGAGCAGTAGAAGAGGAGGGAACGCGCAGTGTCTGTGCTTCACTGATTGCTACCATTGCAATCAGGGCAATGGAGAGTATTATTTTTTTCATACGGTTTATTTTACGCAAGTTAATCAAATGGTCAGTAACTGGTATCGGTTATTGTGCAATATTCTTAAACCCTGGATGAAATTTCACAAGGGTCTCTCTGAGAAAACTTCTGTCCAGGTGGGTATAGATTTCAGTAGTGGTGATGCTTTCGTGTCCCAGCATTTCTTGTACTGCCCGCAGATCAGCTCCTCCCTCTACCAAATGCGTGGCGAAGGAATGTCTGAATGTATGAGGGGATATGTTTTTTTGAATCTGTGCCTTTTGAGCCAGGTCCTTGATGATATAAAATACCATAACCCTTGAAAGTTTGTTGCCTCTTCTATTGAGAAAAACAATATCCTCTGCGCCTTTGGCAATATCAACATGTATCCTTACTTCCTGCAGGTAGATCTGCAGAAATTTGGCTGCTGCTGCTCCAATTGGTATCAATCTTTCTTTATCACCTTTTCCGATGACTCTCACAAATCCAATGTCCAAGTACAGGTTGGATTTCTTCAATTGTATGATCTCACTGACCCGCATGCCGCAACTGTACAGTGTTTCAAGCAGTGCTTTGTTTCTCATGCCTTCCGGCTTGCTCAAATCTATTTGCGATATGATTTGTTCAATTTCTTCAAAAGTCAGTGTGTCGGGCAATGCCTTTTTCAGTTTGGGTGCAGCAAGCAATTCGGTAGGATCTTTTGAGGTAATTTCTTCCTGCAGGCAATACTTGTAAAATGCCTTGATGGCTGAAATGATTCTTGCCTGCGATCGCTCACTCATGCCAATCGATGCAATCCATTTGATGAATTGCTGCAGTTCTTGCAGGCCGATATCATTGATGTGCTTGATTTTATTTTCAATGGATAAAAATTGAATCAGTTTATCAAGGTCCTGCCCATATGCAGCGATGGTATTGTTGGAAAGTGATTTTTCCAGTTGCAGGTGCATTAAAAATCCTTTTTTATATATTTCCCACATGAATCAACTGATGTGCTGTTGTATGACTTAATAAGCTAAATTCGTGCCTCAATTTAAACATTAAAATATAGTTGTGGCAAAAGCAGTAGGATTCAGTTTTAAATCATTCAAGATCAAGGCGGGAAAGAACAAAAAAACATTGAGGGCGTTTCTTACCAGATTGAAAAATAAATCCCCCAAAGGTTTAGATAATCTAACACCTGCGATTGACAAGGAAGTATGGAAAGAAGTTGACTGTCTTGCATGTGCCAACTGTTGCAGGACCATGACACCAACTTTTTCTACTGAAGATATCAAGCGAATTGCTGCTCATTTCAAACAAACCCCAGATCAATTCAAGAAAAAATGGTTGTACAAGGACAAGGGTGGTGATTGGATGAACAAACAAACGCCTTGTCAGTTTTTAGATCTGAAAACCAACTATTGTTCGATCTACAGCATTCGTCCTTCTGACTGCGCAGGATTTCCTCATTTGACAAAGAAAAAGATGGTGGATTATATCCATGTACATCAGCAGAATATTGAGTATTGTCCAGCTACATACGCGATGGTCACAAAAATGCAGGATTTGATGAAGGTTGCCAAGTAATCAGAACGGATATCCAATGGCAAATTGAAAACTTGGTTTATGCCAAACGCCATCCACAAACCATCCACCAAACTTGTTTGAGTAGAAACGTTCTATGTTGGTATTTCCTCTGTTATCTGGTCCATACCTGGGGTCTTTGATGGGAAATCCCAAGTCAAAGCGAAGCAGAAAGTAATTGAAATCAATTCTTGCTCCGAATCCGCTTGCAATGGCCAGATCCCTTCCGAGCCTGCTGAACTTGAATCCCGCGTTTTTCAATCCTCCATCAAGATCATTTCTGAACCAAATATTGCCTGCATCGGTGAAAACTGCACCGCGCATCATGAATCCGTAAAAAGGAAAGAGGTTGAATCTGTATTCCGCATTTGCCTCTATTTGGATATCTGCATACTTATCATTGAAGGTTCCATTTGCAACAGTGTCATAAAATATATTGGATCCAATGCCCAGTTTTCTGAGGGGCCAACCTCTCATGCTGTTGGGTCCCCCAGCAATAAAGCTCTTAAAGAAGGGAAGCGTTACCTGCCCCTTTCTTGACCCGGTAGACAATGCCCAGCCAGCTCCAGCATAGAGCCTGAAATGGGCGCTGTTTTCCTTTCGGATGATGATGTGTTTGATTTCTGCATCAAATTTGAAGTAACGGTATAAGTTGCTGAGTGACTTACCTGGTTTTGTCTCATTGTAAAACAATGCGCCTGCCAGCAATCCGCTTCCCTCAGCAAAGAACCTGATCAGTGTTTTGTCATTTGGTTTGTGTGGAGTAATATTTCTGTTGAAAAGTGCATTCGATCCAACAATCAAACCATTGTTGTAGGTATACAGCAGCAAGGGAAAATTGCTGATGGATTCCAGAAAGAGGCTGTCTGGTCTGAAACGGGTATACTCAAAATTGATCGGTTTGATTTGCCAGTTCGTAAAGGGATTGGGTTTCCAATCGTAACCAAAAAAAGTGTTGAAAGTATTCAGGTTGAAGAAGCGGAACCTGTCAATGTAAGCGAAATCAACGGAAGCGATGGTTTTGGCTTGTTGAAAATAGGCTTTGGCACGGCTGCTCACGGGAGCCACCAGCCAGGGGAATGTGATGCGGTTGGTAAGTGATGTCTCACCCGATAAAATTCTGTTGAAATTATTGAATTCAATACCCGTTCTGATGCTGTTCTCAAGTTGAATGGCACGTTTTCCGATATTTCTGTTTCTCAGCGTGAAGTTGGTCGCGACACCAATTCTGCCGCTGCTGACCAGTGACAGCGCTGAAGAGTTGAGGATGCTACTGCCTTCAAGGTCGATACCAAAATATTGTTTTTTCGTGGGCTGCAGACTCAATACGTAATCTATTTTCTTGTTTGCTTCATCAACTTTGTTCGTGATGTTGATGTTTTGCCAGGTTCCCAGTTTGTTGAAGTTGTTGAGTGTTTTGCTGTAATCATCTCTTTTAAAAAGTGTCCCAGGCTTCATGGCGATATTCTCTTTGATGAATGCATCATGAAAAGTATTGTGCAAGGAAACAACTCTGATCTGATCGTTGTGTGTAAAATTAGAATCGGTGATTTGGCTGAATTCATCGGTCTTCAAGTCGGGATAAATGGTCATACCACCTACACGGTACGCAGCAAAATGTGTGCTGTCTACGTTGGGCCTCAATGTGAATCTCAGTTTGATAAATGGCTGATCTTTTTTTGTTTGCATCTGCGACACCCTTCTTGCCAATTCAAAAGGATCTATGGCTGCATCATACAATTCAACATAGTTGGTGTCTACCTCTGCTACAAGATCTTCTTTGTTGATTTTAAAAAAACCATTGTTTTGAAACAGGTCTGTCAGTCGGTTGATTTCTGCATCAATCAGGTTGTAGTCAAAAGCAGCTCCTTTGGCTGGAATCGCATTCTCTGATTTTGCATGTGCGAGTGATTGGAGTGCGCTGTCTTTGAAATCAAACACAACTGTATCAATCAGAAATCTGTTCCCGGGGTTTACATAAAAATTGGTTGTGATTCTTTCTTGGTTTTTTCTCGTATGTATTGAAGTGTCGTATGTGATTTTTGCCTTTCTGTAACCCATGCTTATCATCAGATTCTGCATGTTTATCAATGATTGCTGAATGGGCTCTTTTTTGAAAACAGTTGGTTTCTCCATTACTTCAACAGGTATGATGAAAGGGAAGGAGGGCCAAGGGATTTTGGATGCAACCCGGATTTGGAGACTGTCTTCTATTTGTGCAAGCAAACTGTTTTCTAATTCGTTCTTCTGTTCCTTGGTTAAATTCCCATCAATTTTTATGTTATTTTCGAAATGGAAAGGAAGACCAGGTGCTTTTTTTACAACCGTGCACGACATTGCTGCCATGATGAACAAGACTGAACAGAAAACAATGTATTTTAAGAGATTGCCCAACCCGTAATTTTAAAGAGGAAATGCTTTCAAAATCAGATACCAAATATATTCAAAGTTTATCCCATAAAAAATTCAGGGATCAAGAGGGACTTTTTATAGTGGAGGGATTGAAAATGGTTGCAGAGCTCTTGAAGGAAAACCAGCAACAGGTTAAGCGGATAT
The DNA here is from genome assembly GCA_041183265.1 of Bacteroidota bacterium. Taxonomy (GTDB): domain Bacteria; phylum Bacteroidota; class Bacteroidia; order Chitinophagales; family Chitinophagaceae; genus Pollutibacter. The sequence goes on from JBEGMC010000008.1 coordinate 6,643, forward strand.
TCGCTGTAAAGGAATGGATTGATATGCATCAGTCCGATGTACATGCATCCACCCAAGTCCACCTCCTGGAAGCATTCGAGCTCCAAAAAATTTCAGGACAAAAAACACCTCAACAGGTATTGGCATTGGTGGACATTCCTAAGCATAATATCAAATCATATATTCCACAAGGCTTCACAGTCTTGTTGGATCGTATTCAGGATCCCGGCAACCTGGGAACCATCATCCGAGCATGTGATTGGTTTGGTGTGAGAGATATTGTATGCTCTCATGATACAGCAGATGTTTTCAATCCAAAAGTTGTACAGTCAGCCATGGGTAGCATGATGCGGGTACATGTTTACTATACGGAACTGACTGATTTCATCCGTGCACACAACGAAATTCCCGTGTTTGCAGCTGTCTTGGGCGGCAAATCCATTTATGATGTTGCCTTCTCGCAACCAGGAATGTTGATCATTGGCAACGAATCAAGTGGCATTTCAAAAGAAGTGTTGCAATTGAACCCCTTGCAGGTCAGCATACCCAAGATAGGCAAGGCGGAGTCCCTGAATGCAGCAGTTGCTGCATCCATCATTCTTTCAGTATGGACAAGATAGTTATTTGAACTGCAGCGTTTTTGAAATATTGATTTTTTTGCCAATGGCAGCTGGAATCAACAATGTAAGCATGGTAACGGCAACTGTTCCAATGATGATTGCCATGATTTGCGTCCAATCAATCAATACAGGGGCAGTGCTTACATAATATACTTCTTCGTTCAGTTGAATGAAAGGCCAATGTTGCTGGATCAGGCACAATCCAATGCCCACAATGCTTCCAGCAATGATTCCCACTCCTCCAATCCAAGTACCGTATAGCAAAAAAATATTTCTGATTGTCCTGTCACTTGTTCCAAATGATTTCAATATTGCAATCATATTGCTGCGTTCCAGCAAAAGAATGATGAGACAACTGATCATGTTGATAAGGGCCACGGCCAACATGAGTCCCATGAAAACAAATTTGTTGGTGTCCTGTAACGCAAGCCAATCAAAAATTTCAGGTGAAAGCTCTTTTAGCGTGATGGCATTCCAGCCTACAGGTAGAACAGGAAAAATGGTATTGGCGGTTTCATCCAGCGTAGATGATTTTTTCAATGTTATTTCATATCCGTTGATTTCATCCTGTGACAGTTGATTGACGTTGTTCAGGTAATCCAGATTTCCAATGGCATATGACTGATCGTATATATCGATGCCTGTATTGAAAATACCAGCTATGCGCATTTTTCGCACCTTGGGTAAATCTGTGTTTTTGGAAATAAAATAAACAAGCAATTCGTTTCCAACAGACAGCTTCAATTGATTTGCAGTGTAAGCTGATAAGAGTATCTGATTGTTGGAACTCGAATCCTGCCAGTTGGGAACTGTTCCTTTTCTTATGTATTGCTGAATATTTTCAACGGGGTAGTCATTGGATACACCCTTTATGACAATACCTTCAATGCTGCTATTGGCACTCAGTACTGCTGAATGGGTTACAAAGCTGGAAACTGATTGAATACGGGGATCGGATTGCAGGAATTGTTTAACTGAATCATTTCTCTGGATCAGTGCAGCCTCAGCATTGGTCGAGCGAATGGGTTCATAATGCTCGATCCTTATGTGTCCCCAGAAAGAAAAGATTTTATCTGCCACCACTTGTTGAAATCCATTCACAAATGAGCTTGCAAGTATCATGGCAGCAACGCTGATGCATGTTGCAATGATGCTGATGCGCATGATCATTGCAGAAAATGCCTTTTGAGGGGCATTGATGAGTTTCCTGACAATAAATAACGAAGCTTTCAAATAAAAGATTGATGCATAAAAGTACAAATCAATTATTGATTATTTTCGTTTCAGAACTTTCTCCATGAAGCGCACTCCATACTTGACGGTTGTTTTTATATTCATTTTTTCACTTGTTGTTCAAGCACAACCAGACTTGGCAAGAGGTTCCAATGTTAAGACCATTCGGCTCAACCGTGCGGGTGATCCTTTGTCATACCCGATTGTACGATTGAATTCCGCTGATCAGCTGGAACTACATTTTGATGATTTGGATGGTGGAGTAAAAAATTACTATTACACCATTCAGCTCTGTAATGCAGATTGGAATCCTGCTCAATTGAATTATTTTGATTATGTCAAAGGATTCAGTCAGGTGCGCATCAACAATTACAAAGCATCCAGTATTTCACTGACCCGTTATACACATTATCAGGCATCTATTCCTGATCGGAATTGTCAGCCTACCAGATCTGGCAATTATCTGCTGAAAGTATTCTTGGATGGAGACACAGGTAAGTTGGTTTTCACCAAACGGATCTTGGTTGTTGATGAAAAGATGAATGTTGCTGTACAGATTACACAACCTTTCAATCAGCAATATTTTCAGACCCATCACCGTTTGCAGGTCCAGCTGGAGACTACCAATTTTGATGTGCGTTATCCACAACAGCAGCTTCAATTGAAAATTCTTCAAAATTACAGATGGGATAATTTAATATCCCTGAACCAGCCAACTTTCATTCGTCAGGGATTGTTGCAATACAACAATGAAAATACCATGCTGTTTCCTGCAGGAAAAGAATTCAGGTGGTTGAACTTGAGGAGTTTCCGGCTGTTGGGTGATCGGATCACCAAACAACAAAATACCAATTCAGCTTTTGAGCTTTTCGTCAAGGAAGATCAGCCCAGGTTGCCCAGGCAATATTTTTACTACCGCGATTTGAATGGATTGTATGTGAACGAAACGATTGACAACCTCAATCCTTTTTGGAATGCGGATTATGCCCGCATCCATTTTGCATTCAGGCCCAAAGATGGGTTGGCCTATGCAAAAGGGGATCTGGTTGTTTTTGGTGAATTGTCTAACTATGGGAAAGATGCAGATGCTGTGTTGAAATTCAATGCAGACAAAGGTATTTATGAAGGGTCGATGTTGTTGAAACAGGGATACTATGATTATCAATATGCTGTTCGCACCACCGACAACGGTCAAATGCTTTACAACAGCTTGCTGCCTGAACAGGATGCGTGGGAGACAGAAAACAATTACATGGTGCTGGTTTATTACAGGGAATTGGGAGGAAGAGCGGATCAGCTGATTGCACTTCGACAAATCAACAGTCAATTCAATCGATCTCTCAGGTGAATTGCGTATATTTGCAACGGCAGGTCTTACACGACCAGCTCCTGCTGAACTCCCCCAGGACCGGAAGGTAGCAAGGGTAGGTGGTTGAGCGGTGCGATGTAATCAACCTGCTTTTTTTTTGTGCATATCTCTCCTTCATCTTTTTTCCACTTTTGATTAATTTGCCCAAAATTTTCCGACATGAAATTCTTTATTGATACAGCCAATCTTGCACATATCAAAGAAGCAAATGACCTGGGTATCCTGGACGGGGTGACCACCAATCCATCTTTGATGGCCAAGGAAGGTATCAAAGGAGAAGACAATATATTGAAACATTATGCCGATATCTGTGCACTGGTTGATGGTGATGTCAGTGCGGAGGTTTTGTCGACTGATTTCAAGACCATGGTGGAGGAAGGAAAGAAACTGGCTGCTATCCACAAAAACATCGTCGTGAAGGTCCCCATGATCAAAGACGGCATCAAAGCGATCAAATGGTTCACCGACAATGGCATCAGAACAAACTGTACGTTGGTGTTTTCAGCTGGACAAGCAATCCTGGCAGCAAAAGCAGGCGCAAGCTATGTATCTCCTTTTATAGGAAGGGTGGATGACAGCAACTGGGATGGCATACAGCTGATTGAACAAATTAATCATATCTACAGCATGCAGGGATTTGAAACCGAAATTCTCGCTGCATCCATACGCAATGCATTGCATATTGTTCGATCTGCAGAGGCTGGAGCACATGTTTGTACCTGTCCGTTGGATTCTATCCTTGGACTCCTCAAGCACCCCCTCACAGATATCGGGTTGGCTAAATTCCTTGAAGATGCGAAGAAGATGTAAAACACATCTTACAAATTCCACCAATAGTTGAATTTCAATACCAGCGCTCTGTTTTTTACATTGAATGGAGCAGGGAAATAATTGTCTGTGTACACAAGAAACAAATCTGAGGCTGGCTTGTACCTCCACTGAAATCTTGTATTCAGGTTGATGTTTTTCTGCTGGTTGTTGTATTGCAGAAAAGTTGTAAAAAAGAGTTTGTTGGTGAACGTAACATCAATGCGCGGACCCACCAACCAGAAGGTATTGTTGTTCCAAGGGGCAGGTAGTGAAATATTGTTGAAGCTGGTGCTCATTGTCATGCTGAAGTAAGGTTGAAAACGATATCCCAAATCAGCACTGACAAAGGTTCTGTTGCCATTGAAATAATATCCTCCCAAACGCCCGGAAATCAAATAAGTGAAAAGTTGCTGTGGTTTGGATGCAAGTTCAAATCCAACAGAATTCCATCTGTGCTTGGTACCCCTGGCAAGTGTGTCCTTTGTGAAATTGGTTGGATCAAAGGGTTGAAGCAGTTTGATATAATCGTTGGCAGTCCAGATGGTATATGTAGCCTGCGTTCTCATTGTCAATGTATAGGCCAGATAAGTAGTGGCATCTGTCAACTTTAATTTTCGGGTGAAGTAATCAAAGTTCATCAGTTTGATGGTGTGACTGGTGATTTTTGGATTCTTCGAGAAGAAAATTCTTGCGATGGATGGATTGATTTTGAAATAATCCTTTCTGGGAACATATCCTACATCAGCTGTGAATTGCCTCCCTACGGATTCCTGCTGATAACTGATGAGCCATTTTTTGCTGCTGTATTGAATATTGCCCGCGTGAATGAAGTCATCGCCGCTGGTATTTTTTGAGAATGATTTCAAAACCATGTACTTGCCTGTCCACAGATTATTGGAGGAGGCAAGGTTATATTCCAATCCAATATTTCTGTTGAATGGATTGTTTTGGTAAGCAGGACCTTTTTCATCTCTGTTCAATATTTGATCTCGGTTGACGAACAACAATCCAATGTTGGAACGTGCAAACACTTTTCTTTGGATGGCAAATGCAGTGTAGTTTTGAATGGGTGTAAGGGTAGTGGCATTGCGTTCTGTCTGCATGTTCATAAAACCCATTCTCCAATTCTTGTTCAATTTTCCGCTCAATCTGGCACCATATTGAATGGGGGCATTCAATCCAATTCTTCTGGAGAAAAAGGGTCGCAGGGTTCCATATCCAAAATTGTTGAACTGATCACCATTCTCAATAAAGAACTGTCGTCTTTCTGGAAAGAACAGTTCAAATCTGTCTAGATTGGTTACCTGACGATCCACTTCCACCTGTGAAAAATCCGGATGGATTGATAGATCCAAGTTGAGAGATGAAGTGACTGCCACTTTTGCATCCAATCCGACAGTATTCCTGAACTTGGTAGCGGTATTGGCTTGAAAATTTTTGCTTCCACCTGTCAACACATAGGGGATGAGTGATATGTTCTGACCAGCGTGAGGCGGCGGTTCATCCCACACCAAAATGCCTGTGTACGCGAGGGAGGCAGTAGGGAACTGTCTTGGAACAGGTGCCCAGCTTGATTTTTCAGCTTTTGAAATATCGAGTCTGCTGAACTGGATGCCCCAGGTTTTGATTCCGTTTTTATACCTGATGGTTTTGAATGGTATGAAAGCTTCCCAAATCCATTTATCATTATAATATTTCGATGCTGAATTCCATTTATTGTCCCAATTTAAATCTGCTTTTCCTCCATCATACAATAAACCATCCCATTGTGCACCGGCTGCATTGGATCCAAATGTAAATCCATTCGTCTGGTCATTGAACGGATCCATGAACAATAAAAAATTATCATTTTTCCCAAAGTTGAAATCACGTTTGAGAGATTCAACCATGAATTTTTGTCCAGGGTCAATGTAGTTGATCGTGATGATGTACATCCCTGAACTGTCATAGGCCATTTTTACCTCTGTTCTCACAAATGCCTTGCTCGTGTCCATGGGCAATACCATGTTGAAATTGGTGGCGGTTTGGGCAGCAGACCATGCAGGGTCGATCACACCGTCAATTTCAATCGGAGCGATTGTTTTTTTGATATAGTACTTGTACTCTTCGTTTTTCCGTTGAGATAATACGGTTGTGCTGATGGCAAAAGCCAAAAGGGTAAGGGCAAAGAATTTTTTCAATCGTTCAAATATGTTTACACTAAGCCACAGCCTTTTTTACAAGATCTGCTGCTTCGCTGAGTAAAATGGCACTTTGTACTTTGAGTCCACTTTCATCAATCAATTTTTTTGCTTCAGCTGCATTCGTGCCTTGCAATCGAACGATGATGGGGATGTTGATGTTGCCAAGGTTTTTATATGCTTCGATGACTCCGGAAGCAACTCTGTCACATCTGACAATACCGCCAAATATATTGATCAAGATGGCTTTAACATTTGGATCCTGCAAAATGATTTTAAATCCGGCTTCAACGGTTTGCGCATTGGCGGTACCTCCAACATCCAGGAAGTTGGCAGGTTCACCTCCGCTGAGTTTGATCATGTCCATGGTAGCCATAGCGAGTCCTGCTCCATTTACCATGCATCCTACATTGCCATCCAGTTTCACAAAATTCAAATTGTATTTTCCTGCTTCAACTTCTGTGGGATCTTCTTCTGAAAGATCGCGCATCGCCGACAGGTCAGGATGTCTGCTCAGTGCATTTTCATCCAAATTCATCTTGCAATCAACTGCAATGATTTTATCATCTGCAGCCTTGAACAGTGGGTTGATTTCGAGCATGGAACAATCCAGTCCAACATATGCATTGTACAGGTGTGTAACAAACTTCACCATGTTTTTGAAGGCATCTCCGCTCAATCCAAGGTTGAAAGCAATTTTTCTGGCTTGGAAGGGAAGGAGTCCGCCACCTGGGTGCACCCACTCTCTGAATATTTTTTCTGGTGTATCATGAGCAACATCTTCAATATTCATACCACCCTCTGTGCTGTACATGATTACATTTTGACCTTTGGAACGATCGAGCAGTATGGAGAGATAAAATTCTTTTCTTTCAGACGGACCATCATAGTACATGTCCTGTGCAACTAAAATTTTGTTGACCAGTTTACCCGCAGGACCGGTCTGGATAGTAACGAGTGTTCCACCCAGGATTTTTTCTGCAAACTCTTTGATGTCCTCGAGACTCTTTCCAACCTTCACACCGTTGATGCCGTTTTCTTTGATCTGACCTTTTCCACGGCCACCAGCATGTATTTGGGCTTTGACCACAGCAAACTTGCTTCCGCTTTTTTCCTTGATCTGGTTGTAAGCTGCAACAGCCTCATCAACAGAGCTGCATGCATTTCCTTCCTGTACAGGTACATGGTATTTTTTCAACAGCTCTTTTGCCTGGTATTCGTGAAGATTCATGGGGAATAATAATTTTTACAAATATACATTACGTGTACAAATGAATGGTTGGTGTTCCAAAGAAAAAGGAGCGAATTTTCGCTCCTTTTGAATTGTTGATGATTACTTGGATTGGTTCTCCGGTCTCAAACTTCTGACGGTTTTTCCGGCCTGCCACATTTCACTATCTCTCAATTCTTTCAATTCCAATTCAAGTTTGGCCCTGTAATCAGGTTGTGAATTGCTGTCAATGCTGCGCTGGCTCTCTTTGCCGGTCGCTACACTCTCGTACAATTCATTGAAAACCGGAAGGGTTGCATCCCTGAATTTCTTCCACCAATCCAATGCGCCTCTTTGTGCAGTGGTGGAGCAGTTTGCATACATCCAATCCATTCCATTTTCTGCTACCAGCGGCATGAGTGATTGCGTGAGTTCCTCCACCGTTTCATTGAATGCCTCAGAGGGAGTATGCCCTTTGTCACGCAACACCTGGTATTGTGCAGCAAAAATTCCCTGTATGGCACCCATCAATGTGCCTCTTTCACCGGTCAAATCACTGTATACTTCTTTTTTGAAATCTGTTTCGAAAAGATATCCGCTTCCAATGGCAATACCCAAGGCAACAACCCTGTCTTTGGCCTTACCTGTTGCATCTTGGAAGATGGCATAACTGGAGTTCAATCCTCTTCCCTGTAAAAACATTCTCCTGAGTGAAGTGCCTGATCCTTTTGGTGCCACCAAAAATACATCTACATCAGCAGGAGGGATGATGCCGGTCTGCTCTCTGTAGGTAATTCCAAATCCATGTGAAAAATACAATGCCTTTCCAGGAGTGAGATGTTTTTTCACAGTGGGCCACATGGCTATTTGAGCTGCATCGCTCAGCAAGTAACATATGATAGTTCCTTTTTCAAGTGCTTCCTCTATTTCAAACAAGGTTTGGCCTGGAACAAATCCGTCGGCAACTGCCTTGTCCCATGACTTGGAATTTTTTCTTTGTCCAACGATGACGTTGATGCCATTTTCTTTTTGATTCAATGCCTGACCCGGACCTTGAACGCCGTATCCGATCACGGCAACTACTTCATTTTTCAATGTCTCTTGTGCCTTAGACAGGGGAAACTCTTCACGGGTTACCACATTTTCTTCAACCCCTCCGAAATTTAATTTTGCCATAATAGTTGTTTGTTTTGATTATTTAAGATGATTGATTACTGGTCCATTTCAGCAGCTTTTTCTGCTGTGATTTCTTCTGTCAGCAAATGTTTGGTGGGGGCTGTTTCCTCAAACTCCTTCAGTTTCTCATGAAAGCCCTTGCTGTCTTTGATGATGGCAACCCTCGCACTGCGCACAAACTCTATCAAACCGAATGGTGCCAGCACCTGGATGAGGGTATCAGTTTCTTCACGCTGACCGGTGGTTTCAAATATGGTATAATCTTTTCTGATCACCACAGCCCTGGCGCCATATGCCCTCAACAAACGTTCAACTTTTGCTTTTTCGGCAATGGTATCAGTCGGGACTTTATACAAAGCCAGCTCCTGCCAAATGATTTGATCATTTGTATTGTAATATGCTTTCAATACATCCACCTGTTTTTCAATTTGCCGAACCAGCTTTCTTACAACATCTTCCGTTACGTTGATGACAATGGTAAATCGGTGTATGCCCTCAACTTCTGAAGGAGATGTATTCAAGCTTTCCACATTTATTTTCCTTCTGGAAAACATAATGGCAATTCTTGTCAGCAATCCCACCTGGTTTTCTGAATAGATGGTTATCGTATATTCCTGCTTCATGTGTTTTATTTTAAGCGTATTTCACTTACTCCACAACCCTGTGGAACCATGGGAAATACATTGTTTTCCTTTCCTACAAATACTTCAAGAAGATAGGGGCCTTTGTGCTCCAGCATTTTTTGAAGTGCATCTTTCAGTTCGTTTCTGTGTTTGATGGAGTTGCCTTCAATACCGTATCCTTTTGCGACGGTTACATAATCCGGACTCGCAATGTCCACAAACGAATATCTTTTTTCATGGAACAATTGTTGCCATTGTCTTACCATTCCAAGAAACTGATTGTTGAGGATGAGAATTTTTACATCTACTTTGCTTTGCATGATGGTGCCCAATTCCTGAATGGTCATTTGAATACCACCGTCACCGATGACTGCTATCACTGTCCTGTCTTTTGCGCCATATTTTGCACCGATGGCTGCAGGCAATGCAAATCCCATCGTTCCGAGTCCACCTGATGTAACATTGCTCTTGCTCTGATTAAACTGCGCGTATCTGCATGTAACCATCTGGTGCTGACCCACATCTGTTACAATGACCGCATCTCCTTTGGTGAGGTGATTCAATTGATCAATGACTTCTCCCATGGTCATGATATCAGTGGATGGGTGAAGCTCATCTTCAATAACCGCCTCTATCTCTTTCGCAGTGCAATCTTGGAATTTTTGCAACCAGCTTTCATGTTTGTTCTGTTTGATCAAACTGGTCAACATAGGCAATGTCTCTTTGCAGTCGCCCCAAACAGGTACATCTGCTTTTACATTTTTATCCACCTCTGATGGATCGATGTCAAGGTGTATAACTTTGGCTTGTTTCGCATACCTGTCCAGCCTGCCTGTTACCCTGTCATCAAATCGCATGCCTATGGCGATTAAAACATCGCACTCATTTGTCAAAACATTCGGACCATAATTTCCATGCATGCCGAGCATGCCAACATTGAGCGGATGATCGGTGGGCAAGGCACTCAAACCCAGAATGGTCCAGGCTGCAGGCAATCCGCCTTTTTCTATGAAAGCTTTGAATTCTTCTTCTGCTTTTCCAAGAATGACTCCTTGTCCGAACAGCACCAATGGCCTTTGCGCCTCATTGATCAAAGCTGCAGCGGCTTCTACATATTCTTTTCTTACGATCGGTTTGGGTCTGTAACTTCTGATATGATTGCAGGGCGTATATCCTGTATAATTGAATTTTTGGAGTTGTGCATTCTTGGTAATGTCGATTAAAACCGGACCGGGTCTGCCGCTTTTGGCAATGTAAAATGCCCTTGCCATCACATCAGGAATTTCATTTGCATCGGTAATTTGATAATTCCATTTCGTGACTGGGGTAGTAATGTTGATGACATCTGTCTCCTGAAACGCATCGGTTCCCAACAAATGAGCAAATACTTGTCCTGTGATACAAACCAATGGAGTAGAATCAATCATGGCATCCGCCAAACCCGTAACCAGGTTGGTTGCACCAGGTCCGCTTGTTGCGAACACAACACCCGTTCTACCGGATGTTCTTGCAAATCCCTGTCCGGCATGTATTCCACCTTGCTCATGTCTTACCAACACGTGATCGAGTTGATCCATATAATCGTACAGTGCATCGTAAATCGGCATGATTGCACCTCCGGGATATCCGAAAATGGTTTCAACATCTTCTGCAATCAGCGCTTTCAACACTGCTTCACTGCCGGTTATTTCCATCGCAGTTTCAGGTGAAGTTGTTTTTTTATTCAAAGCTTTTGTTTCCATAAAATCTATTTATCAGTTATACAACCTTCAGCGGCAGTGGTAACTTGTTTTGCATATTTGTAAAGAATCCCTTTTGAAACGGAGAGCGCTGGTTGTTGCCATGTCTTTTTTCTTGCAGCGAGTGTTGATTCATCCAATTTTACATCAATGGTATTGTTGGTGGCATCTATTTCGATGATATCATCATCTTGCACCAATGCAATTCCACCGCCTTCAAACGCTTCAGGTGTGATATGACCTACCACAAAGCCATGTGTTCCGCCGCTGAACCTTCCATCTGTAATCAATGCAACATCCTTTCCGAGTCCTGCTCCTATAATGGCAGATGTCGGCTTGAGCATTTCAGGCATACCGGGAGCTCCCTTTGGACCAACGTATCTGATGACGACCACATCTCCTTTTTTAACCCTTCCACTGCTAATGCCATGTATCAATTCTTTTTCTCCATTGAAAACCCGCGCTGGACCAACAAATTTTTCACCTTCCTTTCCGCTGATTTTTGCTACACTGCCACCCTCGGCGATGTTTCCATATAAAATCTGGAGATGTCCAGTTGCCTTGATGGGTTGTTCAATCGGCAATATGATTTTTTGTTTTTCAAATTCAATGGCAGGTATTTCCTTTAGATTTTCAGCTACTGTTTTGCCTGTGACAGTCATGCAATCTCCATGAATCAATCCTTTGTCGAGCAGGTATTTCATCACCAGCGGCACTCCGCCAATGTTGTGCAGGTCTTCCATCAGATATTTTCCGCTGGGTTTGAAATCTGCGATCACAGGAACTTTGTCGCTTACTGCCTGTACATCATCCTGTGTCAATTTCAACCCTACGCTGTGTGCCATTGCGATCATGTGCAATACTGCATTGGTTGAACCACCGAGTGCCATGATGATGGTCAACGCATTTTCAAATGCCTTCTCTGTCATGATATCTGAAGGCTTGATGTCTTTTTCAAGCAATTCCTTGATTGCTTTGCCTGCTGCAATACATTCTTTCTTCTTGTCTTCACTCAAAGCCGGATTTGATGAAGAGTAGGGAAGACTCATCCCCAGGGCTTCAATCGCAGAGGCCATGGTGTTTGCGGTGTACATGCCTCCGCAAGCACCGGCACCCGGACAGGAATGCATAACTATACCTTTGAAGTCAGCTTCGTCCAGTTGCCCCGCAATTTTTTTTCCAAGTGCCTCGAATGCAGAGACGATATTCAAATCTTCTCCCTTATAATGTCCAGGAGCTATGGTACCACCATATACCATGATCGATGGTCTGTTCAGTCTTCCCATTGCGATGATGGACCCAGGCATGTTTTTGTCACATCCTGGAACGGTAATGAGTCCGTCATAATATTGAGCACCACAAACCGTTTCAATGGAATCAGCAATGACATCTCTGCTTACCAATGAGTAGCGCATTCCGTCTGTGCCATTGGACATGCCATCACTTACACCAATTGTATTGAAAGTGAGTCCCACGAGCTGTGTGTCCCAAACACTTTTTTTGATGATGGCAGCGAGTTCATTCAAGTGCATGTTGCATGTATTTCCATCATACCCCATGCTTGCAATTCCCACCTGTGCCTTTTGCAAATCTTCGTCTGTCAGTCCGATGCCATAAAACATGGCCTGTGCTGCAGGTTGTGTTGGATCGAGGGTGATGGTTTTGCTGTATTTATTTAATTCGGCCATACATGAATGATTTATATAATGGTGGATTTTCTCAATTGAATATTTGCTTTGTGAATGGCATCTTCCACGCGGTTGGTGATGAAATCGCAAACCAGTTCACCGATGGTGGAAGTGAAATAAAAATTAATCGGATCAATGTCTTTTGTAAAAAACGAATTGGAAATCGTCCATTCAATGGCATTGCGTATTTCAAGTGCTTCCTGCTGCAATCCAAAATATTCAAGCATCATGGCGGCGGATAAAATGGCTGCCGATGGATTCGCAATGTCTTTTCCTGCTGCTTGCGGGTATGATCCGTGAATGGGTTCAAAGACAGCTGTTCCAGTTCCAATGGATGCAGAGGGGAGGAGTCCAAGTGATCCTGCAAGCACACTGGCTTCATCACTCAGGATGTCACCGAACATATTTTCTGTAAGGATGACATCGAATTGAGTTGGATGGATGATCAGTTGCATGGCAGCATTGTCAACAAACATTTGAAAAACTTCCACGTCGGGATAATCTTTTGCAATTTCATTGACAGTTTTTCTCCATAACCTGGATGTTTCCAACACGTTTGCTTTGTCAACCAGCGTCAGTTTTCTTTTTCTTTTTTGTGCACGTTTGAATGCAAGGTGAGCGATGCGGGTAATTTCATCTACATGGTACACGCAAGTATCAGTAGCTGTTTTTCCATCTGCAGATAATTCTTTTTGTCCAAAATAAATTCCCCCTGTCAATTCCCTGAAAATTTCAATGTCTACATGCTCAAGCAAATTTGATTTGACAGGAGAGAGGTGGTGGAGTGATGCATAGGTAGCAACGGGACGAATATTGGCAAACAAGCCAAGCTCTTTTCTCATTTTGAGCAAACCTTGTTCCGGTCTCACTTTTGCTGTGGGGTCCTGGTCGTATTTTGGATGACCCACCGCACCAAATAAAACAGCATCACTTGATTTGCAGAGATCCAGTGTTGCCTGCGGAAGAGGGTCACCGGTTTTGTCAATGGCATCTGCACCCACCAAGGCAAATTGAAAAGAAAAATCATGGTGGTGCTTTTTGGCAATCGTATCCAGTACACGAACGGCTTGATTGATGACATCGGGACCGATGCCATCGCCTGGAAGTACTGCGATTTGTTTTTTGATTCCCATTTAAACGGTAGTTGTGTATTGATTGGCCAAAATTTTTAACTCTTCGTCACCTACCTCTTTGAGTTTGTCTGCCAACTGAAGAAAATGATCATACAAAACATCTACATCGTTTCTGTCGAAATTGTGACCGAGATTTTTCAATCTGTATGCAAGTGCTGATCTTCCGCTTCTCGCAGTGAGAACAATTTTTGATGTGGAAGCTCCAACTTCCTCCGGACGAATGATCTCATAGGTCTGTGCATCTTTCAGAAAACCATCCTGGTGAATGCCGGATGAATGAGAAAATGCATTTGCACCCACAATCGCTTTGTTGGGCTGTACCGGCATGCGCATGGTATCGGAAACAAGCTGACTGATCGGATTCAATTTGGTCGCATCGATGTCTGTATACATGCCAAGGTATGCATGCTGCTTCATTACCATTACCACTTCTTCCAATGAAGTATTTCCTGCTCTTTCACCCAAGCCATTGATGGTGCATTCAAGTTGCCTGGCACCGTTCATGGCTCCTGAGATAGAGTTTGCAGTTGCAAGTCCCAGGTCATTGTGACAATGACAAGACAACACGGCTTTGTCTACATGCTTTACGTGCTCCATCAAAAATTTGATTTTCTCTCCGTACTGATGGGGCAGGCAATAACCGGTGGTATCCGGGATATTTACAGTTGTTGCACCTGCTGCAATTACAGCTTCCACAACTTTTGCGAGGTATTCATTTTCTGTTCTTCCTGCATCTTCTGCATAGAATTCGATATCGTCAGTATATTTTCTGGCCCATTTGACTGCTTGTACAGCTCGCTCCAGAATTTCTTCCCTGTTGCTGTTGAATTTGCTTTTGATGTGGGAGTCGGAAGTCCCTATGCCAGTATGTATCCGGCCTCTTTTGGCATGTTTCAGAGCTTCACCCGCTGCTTCGATGTCTTTTTGAACAGCGCGGCTCAGTCCGCAGACAGTGGAACGCTTGATGATTTTTGAAATTTCAGCAACAGATTCGAAGTCACCCGGACTCGAAATCGGGAACCCTGCTTCAATGATATCAACCCCCAGGTCTTCTAGGGCAAGGGCCAGTTCAATTTTCTCTTTGGTATTGAGTTTACACCCGGGTACCTGCTCGCCATCTCTCAGCGTAGTGTCAAAAATGAAAATTTTTTCTTCTGTCATGGTAGCTTATTTCCAATTAGATTAAAAAGCTAAAAATGGTTGACTACGAATTTAACTTCCCTGAAACGATTAAATAACCCAAAATGGGTTGTAATTTACGCTTTGTAAAGTCCCAAAATCATTCCAAAATCCTTGATTGACAAGGATTTTACAGAAAGATAAATACGATGCCCAACCGCTTAGCAGATGAATTGTTTCACCTCATCAAAACCCTGGAAAAAGGTGAAAAAAGAAATTTTAAACTGTATGTCAGCAGAAATATTTCATCTGATGAGTTAAAGATCATTACCCTTTTTGACGCCATCGATAAATTGGATCAATATGATGAGGAGGTGATTCTTAAAAAAAATCCATCCATCCAAAAGCAGCAATTGTCCAATTTAAAGTCCCATTTATACAAACAGATTTTATCGAGTCTCAGGTTGATCCGCAATGATCAATCTGTTGATATGCAGTTGCACGAAATGTTGGATCATGCCAGGATTTTATACAACAAGGGACTGTATCACCAGAGCCTGAAAATGCTGCAAAAAATCAAAGAATTGGCAGGGGAATACAATCAGATGACTTTTGGAGTTCAAGCTTTGTTTTTCGAAAAGAAAATTGAGTCACTGCACATCACGAGAAGTTTCAACGATCGTGCAGAATTGTTGTCTAAAGAAATGGATGATGTGAGCAATCGACTTTCCATGGTGGGGAAACTCAGCAATTTGGCACTTCAATTGTATGGATGGTATATCAGGAATGGACATGTGCGGGATGAGAACGATATTGCTTCTGTAAAAGATTTTTATCAAAGCAACATGCCTGTTGATGCAGGAGAATGCAGTGGTTTTTACGAAAAGCTCTATCTCAGTCAAAGTCAGGCCTGGTATGGATTTATATTGCAGGACATGCTTTCGTACTACAAGCATTGTGCAAAGTGGATTGATCTTTTTGATAAAGCGCCACAGATGATCAGGGTTGAACCCCAGCAATACATCAAAGGCATGCACAATTTGTTGAATGCACACTTCATGTTGCGGAATGATAAAAAATTTGAACAAGATCTTGAGAAGTTTGAAAATTTTTGCAATTCGAAGGAAGGAGAGGCAAACATCAACAACCGAGTACAGGGGTTTGTATATCTCTATCTTGCAAAAATCAATCAGCAAATACTGAAAGGAAATTTTTCAGAGGGCGTGAAATTGGTTCCGTTGATTGAAGAAAAGATTGAGGAATATGAAGTGCAGTTGGATAAACATCGGACATTGGTTTTTTACTACAAAATTGCTTGCCTGTATTTTGGATTGGGAGATTTTGAGAAGGCTGTTGAATACCTGAACAAAATCATTCATTGGAAAGCAGATCTCAGAACAGATCTGCAGTGCTATGCACGACTCTTGCACCTGATTTCTCACTACGAACTTGGAAACGACATGCTGATAGAAAGCCAGGTGAAGTCAGTTTACAGGTTCATGTCGAACATGAAAAACCTGAGTTCTGTTGAAACCCGCATTTTTGGTTTCTTGCGCAAAGTTTTCTCTCTCAGCAGAAAAGAGATCAACAGTCACCTGCAGATATTGTTTGATGAACTCAAACCATTGGAAAACAATGCATTAGAAGCCAGGTCTTTTTTGTATCTCGACATCCTTTCCTGGCTGGAAAGCAAGCTGAAGAGGGTGCCCGTGCAGGATGTGATCGCAGAAAAATATCGCCTGAGAAACGGATGATGCAACCCTCATTATTATTCTATCGCAAAACCGAATAATTTTATTGAAATTTCCCCTGTTTTTGCTACCTTTGCCCTCCTTAAATTTGGCATGCCCGTATTTTTCCAATCCTGTTCTGTTATAATTTGTTGATAATCAACAACATTTACTGGCCTTTGTGTAGGCCAATCAGGTTTGTAATGTGCATGTATGCCGCGTAAAAACAGATATCTTCTATGGCTATCAAAAAAGACAACCGCCCCAAATCCACTTTTTCAAAGATTACCATCAGTTTAGCGTCTCCTGATTCGATCCTCGATAGGTCCTTTGGTGAAGTATTGAAACCTGAAACCATCAACTACAGAACCTACAAGCCTGAGAGAGATGGACTTTTCTGCGAAAAGATTTTTGGTCCAGTGAAAGACTACGAGTGTGCTTGCGGAAAATACAAGCGCATCAGGTACAAGGGGATTGTATGTGACAGGTGTGGTGTGGAAGTAACTGAGAAAAAAGTGCGCAGGGAGCGAATGGGTCATATCAAATTGGTTGTCCCTGTAGTTCACATATGGTATTTCAAGAGCTTGCCGAACAAAATCGGCTACTTGCTTGGTATCAGCTCCAAGAAATTGGAAAGCATCATCTACTATGAACGTTTTGTGGTCATTCAGCCCGGTATTCTTGAAGACAAGGGCAAAAAGCAGGGTGATTTGCTGACAGAGGAGGAGTATTTGGATATTCTGGATACCCTTCCAAAAGAAAATCAGTACCTGCCTGATGAAGATCCACAGAAGTTTATTGCCAAAATGGGAGCTGAAGCAGTACATGATTTATTGCTTAGAATTGATTTAGATTCACTTAGTTATACATTGAGAAATGCTGCAGCCAATGAAACTTCTCAGCAGCGCAAGGCAGATGCTTTAAAGCGTTTGAGTGTGGTTGAGTCTTTCCGTGATGCGAATTCGCGCATCGTAAACCGTCCCGAGTGGATGGTCATGCAATACATTCCAGTAATTCCACCAGAACTGAGACCGTTGGTTCCTTTGGATGGTGGACGTTTCGCTTCATCTGATTTGAACGACCTGTACAGAAGGGTTATCATTAGAAATAACCGTTTGAAGCGTTTGTTGGAGATCAAGGCGCCAGAAGTCATCCTCCGCAATGAAAAGAGAATGTTGCAGGAAGCAATTGATTCTTTGTTCGACAACAGCAGAAAGTCAAATGCGGTGAAAGCAGAAGGGGGACGTGCATTGAAATCTCTCAGTGATGTACTCAAGGGCAAGCAGGGTCGTTTCCGTCAGAACCTTTTGGGTAAGCGTGTTGACTACTCTGGCCGTTCTGTTATCGTTGTGGGTCCTGAGTTGAAATTGCACGAATGCGGTTTGCCCAAGGACATGGCAGCTGAGTTGTTCAAGCCATTTATCATCAGAAAATTAATCGAAAGAGGTATTGTCAAAACCGTAAAATCGGCCCGCAAACTGGTTGACCGCAAGGAAGCCATTGTTTGGGATATCCTCGAAAACATATTGAAAGGTCATCCAGTGATGCTGAACCGTGCCCCAACATTGCACCGTTTGTCCATCCAGGCTTTCCAGCCAAAATTGGTGGAAGGGAAGGCCATTCAGTTGCATCCATTGGTTTGTTCGGCATTCAATGCTGACTTCGATGGTGACCAGATGGCGGTGCACGTCCCACTGAGTCATGCTGCAGTGCTGGAAGCACAGTTGCTGATGCTCGCATCACACAATATCCTCAACCCTCAGAATGGTACACCGATTACCCTTCCTTCACAGGACATGGTACTGGGTCTCTATTATATTACCAAAGGAAAGCGCAACACGGATACGGATGTAGTGAAAGGTGAAGGCATGCGTTTCTACAGCGCTGAAGAAGTGATCATTGCTTACAATGAAGGTCGCGTAGATCTTCACGCACATATCAAAGTGAAGGCAAATGTGAGAAACGAAGAGGGGCAACTGGAGAAAAAATTGATTGAAACCACTGTTGGTCGCGTGCTGTTCAACCAGGCAGTTCCTGCTGAAGTAGGATTTGTCAACGCACTGCTTACCAAGAAGAGTTTGCGTGAAATCATCGGCGATATCATCAAAATCACCAATGTGCCTACAACTGCCAAGTTCCTTGACAACATCAAAGAACTCGGTTTCCGCATGGCCTTCCGTGGTGGATTGTCTTTCAACATCCAGGATCTGCAATTGCCTGTGATGAAAGAAGACATGATCGATCAGGCTTCTTCTGAAGTACAGGAAGTGTGGGATAACTACAACATGGGATTGATCACCAACAACGAACGTTACAACCAGATCATTGATATCTGGTCGAGGGTAGATACAAAAGTTACTGAAACATTGATACGCGCCATGGCAAATGATAAACAGGGCTTCAACTCTGTTTACATGATGCTTGATTCAGGTGCAAGGGGTAGCAAGCAGCAGGTAAAGCAGCTGGCAGGATTGAGGGGATTGATGGCCAAGCCAAGAAAGAGCGGTTCAACTGGTTCTGAAATCATTGAAAATCCGATCCTCTCCAACTTCAAAGATGGATTGAGTGTATTGGAGTATTTCATCTCCACACACGGTGCACGTAAAGGTCTTGCGGATACAGCATTGAAGACAGCCGACGCAGGTTACCTGACCCGTCGTTTGGTAGACGTTGCACAGGATGTGATCATCGCAGAAGAAGATTGCGGAACACTCAGAGGCATTGCCACCAGTGCATTGAAAGACAATGAAGATATTGTTGAACCATTGTACGACAGAATCCTCGGACGTACTTCATTGCATGATGTATACGATCCGCAAACTGATAAATTGTTGGTGTCAGCCGGACAAGCAATCGATGAGGACACAGCCAAAAAGATTGAAGAGTCTGGAATTGAAACCATCGAAATCCGTTCCGTACTTACCTGCGAAAGCAAGCGCGGATGTTGTGTAAAATGTTATGGATTGAACCTGGCAACGGGCAATATCGCTCAAAAGGGTGACGCAGTTGGAATCATCGCTGCACAATCCATCGGTGAACCCGGTACACAGCTTACACTTCGTACATTCCACGTGGGTGGTGTTGCAGGATCTGCATCTGTTGAATCCAACCTCTCTGCCAAGTTCGAAGGAACTGTGCAGTTCGATGGATTGAGAACGGTGAAAGCGAAAAACAACGAAGGAAAAGATGTTCAGGTAGTAATCGGACGTACTGCAGAAATGCGCATCATGGATTTGAAGAACGATCGCGTGCTCATTACCAACAACGTGCCTTATGGATCCGTTCTTGCTGTTACCGATGGCAAGAAAGTAGCCAAAGGTGATGTGATCTGCACATGGGATCCTTTCAACAATGTTGTGGTGGCTGAGATTGCCGGTAAGATTGCTTTTGAAAATGTAATCGACGGTGTAACATTCCGTGAAGAAGCGGATGAGCAAACCGGACACAGAGAGAAAGTGGTCATCGAGTCAAAAGACAAAACCAAGATTCCTTCGATCAAAGTGATTGGCAAGGATGAAAAAACATACAACCTCCCTGTTGGTTCACATATAGTAATCGAGGAAGGTGATGATGTAACAGCCGGACAGGTATTGGTGAAGATTCCGAGAATCCTCGGTAAACTCAGAGATATCACAGGTGGTCTTCCACGTGTAACAGAATTGTTCGAAGCAAGAAATCCAGGTAACCCTGCTGTGGTTGCGGAGATCGACGGCGTCGTGAGTTTCGGTGCGATCAAGCGCGGTAACCGTGAAATCAGTGTTGAAGCGAAAGATGGCGTCATCAAGAAATACCTTGTAACACTGACCAGACAGATCCTCGTTCAGGATGGCGACTTTGTGAAAGCAGGTACTCCATTGTCTGACGGACAAATCGCTCCTGGTGATATTCTTTCCATCAAAGGTCCATTTGCAGTACAAGAGTACGTTGTAAATGAAATTCAGGAAGTATATCGTTTACAGGGCGTAAAAATCAATGACAAGCACATCGAAGTAATCGTGCGCCAAATGATGAGAAAAGTTGAAATCGTTGATCCGGGAGATACACGCTTCCTTGAGGGTGATCTGGAAGATCGTTATGATTTCAATATCGAGAACGACTGGATTTTCGACAAGAAAGTGGTAGTGGATCCAGGTGATTCTGAGGTGCTCAAGGCAGGACAGATAGCAACATTGCGCGAAATACGTGAGGAGAACTCCATTCTTCGCAGAGCCGATAAAAAATTGGCTGAATTCCGCGATGCACATGCCGCAACTTCAAGTCCTGTGTTGTTGGGTATCACCAAAGCATCTCTTGGAACACAAAGCTGGATTTCAGCTGCATCTTTCCAGGAAACAACAAAGGTCCTGTCATCTGCTGCCATCCAAGGAAAGGCAGACGATATGCTCGGTCTAAAAGAAAACGTGATCACTGGTCACCATATTCCAGCGGGAACCGGACTCAGAGATTACGAAAACATCATCGTAGGAAGCAAAGAAGAATACGAGTTGTTGCAAACAACGAGAGAGGTGATGAGCTTCGATGAAGAAGAATAAAGAATCAAGGGAGCTGAAAAGCTCCCTTTTTTATAAATCCCATGATCATGAATCAAAAAAACATCAACATCGTATTATTTGTCCTGCTGGGCATAATGGCCATTGTACTTTTTTTAAACAGCAACAAAATGCCTGCCGTATCCAATACGGGAACTGCTGCTGAAAACAAGCTGAAAATTGCTTACGTTGACCTTGATTCGATTCAGGCAAATTATCTTTATTACAGGGAGAAAATGACTGAGTTCGACAAGAAAAAAGAAGACGCAGATCGCCAACTCAATACCGCTTTTCAAAGAATTGAAGAGGAGCGCATCGCATTCGCCAAAAGGGGGCAGGCCATCACCCAATCCGAGTATGAAAACTTTCAACGTTCATACCAGACTAAAATGCAAAATTTGGAAGAGCAGAAAAGAAACATGGAAAATGCCATTTCCACAGATGGTGTGAAAATGTTGGAGGAATTGAAAGGTAAAATTGATACCTTCTTGGTTGAGTATAACAAGGATAAAAAGTACAGTTATATTTTTTCAACTTCCAGTTCCATGAATGTTTTGTTCTATAAAGATTCATCCAACAACATCACCAATGAGGTGGTTGCTGGTCTTAACAAGACTTACAACAAATCCGATTCGAAAAAATAAAATAAGCAACGAATTTCATATCTTAAATCCCGGTTCAAACAACCGGGATTTTATTTAAATGCATGTTATGGCAGAACAAAATGAATTCAAACCGAGCCTGGGACTGGTCGATGCTACCATGGTTGTTGCAGGTTCTATGATCGGATCAGGGATCTTCATTGTAAGTGCAGATATTGCAAGGAGTGTAGGAAGTGCAGGATGGCTTATCATGGTTTGGCTCATTACCGGATTCATGACCATCAGTGCTGCGCTCAGTTATGGTGAACTCAGTGGCATGTATCCGAAGGCCGGCGGACAATACGTTTATCTTCGTGAGGCGTTCAATCCACTGATTGCCTTTCTCTATGGTTGGAGTTTTTTTGCTGTCATTCAAACGGGAACCATTGCAGCTGTTGGTGTTGCATTTGCAAAATTTGCAGGCTATTTTTTCCCGGCACTCAATCTGAAAGATGAGAATGTTTTTCTTACATTGGGATCTATCAAACTTTATTATGCCCAGCTGATAGCTATTCTGGTTGTTTTGGTTTTGACATACATCAATACAAAAGGTGTAAAAGAAGGAAAGTTGATTCAAACTACATTTACTATTTCCAAATTGATTGCACTGTTTGGTTTGATCATGTGTGGTTTTTTGTTTGTTCAGAAAAGCTTTTGGTCTGAAAATATGCTCTCTGGTATGCTTTCACAGAGAGCACTTCTCAATGATGATGGGTCCATTACTTGGGAATCCATTGGAGGCATCACCCTTTTGGGGGCCATCGCATCCTCGATGGTTGGTTCCATATTCAGCAGTGATTCATGGAACAATGTCACCTTCATTGCAGCTGAAATCAAAAATCCCAAGCGAAACATTGGACTCAGTCTTTTCCTGGGAACCCTGATTGTTACACTTATTTATGTATCTGCAAACCTGATGTATCTCAATGTGCTGCCACTGGAGCAAATTGCAAAACCTGAAGAGGATCGGTTGGCCGTTGCAGCCGCCAGTGTGATTTTTGGTGCAGCCGGCAGGTCCATCATCGCTGTGCTCATCATGGTTTCCACTTTTGGATGTATCAATGGATTGGTAATGGCTGGCGCCAGGGTTTATTATACCATGGCTCAAGATGGACTTTTCTTCAACAATGCTTCCAAACTCAATAAAAATGCAGTTCCTGAGTGGGCGCTGTGGACACAAGCCTTGGTGGCAAGTTTGATGTGCCTGAGCGGTAAATACGGAGAGTTGCTGGACATGGTTTGTTTTGTTGTTGTTATTTTTTATGTGCTGACCATCATTGGTATTTTCATCCTTCGAAAAAAGCGACCTGATATTGAACGTCCATACAAGGCATTTGGATATCCCCTGATTCCATTTATTTATATCATCATGGGAATCAGTTTCTGTGTGCTCTTGATCAAATTCAAACCTGGGTATACTTGGCCAGGACTCATCATTGCGCTGTTGGGAGTCCCCATCTATTACATGATCATGAACAGAAAAAAAACGGCATGATGTCAAAGTTGGCTGTGATCGTTGCAGGTGGAAGTGGTATGCGCATGGGCAATGAACTGCCCAAACAATTTTTATTGTTGGATGGCAAGCCCATTTTGCTGTATTCCATCGATGCATTTATATCAGCATTCCATGATATCAAAATCATCCTGGTGCTGCCCAAACAGTATATTGATTACACCCGGGAGTTACTCAACAATTTTGGCTATTCTTCCGACATACAACTTGTCGAAGGAGGGGCAACCCGCTTCCATTCTGTAAAAAACGGCATTGCGCATGCTGGTCACGATGATATTATTTTTGTCCACGATGCCGTTCGTTGTTTGGTCTCCTCATTGTTGATCGAACGGTGCTATGAAAAAGCACTCACTGCAGGATCTGCCATTCCTGTCATCCCGATTCGCGACAGCATGAGAAGGGTAGCGGTGGACGGATCTTCTGAAGTTGTTTCGAGAGATCAGCTGTATTCGGTTCAAACGCCTCAAACCTTTCAGGCTTCCATTCTCATTCCAGCCTTCCAGGTTGATTATAAAGAAACGTTTACAGACGAAGCCACTGTTGCTGAACATGCAGGTATACCAGTGCACACTGTTCATGGGGAGGAACAAAACATCAAGATCACCTATCCGGATGATCTCCTCTATGCGAAATGGAGGTTGGGTATGCGTCAGGATTGATTCAGTTGCTGACTTCTTATTTTTTCCAGTATCTGATGTGCCACTTCCAAAGCATGATAACCATCTAATTCAGAGACAACAGGGGTTTGATCAAGCAATATTGCATCTCTGAAAGACCTAAGCTCAGCCTGAAGGGCATTGTCATGTGCTGCATTTGGATTTTCAACAACAATGGTTCTGCTTCCCTTGGGTGTGTCTATTTCAAATGAAAACAATTCTTCGTTATCTGCATCCTGTCTGAGTCGTATGATTTCGGATTTTTTCTCCAGAAAATCGATCCCTACATATGCGTCTTTTTGGAAGACCCTCATCTTGCGCATTTTTTTCATCGAAATCCTTGAAGAGGTCAGGTTGGCTACACACCCATTGTGAAATTCAATCCTTGCATTGGCAATATCAGGGGTATCCGTCATGACCGCTACACCGCTTGCAGAAATATGTTTGATATCGCTCTTCACCATGCTCAGGATCACATCTATATCATGGATCATGAGATCCAAGATCACGCTGACTTCAGTGCCTCTTGGATTGAATTGCGCAAGTCTGTGTACTTCTATGAACATGGGATGTATGGCTGACTTGTCAAGTGCACTCAATGCCGGGTTGAATCGCTCAACATGTCCCACTTGGAATTTCACCTTGGCCTCCTTGGTCAATTTCAGCAGATCTGCAGCCTCTTGCATGTTATTGGCAAGGGGTTTTTCAACAAATACATGCTTGCTCTTCCTCAAAGCTGCTTCACATGTCTCATAATGAAACTGTGTGGGAGTTACCACATCAATTGCATCTGCATCATCTATCAATGCATGCATATCCGTATATCTTTTGAGTCCAAACTGGCTTTCAACTTCTTTTGCTGCCGCATCATTGGGATCAAAGAATCCAATGATTTGAACATGATCGATTTCTTTCCAGTTTTTGATGTGAAATTTTCCAAGATGGCCGACGCCGAATATGCCGATTTTCAACATATGAAATGATTCTTACAAAGTTAGATATTTTGCCGTTCACCCAATATGCATGAATTTTGCTGCAAATGACGCTTTTGAAGAAAATCATCATCACCGTGGATGGATGGTCCTCCTGCGGAAAGAGTACCATGGCAAGACAATTGGCCAAACAACTGCATTATGTGTTCATTGATTCAGGTGCCATGTACAGGGCCATCACACTCTACTTTATCAATCATGGGGTTGATGTTGCTGATATAAAGCAGGTCACACATGCTTTGCGTCATATCAATCTTTCATTTCGTTTGAATACGCAAAATGGAAACAATGAGATCTGCCTGAATGGTGAAAATGTGGAGTCAAACATTCGAGAAATGAAGGTTGCTGAAAAAGTAAGTGAAGTGGCTGCCATCAGGGAAGTCCGGGAATTTGCTGTGAAGCAACAGCAGTTGATTGGAAAAGAAAAGGGAATAGTAATGGATGGGAGAGATATTGGAACAGCAGTTTTTCCCGAAGCTGAGCTGAAAATATTTATGACGGCAGACACTGAAGTACGTGTCATGCGCAGATTCAAGGAACTTGCTGCTAAAAATCCATCCATTCAAATGGAAGATGTCAGATCGAATCTTGCACAAAGGGATCATATGGATTCCACCAGGGAAGTTTCGCCACTCAGAAAGGCTGATGACGCCATTGTGTTAGACAACAGTCACATGACCCCTGAGGAGCAACTGGGATTGGTTTTGCAATGGGCAAGTGAAAAAATAAATGCTTAGGTCCACTGCGCTATGATTTCCTCCATCGGCTTGCTGTCGGGGAAATAGCCACGGAGTTTTTCAATCACGTTCTCAACGATGGCATCCGGACAGGAAGCCCCGCTGGTGATGGCAATAACAGGCGTTTTGCCTCCCGGGATAAAGTTTTCAGCGAAATATTCTTCATGCGTCCTCCAATTGAAACACTTGATTTTGCTTGGGGATAATATATCCTCGGCTGATTGAATAAAATAGGTAGGTAGTTTCTCCTCGCATAATTCAACAAGGTGAGAACTGTTGCTGCTTTTTCTCCCGCCAATCACAATCGCCAGGTCAGCCTGATCTTTCAACAGGTGAATGACCGCGGACTGATTGTCATTCGTGGCATAGCAAAGTGTATCTCTGGTGTCTGCAAAATGTTCGCCGACATTGGTAGCGGTTAAATTGAATTTCTTTATGATGATTTGCTTAAGATAATCAGCGATCGCTTGTGTATCGGTTGCCAGCATGGTCGTCTGATTGACCACGCCAAATTTTTGAAGATCACGTTCAAAATCAAAGCCTTCGCTGTACCTGCCGCTGAACAGCTGGTAACATGTTGCAGCGGAATGTTTACCCAATATGCAGTCACCCAATAGAATGGCCTCGTCCATGTCGTTGATGACAATGGTAGGAGCATGTACATTGCTGTGTGAAAAGGTTGCCCTGGTTTCTTCATGTGTGGGTTTGCCATGCACGACAATGCTGTACCCTTTATCGGCAATTTGTTCAGCACGGTTCCATACTTTCTCCACAAAGGGGCAAGTGGTGTTGTATTGCTCTATTTGAATACCGATTGATTTGAGCTTGTTTTCAATGTCAATTGTAGTGCCAAATGCCGGAATGATTACAATATCATCTTTGGTCAATGCATCAAAAGGGATGAGTGTATTGCCCTTGGTATCCATCAGGAATTGGAGTCCACGGTTGATGAGATCCTCATTCACAAACGGATTGTGAATCATCTCACTCAATAAAAAAATACGCCTGCCCGGATGTTGTTCAATGGTCTGAAACGCAATTTCAATCGCATTTTCAACGCCATAACAAAATCCAAAATGTCTTGCCAGTTTGAAAGTTACTGTATCAAAGTCAAGTTGCGTTGGACTGAAATCCTTCTTCAATTTATCCGCTTCCTTGCGTTTTGATTTGATGGCAGTGATCAGGGGACTCCTGTATTTTGATGGAATGGAAAATTGTTTCATTTGACTGCAAAGTTAACCAATCGGGCAGTAAAACATTTCATAACTTGACCTCATGGAAAAGGAGTTTCGATTGATATCCTGGGCTTGGAACACCAATGTTTACGAAGTCAATACCAGGCAATATACACCCGAGGGCACATTTCAGGCCTTTTCAGCACATCTGCCCAGACTTGCTTCCATGGGGGTAGAGGTGCTTTGGTTTATGCCAATTACACCCATTTCCAACTTACACAGAAAAGGAACGTTGGGTAGTTACTATGCCTGTTCCAGTTATACCGATGTCAATCCGGAGTTCGGCACCATCCATGATTTCAAATCAATTGTTCAGCAGGCACATGCATTGGGTATGAAAGTAATCATTGACTGGGTGGCCAATCACACGGGTCATGATCACATCTGGACGAAAAAGCACCCTGGATTTTATCAACTGAACCATGAGGGAAAATTTTTTGATGCACACGGATGGGATGATGTGATCGATTTGAATTATGCAAACATGGAAATGAGGGATGCGATGATTGAATGCATGTTGTACTGGGTCAAGGAATGCAATATTGATGGATTTAGATGTGATATGGCCATGTTGACGCCGGTTGATTTCTGGATGCAGGCGCGAAAACAAGTGGAAGTGGAAAAACACCTGTTCTGGCTTGCCGAATTGGATCCATTGGAACATCCTGCATACATGCAAGTATTTGATGCAGCATATACCTGGAAATGGATGCATGCAACAAAACATTTCAAAGATGAAGGCGCACAGCATATCCATCTCTTGCGCGATACACTATATGCATACGGCAGCATGCCACAAAATGCACTTCCAGCTTGGTTTACAAGCAATCACGATGAAAACAGTTGGAATGGTACAGAGTATGAAAAATATGGTGAAATGACAGCCCCTCTCGCAGTATTTTCCGGTACATGGAGCGGTATACCATTGATATACAGCGGACAGGAATTGCCCAATCACAAACGTTTGCCGTTTTTTGACAAGGACTTTATCGCATGGGATAACCATCCAGCCCTTCATGATTTTTATTCATCATTGCTGGGACTTCGAAAAACCCATGCATGTTTCATTGACCCATCTGCTCGTCCGGTGCTGCTTCGGAACAGCATCGATCATCACGTACTCAGTTTCAAACGAAAAACAGGCTGTGATGTCATGTTCGTGTTGATAAATTTCTCACCCTACGACCTTCATGATCTTGAAGTTGATCTGGGGGATGATCAGGGGGAGTACCGCGAGATCTTCCGTGGTGAAGAAAAAAACCTGGAGAGCAGGTATTTGTATGTTGATATGAAGAGATGGACTTACCAAGTATGGATAAAATAAATAAGGTGGGAGCGTTTCCCACCTTTTTTTTATCATCCGTTTTGTTATTCATTGATTTCAATGGGATACTGGTACATGCCATCGTATCCTGGATAGAAACCTTCCAACAGCAATTTTTTGGGTGATTTTGAAACATTGTTCATCAATTCCTCCACAGTTTTCACTTCCGTTCCGTTTGCTTTCAGGATGATGAAACCATCTTTCATTCTGGTTTGTTCGTCAATCAATCCTGTACTGATTTTGCTCACCACCACACCACCTTTCACTCCATATTCACTTGCTTTTTTCTTGTCCAATGTCTGGAAGCTGGCACCTAATTTATCGGAAACAGTATTCTTTACAATATCATATGTACCTGTTTTATTCTTCAAGGTAATGGACGTTGTGTATTCTTTTCCATTTCTGAGATAGCTGACATTGATCTTGTCGCCTGGTTTGTAGCTGGCAATTTGTTCCACCATTTCACTTCCACCGGTAACCTTGGCTCCATTTACTTTGGTGATGTAATCACCTGATTGAATACCCGAACTTGCCATGGCGCCATCCTTTGCCACTTCAAGTACCAAAACGCCCTGGCCTTCTTTGTATTTGTTTTTTGTTTTTTCAGATTCAGGAGCTGTCTCAGGCAGATAGCTGATGCCGAGATAGGCTCGCTGTACTGCTCCAAATTGCAATAAGTCGTTGATGATTTTCTTTACAATGTTGACTGGAATCGCGTAGGAATAACCAGCATAGGCACCGGTTGGAGATGCAATCGCTGAAACAATTCCTACCAATTCTCCGGTAGTACTCACCAGTGCACCACCTGAGTTGCCCTGGTTGACAGCTGCATCCGTTTGTATGAAAGATTCGATGGGTGAGTTGCTTTTTCTCGCATTGAGTCCCAGGCTTCTTGCCTTCGCACTCACAATTCCAGCCGTTACGGTTGTCTCTAGATTCAAAGGATATCCAACTGCCAGTACCCATTGTCCGAGCTTTACGTTATCGGAATTTCCGTACAATAAAAAGTTGAGACCTTTTTCTTCGATCTTTATCAGTGCAAGGTCACTGCTGGGATCTGTGCCAATGAGTTTGGCGGTATATTGTTTTTTGTTGTTCAGCGTAACCTTGATTTCACTGGCTTCGTCAATCACATGGTTGTTGGTTACAATATATCCATCCTCACTGATGATGACGCCGGATCCACTCGCGCGTTGGGGAACAGATCTCATTTGAGGTCCATTGAAAAAATCTTCAAAGAAATCTTCTCCAAACAAATCGCTGAAGGGACTTCTCCTTGTTCTGGGCAGGTTATTGCTTGCCTGGTTGCTGCCGATGGTGGTAGTAATGTGTACTACTGCGGGAACGGCAGCCTGAGAGGCAGGTTGAAAATCGACCGGTTGTCCGGGGACATTGCTGTTGCTGTCAAAAAAGCCGGCATAGCTCGCGGGCAGTTTTGAAATATTTTGCTGGATGTTGCTTGGCTTTCTGATAAATGAATCATAACCAAACATGGCGCCAACGGATGTTGCGGCGCTGATAAGAACCACGGTCAATGTTTGCCTAATATTCATATGTTGATTTTTTGATTTAATGAACAATTTTTATGCCTAATCATTTGCAAATAAAGAAACCTGACTGAATTTCAGACAACCTGTCATCCTATTTAACAAATCCTTATGGGGCCTTCATTGTGTCGAAATATTATGCAAGGGTTTTCAGAAATTCCATGGTGTTGACCCCGTCAGCAAAATCCTCCAATCCTGGGTCTTGTGCACCGCCAAAAGGGATCAATCCGTTGCCTACAATACATTGGATTTCTTCCATGTTCAACTGGTCAAGAACCGACTGTTTATCCTCATAAAATTGATAGTGCAATTGGGAAATAGGGGAGAAAGGATGCGGATTTTCAAGCAATACAATGGAGTCATTGCTCATGTAAAACCGATTGTTCATGATTGCAATGGTGAGCTGATAGTCGAAATTGTTTTTGTATTTGTCGTGTTCGGCATAATGCTGATATTTCCTCAATGCATTCAGCAATGGCAGAAAATCATATCCAACAGGAACAAAAATTTGTGTAACATTTCTGCATCCGAGTCCGAAGTAAAGCTGTACATCATCCGCCAATTTATTCAGGTCTTCTGCTGATTCATTGCCATTGAGAATGGCAACAGAGGTTTTGTTTTTTCGGATGATATGAGGGTACTTGCTGAAATAGTATTCAAAATACCTGGCACTGTTGTTGCTGCCGGTTGCGATATAGGCATTGCATCCTTTCAGCATTTCACTGATGGTGATATAGGAACTCATTTCAGGATGTGCTTCCATCAAAAATCTTGCAATTTCTTTTGTCAATACGGAGTCTTTTGAAGAAAGTTTGACCACCGAATGGTAGCCAAATAGAAAACTGCAAATCAGGTCATGGATTCCCACATAAGGTATGTTTCCCGCAAAGACCATTCCTATTTTCAATGCCGGATTCGGCATGTCTGGAACCTGGTATTTTGTTGCAAAGGCCAGCAACGCATCTTTTCTCAACATGTGATCGGCAATGGATTTTCCTGCCTTCCAGGAATATTCAGGCAGGAACCATTTGTTCTCTGCATGCGCGCTGATTCTTGCTGTTTCGTACAGTGGACTATCTGTTGATAGATAGTCGCCCAAAAGGCCCAAGATTTCTATCCTTTTTTCTAATTTCATGCTGTTGTTTTCAATGCATTGCGTTAACTTTAGAATGCATTGTTACATGCAAAATTAACCCCTTGTTGAACCTTTTTAAAATTTAATCATATGGCTATTAAAATTACAGATGAGTGTATCAATTGCGGTGCTT
Source organism: Bacteroidota bacterium (assembly GCA_041183265.1). Taxonomy (GTDB): domain Bacteria; phylum Bacteroidota; class Bacteroidia; order Chitinophagales; family Chitinophagaceae; genus Pollutibacter. The sequence goes on from JBEGMC010000008.1 coordinate 37,694, forward strand.
GCGAACCAGAGTGTCCCAACAATGCCATTTATGAAGGTGGTGTGGAATGGGCTATCTCAGATGGCACAACTGTAAAAGGCAATTTCACTTTGATGGACGGAACTGTGGTGGATGCAAATCTTAAAAACGGACCCATCAGCAATGATACATATTACATTACTCCCAATAAATGTACAGAGTGTCAAGGATTCCATGAGGAACCACAATGTGCCGCTGTTTGTCCGGTTGACTGCTGCGTGCCAGATGAGCTCTACAGAGAAACAGTTGACGAGTTGATGTCGAAGAAAGAGAAATTACACATTTAAGCTTTTCACATACATGTCGAACCCAACCATTGCATTGGTGACAGGTGGGTATTCTTCTGAGGCCGTGATTTCCTATAAAAGTGCCATCACGATTGAGAAGCATATTGATCCTTCCAGGTACAACCTGTATCGCATTGATATCACTCCCGAGAAGTGGTTTCACACTACCAAAGAGGGAAAGGAGATCCCAGTCAACAAGGATGATTTTTCTTTGACCATTGAAGGAAAAAAAGTTCATTTTGATGCTGTCTTCATCGGTATTCACGGAACGCCAGGCGAAGACGGGAAATTACAGGGTTACTTTGATTTGCTCAAGATCCCTTATACATCCTGCGATGCAACTGCCTCTGCCATTACTTTTAATAAAAGGTATACAGTGGCCATTGCGGGTGCAGCAGGATTCCATGTTGCAAAGTCGGTTCATCTTTTCAAAGAAAATCATTTGCAAAAGAAAGTCCATTTGCAGGCTCTGAGGTACCCCGTTTTTGTGAAACCGAACAATGGCGGATCCAGTATTGGTATGAGCAAATTGGCATCACCTGAAGGGTTGGAGGAAGCATTGGAAAAAGCATTCAGAGAAGATGACCAGGTATTGGTGGAGGAATTCATCGCTGGGAGAGAGTTTACCATTGGCGTTTATAAATCTGAAGGAAAGATCAGTACCCTACCATTTACTGAAGTGATGTCTCAGAATGATTTTTTTGACTTTGAAGCAAAATACCAGGGAAAATCAACTGAAGTAACACCAGCGGTTTGCAGTGAAGAAGTTGCGAACAAGGTGAAAACTGCTGCCGCGGGCATTTACGCTGTTTTCAACTGCAGAGGAGTGGTGAGAATGGATTTCATTTACAATGAAGAGATGCAGGAGCCGTATTTGCTTGAGATCAATACAGTACCCGGACAAAGTGATGCCAGCATCGTTCCTCAGCAGGTAGCCGCAGCCGGCATGTCGCTCAAAGAATTTTATGCAATGCTGATTGATGATGCATTGAAATCCAAGTTATAAACCATGAATTTTTCTTTCATCACCAGCAGGCCCCTTTGGCAAAATATCCTTGCAGGAATGGGTATTTCAATCATGCTTGTTGGCGTTTTCCTGCTTACCTTGAACATCATCACCAATCATGGTGAATACCTGGTTGTGCCGGATGTCAAGGGGAAATTGTTGGACGATGTTCAATCCAATTTAGAAGGAAAGGGATTTGAAGTGGTGATACAGGACTCTATTTATGTAGATACGCTGCAGCCGAATGTGATCATCAAACAATTTCCGGATCCGGAAGCAACCGTTAAAGTCAACAGGGTGGTATACCTTACCATCAATCGAACGGTTCCTCCTACAATACCCATGCCGAACCTGATCGGTATGACACTGCGCAATGCATTGTCTGAGCTGAAATCAGTCGGACTCAAATTGGGCGATACCAGTTATGTCTCAGACATCGCCAAAAATGCAGTAAAAGATCAATGGGTGGATGGATCTTCCATCAAGCCTGGTACACCCGTCAGAATGGGGTCATCTGTGTCCTTGTTCATTGGATCAGGACTGGGTGGAGCAGAGATGCCCGTGCCTGATTTGTTTGGCATGACATACGGTGAGGCGAAAACATTTTTGCAATCAAACGGAATTGCCACAGGATTGATCATGTTGGATGAGGGACTTTCCGATACCACTGCCGGCTTCGTTTATTGGCAGAATCCACCACCTTATGATGTGCAAAACAATGTCAATGTCCTTAGGGTCGGACAGCTGGTCGATATCAAGTTATCCATTGCAAAACCTGAGCGTCCCCCGGTTCCTGAAAAATCGCCAGATCAACAATAATTCAATAATTTTGCTTTCATGAAAACAATCGATGTTAGCACCCTCCAATCAAGATTGGCTGCTGGAGAATCTTTGCATTTGGTAGACGTTCGTGAACCATCAGAGCATGAGGAGTTCAATATCGGGGGGATATTGCTTCCCCTCGGCAATATACGTATTGGTGAAATTGATCCCATTGAGAACCTAAGGGATCAAGAAGTTTATTTGTATTGTCGCAGTGGTAACAGAAGCGGACAAGCAGCGCTCATCCTGGAATCAATGGGCTTTTCAGATGTGACCAATGTAGTAGGGGGAATGCTCGCTTGGCAAGATCAGTTCCCAGTCTGATCATTGCTGTTGCATATCATCCATCGCTTTTTGCATCAACATTTCAATGAGGCTTTTGCTGAAATCTTCAATAGAGGATGGATTGATCGATTTTGTTTGAACCGACCAAATCAAAGTTTCGGTTTTGGCATCAAACAAATTTCCTTCCATGAAATAATACCTGTCTGTAACGTAATACCCGGGGTCATAGAAAAAAGGTGACCAGTATGAATAAAAACCACCGAAAAATAATCCATATCCTGGGTATGGACCATACAGGCCCATTCCTCCGGGTATATATCTTGTTTCACTGCGTTTATCAACCAGGTTGATGGTAAAAATTATTTCGCATTGGAGCGATCTGATTTTTTCAATCATTTGCTCACGTCGCGGCGGATTCCTGGATTCAAATGTTGGAGGAAAATGATCCCAACTTCTTTCCACGGCAAATCCTTTTTTTTGGGCAGCGATTCCCATCTCTTCTTCCAGGTGAGTTCTTACATGCGGATTTGCGACCAATGCTGCAACAAATATTTTTTTATAGGGGGCAGGTGGATGGAAAGCTTTGTTAGACCATGAATAGGTGATGTTGTGTTGTGCACCGCATCCGGCAAGAAAAAACGCCATCACCATTGCTTTGAAAAAATGTTGCATACACTTTTGTTGTATATGCAACATATGTGGAATGACATTGCAAAAAAATGATCAAGAGATTAAAACGCGTAAAAAAATTATTTTGTAAAAAATTATAATGTAATGTTCAATCCAAGCATCCAATTTCGCTCTGCCATGGGGTAGTAGTAATTATTATTGATAATATTTCCTCCATATAAATAACTATAGTTATAACCATTGGGTGCATAGCGCGTGTTGAACAGATTGTTTACCTGTATCACTGCAGAAATGGTTGATCCGTTTTTCATTGAAAATGTTCTGTTGATCTGGAAGTCATTCACCAGGTATGCGTCCAGGCTTCTGTCTTTGCGGGAAGTATTGTCAAGGTACTGTCGGCTGACATATTTGGCAATCCATCTCAACTCCGTTTTTTTCATGATGGTTGCACTGAGTATGGTATTGTTTACAACAGATGGTGAAAAAGCAATATCGGTTGATTTGTAATCATTTGTTTTTTGTCCGCCGTTGTCATAATCATCAAAATACTCTGTAAAAGATTTTATCCTGTTTTGACTCAACGCAAGATTGCTGGTCAGTTGAAGCCAGGGTTTGAATGCGTATGTTCCTTCCAATTCAATACCTCTGCGAAAACTTTTTGCGATATTGGTCCGGGTATAAGCACCAACATCATTGATCCTTCCAGTCAGTACCAGCTGGTCTCTGTAATTCATATAATAGAGTGTGATGGCGTATCTGTATTTTTTCTCAGTTTTTTGGATACCTGCTTCAAAATCATCCAGTCTCTCTGGTCTTGGTATTTCCTGATTGCCTGCCTCAAAGTCATCTCTGTTCGGTTCTTTGGTTGCCCTGGCAAATGATATGTAACTGCTTACTTTATCTTTTGTGTATCTGATACCCGCTTTTGGATTGAAGAATGTCCACTGCTGATCAATCTTCAATGTTGGATTTGTTCTGAATCCATCGATATTGTATTGCACATTTCTCAACTGAAGATCACCAAAAAATTGGAAGTTTCCTGATTCTTCCATCCACTTTCCAAAAACCGACTGCTCAGACTTGTTTGCATTCAAGTCATACCACTTGTAATCTTTTGTGATGGCGTATTTCGACCATATTATTTTACCAAAATGATCTCCAAGGTAATTGCTTATGCTGCCACCAAGCGTAACTTCTCTCTTTTCATTTTTGTGTCTTACGGAAATATTGTTTCCATAGAAAATGTTATCAAGCCAAAGTTGTCTGATCAAATCAGTAGATGTTGTCACTCTGATTCCGTTGATGATTGGAATGGGTATCCCATATTTTTGATATGATTCATCCACTTTATATTGCTCATAATAGCCTCTTCCAGTTGTTGCAAAAGAGGAATTGTTCAAATTCCATTTTGTATTGATTTTTTTATTGTAGAAGAGCTGGTAATGTGTTTGCCAATAATTATCCGTTTCGTTGTCATATGGTGTGGTGTCAGGTCTCTGTCCTGCTTCATTGAATCTACGGTTTATTTTCATTTGTTCTTCAGAAACTCCGTACCATGCCTGGTAGGTTTTTTCTTTACCCGAGATGATATTAAACCTTAATGAGGAGTTTTCCTTTATACTCGCCGCAGATACATAGAATGATTTTAGGTTGCTGCTTGCTCTTTCAATATAACCATCACTTGTAATGGATGATAGTCTAACGTCAACACTGTATCTGTTATTGATTAATCCTGTACCAGCTTTGAATGTATTTTTGAAAGTATTAAATGAGCCAACACTGTTGTTGAATTCTGTATAAGCTTTTTCCTGTATTTCATTGGTCAGTATATTGACTGTAGCACCAAATGCACCGGCACCGTTGGTACTTGTGCCAACACCTCTTTGGATTTGAATGCTGTTGGTTGAAGAAAGCAGATCAGGCATGTTCACCAGAAATACGCCCTGCGACTCTGCATCGTTGTATGAAATACCATTGATGGTAAAATTGATTCTGTTCGGATCTGTTCCCCTGATTCTGATCCCGGTATAACCAATTCCATTGCCGGCATCTGAGTTGGCAACTGTACCGGGCACCTGATTGAGCAGAAAGGGGATATCTTGTCCCAGGTTGTTTTTTACAATATTGCTTTTGTATATCATGGACTGTGTAAAGGGATATTTTTGTTCCGCCCTTACGCCTTGTATTTCAATGGTGGGCATCAGTGATGCTTTTTTCATGCTGGAGTCGCTCGAGGTGAATGGATCAACTGATTTTGGTTGGCTCACTTGTGAAAAACCATGAGTGAAAGCGAGTAAGAACAACGCAAGTGAAAAATGTGATTTCATGACCGATTTTTTTGATGTGAATCAGTCAGGTTGTACCGGGAGAGAAGGAATAAGATGTGGTTGACTGTCCTTCCCTGCGCAGGCATTATCCTGATCAGGTTCAACGGGTTTTTCTCAGCCTTGGTATCAACCTAAAGCACCCCGGAACAACACAAAATTATACTTTCCGTCAGTTTCAAAAAAATTATCTTCGAAATGCAAGATTTGTTGTAACTAATTTCATCATTAAGCGTATTAAGTTTAAACATATTGACATGAAGCAACTGTTTACAGTATTCGGAATCTTATTCATCGGTTTGCTGCAGGCCCAGGATAAATTGATCATCAGCGATCCAATGGCAGTGAAACGTGACATCGGACGTTTTTCTAAAATAGAAATCCATGGCCCCTTCAAAGTCTATTATTCAGTGAGTGATACATATACGGTCGCGGTCAGTGCCAATTCATCATCAGCGCGTGACAGGATTCGCGTGAAAAACAACGGAGGTGTGTTGGTTTTTGATCTGGAAAGCAGTTACAGGAATTGGATTTCGGGCGATGGTAAATTCAAGTTGTACATATCTGCACCCACCATCAATGAAATCAATGCATCTGGAGCTGTAAATTTCCTGGTAACCGATCTGTTGAAATCGGATGACTTAAAAATAAAGTTCACTGGAGCAAGTGATTTTCTTGGGAAACTGGACTGTGGTCATCTCCATCTTCAATTTACAGGGGCTTCAGATGTTGAACTGACAGGCAGATCAACAAATGTGGAGGCTGTCTTGACTGGTGCCAGCAAGTTAAAGGCATCAACTTTTAAAATCGAAAATGCAGACATCAAAGTATCCGGAGCATCCAATTCTACCATATTTGTATCCAATAAATTACATGCAGTGGCAACTGGTGCCAGCAATGTTCATTATTATGGAAATCCCACACAAGTGGAGCTGAGTGCAACAGGGGCCAGCAAGGTAAAACTAGCAGATTGACAAAATACTTAAATTGAAAAGGCAACCATATGGTTGCCTTTTTTGTTGCGAAGGCTGGGATCGAACCAGCGACCTTCGGGTTATGAGCCCGACGAGCTACCGCTGCTCTACTTCGCGATGTGGATCGCAAAGTTACTGTAAAATCATCAATGTTCAAAACAATTTTTACTACGTTACCTTTGTGGAACATAGATGAAATCTGGATTTGTAAATATTGTAGGAAAGCCAAATGCCGGCAAGAGCACTTTGTTGAATGCCATACTGGGTGAAAAACTTTCCATTGTATCATCCAAAGTACAAACAACACGTCATCGCATCAGGGCATTTTTGTCTGGTGAAGATTATCAAATCGTATTTTCAGATACACCAGGTGTTATTGAGCCTAAATACAAGCTGCATGAAAAAATGATGTCAGCAGTTCATGCAAGCATGGAGGATGCGGATGTTTGTGTATTTCTTGCTGATGCCCGGGACTCCATCGAGGAGATCCAAATGAACATAGCCTTGCTCAAGGTGAAAATTCCAATGATCTTGGTGTTGAATAAATCGGATCTTATCAAACCAATTGAACTATCAGAAAAAATTTCTTCCCTGCAAAATCATTTTGGTCTCATTCAATTGATGACAATTTCTGCCAAACAAAAATTGAGCATCGAACAGTTGGTGAACACCATTGTTCAAATGTTGCCGGAGGGAGAAGCATATTATGACAAGGATGAACTGACTGACTTGCCAACCAAGTTTTTTGCAGCAGAAATCATTCGTGAAAAAATATTTGAATTGTACGATGAAGAATTGCCCTACCAGGCCACAGTGATGATTGCCAAATTTGAAGAAAAAACAACATTGATAAAAATCACAGCAGATATCATTGTTCACAGGGAATCACAAAAAGCAATCATCCTTGGAGCAAAGGGTTCTAAGATCAAAGAGCTGGGGACGAGATCGAGGTTGGAGTTGGAAAAGTTTCTGGATGCAAAAGTTTTTCTTGAATTGTTTGTGAAAGTGCGGGATAACTGGAGAAATAACGATCTTTACCTCAAGGAGTACGGATATAATTAATGCTTTTTATGCGTGTATTTTTTGCAATATGGATCAACTGTTTGGTTGCGGCAAACGCCTGCGGCCAGTCTGGGTACTTGCCTCGAGAGGATTTCTCCGGCGCTGCCTATACCTTGGCTGTGCATGAGGTGAATTTTGAGGGAGTTGAAAACAAAGGCATTGGACTTAGAATGCCTTATGATAAAATCAAGGGGAGTCCATATTTTAATGATAGTTTTTTGGTTACCAAGTTTTATAAATCAAACGGAACTACAGCTGTTGGGGAGCTCAAAGCCAGACTGAATCTGGCTACACATGAAGTGCATTTTATTGGGGAGGGGGGTAAAGAATTCATTGCTCCAGCACAACTTTCCAACAAAATAACATTCAGCAATGGAGTTGTTTTTATGTTGAACAGCGATGATTTTCAATTTAACAAAAAGCCTTTGAATGGATACTCTCAGGTGCTGGTAGAGGGGAACGTTTCCTTGTACAAGTATATCAAACGAACCGTTTCTTCTGCTGATTCTATGTTCGGAACGCTCAAGCGATATTACTTTTCAACCAGTCAGTGGTATTTTATCAAATACAATAACAAGATAACCCAACTGAAAAAAATGAATGATGATGCCATCTTTGAAATCGTGCCACCTGATAACGCGATGACCAAGTGGATCTCAGCCAATAAAATGAATTTAAAACGCGAGGAAGACCTGGTGGCTTACCTTAAAAAATGGAATGAGCAATAAACTTGCTTTGACTGAATATTTATCATGAGTGGATTTACTTTAGCAATTGTGGGAAGACCCAATGTGGGGAAGAGTACTTTTTTCAATCGATTGTTGGAACAACGAAAAGCGATTGTGGAGGACACGCCCGGTGTTACACGTGATAGGCAATATGGTATTTCAGAATGGAATGGCAAGACGTTTAACGTGATTGATACAGGGGGATTTGTGCAGGATGGGGTAGATGTGTTTGAAAAAGAGATTCGTCAACAGGTCATGATTGCAGTAGAAGAAGCCAATGCAATTGTTTTTATGTGTGACGTAACAACCGGCATCACTGCATTGGACGAAGCCATGGCAGATGTGCTGCGTAGTGCAAAAAAACCAGTATTCCTGGTTGTTAATAAGGTGGACAACAGTGAACGCCAAATTGATGCAACCGAGTTTTATTCGATGGGCATTGAGAAAACGTATTTTCTTTCTTCTATGTCCGGAAGTGGTACAGGAGAGGTGCTGGATGATATTGCTGCATTGATTGAAGTTTCTGCGGACCAGCCTCAGGAGGGATTGCCGCATTTTGCCATCATCGGTCAGCCGAATGTTGGAAAATCATCTTTGCTCAACGCACTGGTTGGTACAGAACGCACAATTGTGAGTGATATTGCCGGAACTACCCGAGATACCATACACACGCATTATAATCTTTTTCAAAAAGAATTCATCCTGATCGATACTGCTGGTATCAGGAGAAAAACAAAAGTGCATGAGGATTTGGAGTTTTACTCTGTCATTCGTGCCATCAAGGCAATGGACGAGGCAGATGTTTGTTTGATGATGATTGATGCAGAGAAGGGGATTACCCAGCAGGATTTGAATATATTTTCTTTGGCAGTAAAAAAGGGGAAGGGGATTGTTTTCTTGGTAAACAAGTGGGATCTGGTTGAAAAAACAACCAATACAGCCAAGGATTATGAGAAAAACTTAAAAGAGCGACTTGCTCCATTCAAAGATGTTCCTGTCTTTTTTATTTCTGCCAAAGAGAAAACAAGGATTTTCAAAGTGATTGAGACAGCATTGCAGGTATATGAGAACAGGAATCGAAAAATACCTACATCTCAGCTCAATGAAGTGATGCTGAAGGTAATCGAGGCTTACCATCCACCTGTCGTAAGAGGTAATTCAGTTAAAATCAAATTCATCACCCAATTGCCTACCGCTGTGCCAAGTTTCGCATTTTTTACCAACTATCCTGATGACATCAAAACTCCCTACAAGAATTACCTTGAAAACAAATTGAGAGAGATGTTCAAATTCAATGGAGTGCCTGTGAGGATATTCTTCAGAAAGAAATAAAGAGAGGCGATTAGAAAATCGCCTCGTAGCCTTGTTGTTAACCCAAAACCGATTTAAAATTTATAATAAGCTCCCAGCAGGAGGCTTGCAGTTCCGTTTATTTCAGAGCCTGATTTATTGTGGAATACCTTATTCGAACAATTTTCAAACCTGAATTCCGGAATCAGCATGACCGGACCCACTTTCACATTGGCCGAAATGGTAGTTGCGAGAATTGATCCACCGTAAGATGCAGATGACAATGAAGCAAGTCTGTATTTATCTGAAAACAGTTCTGATCTGAGTGTAAATCCGATGGTTTTTTTAGGGTCATAATTGACATACACCGCATTGCCAAACCATGACTTGCTTTTCGCTGCACCTGATGCTTTCACACCGGTGATGGTTCCATTGTATCCCAGGTTCCACTCGTCGTTTATTTTTGACGTCAGTACTGCATCCAATTGTCTTGTTTTGGCTGCATCAGCCGGTCTTTGTCCACCGACATAGTTGATATATAATTTGATATCATCATTCACAGCCAGGCTGTATTGGGCAAGGATTGATTTTTTATTTCCGGCCGGTGCTTTTCTGTAATCAGTTGGATTTGCCAAGCCCAGCATGAAACCGGATTTACCAAATGTCAGATCAGCTTTTATACCTGTGTGCAGGAAAGGTCCATAGGAAAACATATAGGACATGCTGTAATTCCTGTTTATGTAAGGATCGAGCACTTCATACCCCACATGTGTTGCCCATGATCCGGCTGTGATTTTTAGATGATCATTCAACGATAGAGCGGCATACAATTGTTTGATGTTGGAAAGCAGTGCCTTGTCATTGTAAGCAAATTCCTTGGCTCTTTTTCCAACTCCGATATCTGCAACAACATTCAGTTTTTTGTATGTATAATCCGCTTTCCCGGACACCATACCTAACATGAATTTTCCATAGCTGTTGGTAAAGCTTGTTTTGTTGTTGGTGATGTCTTCCCCGAAATCCTGTCGGACATATCCATCAATCGATCCTGAAAATGTGAAAGCGTGATTCTTTGAGCTGGAAGCGGCATCCTGTGCCGAGGCATGGTATGCAACGGTGCAAACCAATGCAGTTAAGCAAAGTTTTCGTAACATTGTTTTGGTTTTTAGTTCTAAAAGAGGGTATGGCAAAGGCAATTGTTCTAGTCCAACATTGCCCCGCGCTGTACCCTTGTTTATTTTTCAGGGCAGTTATGCCTTGTTTGGATTTCTGCCATATTTTTCATCGTGTTGTGTTTGATCAAGTCCCAATTCTTCTTCTTCTTCACTCACCCTCAATGGTTGAATAAGATTGATGAATTTGAAAATCAGAAAGGAAACCACAAATGAATAGCTCACTGCAATCAGCATCGCTTTCAATTGTGTAAAAAAGAAGTCAACATTGCCGTAAAGCAGTCCATCATTACCTGCACTGTTGACAGCTTTGGTTGCGAAAACGCCGGTTAATATCATGCCGACAATTCCACCAATGCCATGACAGGGAAATACATCCAATGTATCATCCAATGTTGATTTTTGTTTGAAGTGCACTGCGATATTGGATACAATGGCAGCGAAAACTCCGATGAAGATGCTTTGCGGAATGCCAACAAATCCGGCACCTGGTGTAATCGCAACAAGTCCCACAACCGCACCAATGCAGAATCCCATCACAGAAGGTTTTTTCCCTCTCATTACATCAAAAAACATCCATGACAAACCCGCTGCAGCAGCAGCAGTATTGGTAGTTGCAAATGCCGATACAGCCAGTCCATTTGCACCCAGTGCAGAGCCGGCATTGAATCCAAACCATCCAAACCACAACAATCCCGTTCCAATCAAAACATATGGAACATTGGCGGGAGGTACTTCAGCGCCTTCGATATGCGCTTTTCTGCGTTTCAGCACAAGTACACCAGCCAGGGCAGCACAACCTGCTGAGATATGAACTACAGTGCCACCGGCAAAGTCAAGCGCTCCCATTTTAAAGAGAAATCCTTCTGGGTGCCAACTCCAATGTGCAAGTGGTGCATATACCAGTATGCTGAAAAGAATAATGAATAATATATAGGAAGTGAAACGTACTCTCTCTGCCAATGCGCCGACAACCAGTCCGGGAGTAATGATCGCAAACATCAGTTGAAACAACGCGAACAAAGTTTTTGGAATCGTCGGTGCGAGTCCCCATGGTTCTGCATTGTTTACATCTTTGAAAAAGAAGTGGGTGAGGGGATTGCCTACAAATCCACCAACCGATTCTCCAAAGCATAGACTGTAACCAAATGCGATCCAAATAACACTCACCACACCGGCAGCAACTGTGCTTTTGATCATGGTAGAGATTACGTTTTTGCGATGCACCATTCCACCATAAAAAAATGCGAGTCCAGGTGTCATCAAAAACACCAGTGCAGTTGAGATCAATATCCAGGTAATATCAGCGCCGTTGTAGGCAGATTGTTTGTCGTCAAAATTGGGGAGAACAGGTACGAAAATGGAAGCGAAGGAAATAAGCAGCAGCAAAATAAATGGAAGCCTGTCTCTGACTGTTTTGGAGTTCATTTTTTGGGTTTTAGTTACAAATAATTTGAAATTATATGCCTAAAATACAAAAAAGTAACCCTGATGTAATCATATTATATACATATAAAAAAATATAATATGATATGAAAATTAATAATAGGTTGATTTACAATGTAATATGATTTTTGTTAACATAATTATGTTTATAAAAACACATATATATAAATA
>JBEGMC010000009.1:0-17199 GCA_041183265.1 Bacteroidota bacterium
GATGTATAAGGAGAATGAATATCCGCATGCGCATCCAGCCAAATCACTCCAATGGTTTTTCCAGGATGCGCATGTTTGATGCCTGCAATGGTACCCAAGGCAGATGAATGATCACCTGACAAGACAATCGGAAAATTTTGCTGACGATACGCATTGGATACAGCCATGCAAACGCGTTCGCACTGCTGGTACACATGTTCAATCCGCTTTGCAAAACTGCTGGTGAACTTATTGTAAATGGTTTCGTTGTGTGTCTTTACATCGACGTAATGATGTCGATTGAAATAGTCATCTCCGCGGTTGATCGCAGCAATCTCCATCGCATCAATGCCCATGTCGGCACCACGGGTGCCAGCGCCGATGTCGGATCTGTTTTTTATCAACTCAATCATGATGCAAATCTAGGACGGATGCGCCGAGTAATAAATTAATATGTAATCGCATGGGTTAAAGAAATATTAAATCCATCATATAAATATTCTTTGTAATTTTCTTAAAAGATCGAAAATGAAAAAGTTATCACTGTTGCTGGGGATATTTTTGCTGCTGATTACATTCTCCGCGCTGGCTCAAAAAAACATCAAACCAGCAAAAGCATTTGAGCATTACATGAACAATGGTGATACCTTTTATGAATACCAGGTAAAAGACAGTTCAAAAATTGGCAACACAACTGCCTATCAAATGCTTTTGACCTCTCAGAAATGGAGAGGCATCACATGGCGTCATCAATTAACTGTACTGGTACCCAATACCATTCAACACAATGGTGCATTGGTCATCATTGCTGGTGGAGCCAACACCAATGAGCAACCCAATTGGAGCAACAACGATAAGATGTGGCCAGTGGCCGCACAAATGGCTGCTGCCAATCAATCGATCGTTGCCATTCTCAAACAAACGCCGAATCAACCGCTGATGGGCAACCTCAAAGAAGATGAATTGATATCTTATACATTACATCAATACAAGAAAGATGGCGATGTGTCTTGGCCACTCCTCTTTCCCATGGCAAAATCTGCAGTACGTACCATGGATGCGATACAGGATTTTGGAAAAAGCAGGTTCCAAAAAAACATCGATCAATTTTTTATTTCAGGTGCTTCCAAACGCGGATGGACTACTTGGCTTACTGCAGCAACACAGGATACAAGGGTCAAAGCCATTGCTCCCATGGTCATTGATATGCTGAACATGCCTGCAACCTTGAACTATCAGTTCAAATCATACGGCGCCTACAGCGATCAGATCGAAGATTATGTAAAGCTTGAAATTCCACAATCAACCTCTTCCAAAAAAGGAAAAGCTGTTACATCCATGATTGATCCATACAGCTACAGATCGAAACTCTCTGTTCCAAAAATGATATTCATTGGAACGAATGATGAATACTGGACTGTCGACGCGATCAAGTGGTACATCAATGAAATTCCGGGACAAACAATGATTCACTATGTGCCCAACGCGGGGCACGATTTGGCAGGAGGAGCACAGGCACTGCAAACCTTGAGTGCACTCTATGGAAAAATGTTGAACAAAGAAGCGTATCCGCTGGTCAACAACAGCATTAAAACTGAAAATGGAAAAGTGGTACTCGATCTGAAAGTGAATCCGGCTGAACTCAAAGATGTACAAATCTGGTCAGCCACTTCAACAGATCTTGATTTCAGGAATGAAAAATTCGGATCTCTTTCAGTTGGGAAAGGAGCTGCAGACAACCATATCGAAGTGGAACTCCCATCAACAGGCTACAAAGCATTTTACGTTGATTTCAAATACCAGGGAAGCAAGGGACCCTATTCTTCATCTACTAGAATGTACCTGCTCTCACCAAAAGGCATTGAGTGATTATTTGATCAGCTGCTTTTCCAGTTCTTCCAGGGAAACACCCTTGGTTTCAGGAACTTTTATCAATACCCAAATCAATTGGGCCAACATCATGCAAGCAAAAAATGTAAAGATCGGCCAGGGATTGTCTTTGAAAATTCCTTGTTTATCATCAATAAAAACTGGAGCAACCAAGGTAATCAATGCAGCAAATACCCAATGCACACTCGCGCCCAATGCTTGTCCCTTTGCACGGATGTGATTCGGAAATATTTCTGAGATCAATACCCAGATCACGGCTCCTTGTCCCACTGCATGTGAAGCAATGAACAACAATAAAAAGAACAACAGGAATGCAGGGGAAGCCCCCGCATAAAAGGCATAGCTCACCATGCAAAGACTGATCACATATCCAACAGATCCAATCAGCAGCAATGTCTTTCTTCCCAAACGGTCAATCAAATACAATCCAACAAAGGTGAAGACCAGGTTGGTACCACCTATCGCAATGGAATTCAAGAGCGATTCCTGCTCTGCGAGTCCCGCTGCTGCCAATATCCTCGGTGCATAATATAAAATGAAATTGATACCAGATACTTGATTGAAGAATGCGATCATGAAAGCGAGTCCAATGATGCGGTAGTGTTTTTTTGATATGAAAGGTTGATTGTTGACGGTTGACGGTTGATGGTTATCTGTCAACTGTGAACCGTCAACTGTATTCCCCTTCAACAATGCATCAATCCCTTCCAAACCCAACCGCATCATCACCGCCTTCGCTCCTTCGACATCCCCCTTGTTTGAAATGAGCCACCGTGGACTCTCAGGGATGGTGAAAACCATGAGGCTGTAAATCAGTGAAGGGACTGTCATCACACCCAGCATCAAGCGCCAGTCATTCTCCCCTCCAATGCCCTGCAGAAAATAATTGGAGAGATAGGCAATGAGAATGCCAAATACGATATTGAACTGGTACATCGCAACCAAACGACCTCTTGATTGTGCAGTTGAGATTTCGGAAATATAGGTGGGGGCTGCAACAGATGAAATGCCAATGCCAATGCCTCCAAGCAAACGGAAAAAAGAAAAAAGATATGCATCATTGGCCAGTGCCGATCCAATGGATGAAACCGTGAATAAAATTCCAACCAACATGAGGATCTTTTTCCTTCCGTATTTTTCAGTCGGCGCACCACCAAAAATAGATCCGATCACTGTTCCCCACAAGGCCATCGACATGATAAAGAATCCGTGAAACCATGGCGAAGTTTGCCACAAAGACTGAATGGCTTTGTCAGCACCTGATATCACCACCATGTCGAATCCAAAAATAAATCCCGCCAATGCAGCAGTCAGTGAAATGCCAAACAATCCATTGCCTGCCGTTGAAATCTTATTGCTCATACTTGAAGAATTGTAATCATTAAGTTAATATATTTAATCATACAATCAAGCTATGAAAGCAGATATCATTGTTTGCGGAGGTGGACTCGGCGGATTTGCAGCTACGCTTGCAGCTGCAAGAAATGGATACAAAGTCATTCTCACGGAAGAGACTGATTGGATCGGTGGACAATTGACACAACAAGGCGTTCCTCCGGATGAACATCCGTGGATTGAAACACATGGTGCACCTGCGAGCTACATGAAGTTTCGCAATGAGGTGCGTAATTATTATAAAAGATACTATCCGCTTACAGCAGAAGCAAAAGCTAGACCCCTCCTGAATCCGGGAGATGGTGCGGTATCCAGACTTTGCCATGAACCGAGAATTGCATTGGCGGTATTGCATGAAATGCTCAAACCATATATCGAAAGTGGACACGTGCAATTGCTCCTCCACCACAAAGTCGTTGAGGCATCATCCACCAAGTTGCAGGTCACTGAAGTGACAATCAAAAATTTACTCAATCATACTTCCATCAAAGCAACAGCAGATTATTTTGTCGATGCAACCGAATTGGGTGATTTGTTGCCTTTGACACAAACTAAATATGTGACAGGTGCAGAGTCAAAAAAAGAGACCGGTGAAATGCATGCAGCTGAAGTGGCAAATCCCAAGAACCAGCAATCATTCACCTGTTGCTTTGCCATTGATCATGAGGAAGGCAAAAACAATCTGATTGAAAAGCCAAGTGAATACGACTTCTGGAAAAATTATATCCCTGATCTTCGTCCAGCTTGGACCGGAAAATTATTGAGCCTCACCTATTCTCATCCCGTTACACTCGAACCAAGAACATTGGATTTCAATCCGGATGGAAGCACGGTGAACAAAACACTGAATCTCTGGAATTACCGCCGCATCATATATCATAAAAATTTTCTCCCGGGTGTTTATAAGAGCGACATCAGTTTGATCAACTGGCCGATGAACGATTATATGCTGGGAAATTTGGTGGATGTGGGTGAAACGGAATTCAATCAGCATGTTGCCCGCGCCAAACAACTCAGCTTGAGTCTGCTTTATTGGCTGCAGACAGAGGCCAAGCGTCCGGATGGTGGAAATGGATGGCCGGGACTCCGATTGCGCAAGGATATCATGGGAACAGCAGACGGATTGGCCAAGTATCCCTATATCCGCGAATCAAGAAGAGCAAGAACAATTTTTACCGTGAAGGAAGAACATGTGGGGAAAGAACAATTTGAAAACACATATGGGAAAAAAGGAATGACGCATTATCCATTCGAAGACAGTGTAGGGGTCGGATATTATCACATCGATTTGCATCCCAGCAGCACGGGTGATAATTATATTGATTTTGATTCCATCCCCTTTCAGATCCCACTTGGAAGTTTGATCCCCGTTGAAAAAGAGAATCTATTGCCTGCCTGTAAAAACATCGGCACTACGCATATCACCAATGGTTGCTTCAGGTTGCATCCGGTTGAATGGAGCATTGGTGAAGCAGTGGGCTGTTTGATCAGTTATTGTTTGAGCAGGAAAACCACTCCCAGAAAGATTGCTTCCAACAAGGATGCAATGAACATGTTTCAGGCATTTATTCAGCAACAGGGACTCGAAATCAATTGGCCCAAGCAGGACAACTAGAAGTTGCAATTCGTCTTGTTATAAGTCGGGTCACCCTGAAATCCTTTTGACATGGCAGTCCTGATGGTTGCACATCCCTGATCCTTCTTGCCTTGGGAGATTTCAGAAACACCTTTGTAGTAATAAGATTTACCCGCATTGTTACCACTCACAGCAATCGCCTTGTTGAAATACCTGATTGCCTGATCAAAATTGGACATGGAATAATAACAAATCGCAACGTTCTCCATGTGCACATAATTGGTAACATCAATGTTGGCAGTCACCAGATATTCCTTGGCAGCCAACGCATATTGTTTTTGATTGAAATGAAGCGTTGCCTGTTCCAGATTCTTTTGTGCGATCTGCACCATTTCCGGTGTAATAACCGGAACATTGCGGACAGGATTGTTCAGGGAAGCAAGAAAATTATTTTTTATGTTGGTGAAAAGATTCACGCTGTCAGGAAAATTTTTGAGTGCAGAATCTGCCAATGAGATCAAACGCTGGTTGGCTCTTTGCTTCACTACCATGCTCGCGTTGAAATACTCCACCCATGCACGTGGTTCATTGCGGTATTTGGTATACAATGCAAATGCAGTATCGATTGCAGTGGTATCTCTTTTCTGTACCGATCCATACAACCAGTTTTTATATGCGCTGAAAGATCTAGGCTTGTACTCAAAAGCCAGCTTGGCATATTTATAACCACTGTCGGCCTGATTCATTTTATAGTACATACCTGCCTTGGCAAACTCGGAATAATGTATGTACGGATTCTGCTTGGATGCCTTGTCCAGCATGCGGATGGCGGTTTCGTAATCATTTTTTTTGAAGGCGTACCTCGACATGATCGCATCAATCGGTATAGAATTATATGACAGTTGCGGATAGGTTGGAAAATCATATTCCAGATCAGGAATCTGTGCAATGTCCTTGTCCATATCCCCTGAGAACAATTTTTGTCCCTTCATTGAATCAAAAACCTGGTTGTTGATCATGATGGCGATGGCGGCAAACAAGAAGGCTGGTAAAAAGAAGAAAGTGGTATCAATGCTTTTCTTTTTTGAAGTTGCGGTTGGAACCAGAAATACCAGCGCAGCCATGAAGGCAAAATTCACCTGCATGATGGTTCGCTCTATGGGAAAGTTGAAAGTAGCATCCACAAAATAGGCAGTGAGGCAGAATATACCTATCGCGGCAATCAGTCTCTGTTGAGCGGTTGATTGTTTATCCAGAATACGTTTGAGTTGCGTAAAGAAAATGATCAAATACAATGAAACATACAAGAGCAGTCCAATGATTCCCAATTCCGCAGAGGTTTCCAGGAAATCATTGTGACAATGATAAGCAACAATGTAATCGTCTGAGTAAAACTTTTCATAGGGAATTGAAGCCAGCTTCCAGTTTCCATATCCTGCACCAACAATGGGATGGTGTTTGAAGTAGTCAAATGCGAATCCCCATAAATTGGTTCTTCCACTTCCTTCATTTGTAAATGCAATGGTCCCAATTCTTTTCAATGGATCATCATATCCCCCCAATGCCTCATTGTTTTCCTTGATATTTTTGAAAACAACGACCGAGAGCATCAGTGAAGCAAGCAGACAAAATGCATAATACCCAAATGGCTTGAATTTGGTCAGCCTGTTCTCATCTGAACGGACTGAAAGAATGATGTACATGAGATAGAGTACTGTAAGGAGTCCCATGCCAACAAACGTCGCGCGCGCATTGAGGATGAAGAGTGCATAAAAAGCAAGAAAAAGCAATCCCGCTGCAATCAATTGAGTAAATGATTTTCTGGCATGCAGAAAATAGATGGCAAATGGAATTTTGATGGCTATACTCGCAGCAATGATATTTTTATTTCCTGTGTTTCCGGATGCAGCAAGAATGACTTCATCTATATTAGGAGAGTTGATGCCATCCAGAAATGTATTGATCGTTGAAACAGATTCCCATCCAAGCACCACTAGGAACATGGTGGCTAGGATGCTGAAATAATCTTCCCGGTCTTTCAGGAACACTGATATATTGATGAATGCGATGAGCGTGGTGGTCATTCGTGCATAACATACCAGCATCTCATTGCTGTTTATCGCATAAAAATAGGATCCGCCTGCCCAAATGAAAAGAAGTCCGTATGCAATGGTAAGCGGACTCTTCAATACCGCTGAAATCCGTTCTGCGTATTTATTTCTATTCAACAGGAAATACAAGAGGATGAGTCCATCGATAACTGCAACATAGAGCCAATGCGGACCCATTACATCAATCGCACCATTGTCGGTGATGAAATGAACGATCAAATAGAGCGCCAACAATCCCAGTTCAAGATACTGGATAAGTGAATAATTTTGTTGATCAGGTTTCTTAGGTGCTGCCATAGGTTATGTACAATTCATTTATTTCAAAACAATATCCCTCACCAAAAGATCCTTGCTATTACCACCTACCATAACGGTAAATTCACCAGGTTCTGATACAAACTGGAGTGATGGATTGTAGAAACGCAACATCTCTTCAGTGAGTGTGAATGAAACTTTCTTGCTCTCACCAGCTTTCAAATAAATCTTCTGAAATCCCTTTAACTCTTTTTCAGGAGGAGTAACGCTCCTTACTTTATCAAGCGTGTACAGCTGTACTACCTCTGCGCCATCATATTTGCCCGAATTGGTCAGTGTCACTTCCACCTGTATAGATTGCTGCTTTGACAATTGATTGCTGCTGAGACGAAAATCACTGTAAACAAAATTGGTATAACTCAATCCGTGTCCAAATGAGAACAAAGCTTCATTTGGAGCATCCAGGTATTTGGTTGAAAACTTATTGTTTGGATCGATGGGCCTTCCTGTTCTTTTTTGAGAATAATATACCGGTATTTGTCCCACGCTATACGGAAAAGACATGCTCAGTTTTCCGGAGGGATTTGCATCACCCAACAAAACATCTGCAATGGCATTGCCAGCTTCTATACCAGCATGCCAGGTCTGCAAAACTGCTGCTGCACCTTCAATAGAACCTGTCAACACCAATGGCCTTCCACTCATGATGACAACCACAACAGGTTTACCTGTTGCATACAATGCCTTTAATAATTTCTGCTCACTCGCAGGCAGTGTAATATCGCTTCTGCTGGCAGCTTCGCCGCTCATTTCAGAAGCTTCTCCAACAACTGCAACGACTACATCTGACTGACGGGCCAATGACAATGCCTCCTGCAACATTTCATCCGGATGCCGCTTGTCTATCTCTACCCTCATTCCAAATACATTCGCTTGCCTTGCAAGGTTTGGATCATCTGTGATGTTGGCGCCCTTGGCATATTGGATTTTCAATGTATTTCCTCCCACATTTCTCATTCCCTCCAGAACAGAAACAGACTTTTGGGGATCACCGCTTACCGCCCAAGTACCCAACATGTTGCTCCGATCATTGGCCAATGGACCAATCAATGCAATGGAAGATGATTTCTTGAGTGGCAGGGTCTTGTAGTCGGATTGCAACAAAACAAAAGACTCACGGGCTATCTTTCTCGCTACAGTCCTGTTGCTTTCACTCAAAACCTCTTTCGCAGCACGAGCAGCATCAATGTAGCGATAGGGGTCATCAAATAAACCAAGTTTATATTTTGCTTCAAGCACCAATCTGCAAGCTCTATCGAGATCAGCGATGGCAACCTTCTTTTGTTGCAAAGATTTTTTCAAGGTTCCCAAATATGCTTCAGTTACCATATCCATATCCATACCAGCCTTGATGGCTTGTATGCTCACCTCAGCAATATCACCCTGGCGGTGATTGACCATTTCACCAATAGAAGTATAATCACTTACGAGCATTCCCTTGAATCCCCATTTGGTTCTGAGAAGATCTGTCAACAACCACTTGTTGCCGGTTGCAGGCACCCCCTCAACATCATTGAATGAACTCATGACTGTTGCAACACCTGCATCAACGGCTGCTTTATAGGGAGGAAGATATTCATTGAACATCTTCATCTTGCTCATGTCCACAGAATTATAATCACGCCCACCTTCTGAAGCACCATACAACGCAAAATGTTTGACGCATGCGAGCAATGTATTTTTATCTGCCAATGATTTTCCCTGGTATCCTTTCACCATGGCAGATGCAATGGCAGATCCTAAAAATGGATCCTCCCCGGAACCTTCTGAAACCCTTCCCCATCTTGGATCACGTGCAATGTCCACCATGGGAGAAAATGCCCAGTTCAATCCATCTGCCGTTGCTTCATTTGCAGCGACTGCGGCGCTGTATCTTATCAAAGCTGTATCCCAGGAACAGCTGATGCCCAAGGGTATGGGAAAAATTGTTTTATGTCCGTGGATCACATCAGATCCAAATAACAATGGGATTTTCAGGCGCGATTGTTTCACCGCAATATCCTGCGCCTGCTTCACTTTGTCTGGGCCAATCACACCAAACAATCCTCCTACATTACCCTCTGCAATTTTTTTCTCAACATTGCTGCTCACAACAGAACCCGTTGGTATATCAGATCCTGGTGTAATCAAATTCAACTGTCCGATTTTTTCATCTACTGTCATTTTCGCCATGAGCGCATTGATGAACGCATTCATTTTTTGATCCTGTGCATTCAACTGCATCAATGCAACGACAAATAACAAAGTAACAAACAGTGGTTTTTTCATATCAATCGGCTTTTACAATTTTAGATGAAACAGAAACACCATTCTCATTGATGGCTTCAATTCGGTAATAATAGGTTTTTTTCAAGTCCATTCCCTTGTAATAATAATCATTTGCATCGTGCACCATGATGCATGTATACAATTTATCGGGATCGGTGCCGAGATATATATTATAGGCATAAGCATTGTCAACCGGACTCCATTTCAACCAGGCACTGCGTTTGTCTTTTTCTGTTCTCAAGACAACAAATTCTTTGACAGCATCCGGCTTTGCACCATTGCCGCTTCCAAACACACGGAGTCCGCTGATGGCAAACTTCCCTGAAGGAATATGTACGTTTTCCATTTTGATGTACCGCGCCTGGACTGGCTTGGGCAATTCAATATAATCATGCGGGACATCAGTTTTGTTGTCTGATTTATCAACCAATAGATTCCACTTTATACCATCGGTTGAATAATACAATTTGTATTGATGGAATTGATCGGTCGTCTTGCCGAGAAAAACAGCATCCTGGTCTGCATAATTGATTTGAACAGCATGCACAGCAGAAATATTTCCAAGATCAGTTTGGATCCACTCGCCTTTGTTGGCCGTTGCAGCCGACCAATACGTTTTGATGCTTTCATCTACTGCATTGTTGGCAGCATAATTTCCATAGGTAGATGAAACAAGTACAGGCTTTTTGTAGTTCAACAACATCCATCCAGTGAACCTGCTTTTCAAATGATCAATGGTGTCACCTGGCAGATAATGCGGATAATCACCGAAGGCAGTATTGGTATACATCACACCATCTTGGTCAAATCCCGCTGGCCAGATTCCCAGTCTTCTTTCAAAATTATTTTTGACTGCAACCACCTGGGTGGATACATGCCAGTATTTCTGTTGGTTATCCTGAAATGTTGCTCCATGTCCCGCGCCTCTTGAAAATCCACCTGCCTTGATGCTCAGCGGATCGGATTGGTTTTGAAAAAAATCAAGTGGACCATTGCCTACTGCCACGCCATCTGCATATCCACTGAACTCCGTTCCGGGAGCAGCGTATTGAAAATAATATTTCCCTTTGTGTTTGGTCATCCATGCGCCCTCGATGAAACCGTCTAAAAACGTATCATCCATGTTTTCGCCAAAACGGTGCCAACCATATCTCCAACTTTCCAGGAAATACAATTCTTTTCTCGTACCAATCGGTTGAAATGTTTTTCTATTCAATTCTACACCATACAATGGCCAGCGGTTGCTGCTTCCATTGTACATGTAAAACCTGCCATCATCGTCGGTGAAAAATGCAGGATCCCAACCACCGATGCTGAATGAATCCACCAAGGGTTTCCAATCATTGGCTTTGGGATTGGTACTCATCCATATTGTGAAATTCGTTGAGTAAGTGGAGCCCATCACCACCATCGTATCTCCGATGATGCCTACAGCAGGAGCGCAGAGTTCATCGTATACATGGTGCCAGGGACGCAAAAATCTTTTGGAAACAAAGTTCCAATTGCTCATGTCCTTGCTCCACCAGTATCCCCACTGGTTGGTGCTGAACAAATAATAATCGCCCTTGTAGTTTACGATCACCGGATCTGCTGTTGCCCGGTGTCTCCCCCATGTTGAAAAATTCGGGATGGGCGTATAGCCATAATCAATGTTGATGGGATTGCAGTATGTTTTTTGCTGTGCAGTGGATTCAATCGACAACAAAAGAAGCATCCAAAAAGATAAATACTTCAACATGATTCAAGTGACATTGGTTCAAATTAAAGATACAACCTCTTAATCGATCTTCTCGGCGTAAGTTGATTTGCTGAGTATGATACGGAGTTTGTTGTTTTTCTGAAACACACCATTGTACTTGTTGGAGAGGAAGAGTCCCCCTTTCCAAACAAGCGTTTTGCTATCTGCCTTGTACTCATAGCTGCCCACACCGTGACTCGTTGCATCACTGTTCACGGTTACAGTATACGTACCGTCGTTGTTCAACGTGCATGTTCCGATCTGGGTTTTTTGCACTCCGGCATAGATATTGTAGGTGCCGAGAAAAGCAAACGCGGTTTGTCCCTGTGCAATCTGCTGAGCAATTTCCACTTGTGGAAGCACAGCCTTCACAGCAGCCTTTTGTGTGGATGCTTTGGCAGCAGCAGGAGCAGCAGGTGCCTTCGCTGCAGCGGATTTGGATGAAGCGGATGTTGATTGTGCGTAAACACTGATGGATCCCATGACCAAGCATCCAATCAGCAATGATTTCATTGTTTTCATATTAAAAGTTTTTAAGGTTGGTTCTTCGTTGGATTGGAATTGGCTTGTTTATCGATACGGATGAATATAACAACTTCATTGGTAGTAAGGTCGGTACTGAGCATGATCTCCTCATGTTTACCAAACTTATCGGTGATGATCATCACAGCAGTATTCGGCGGATAGGTACCCAGGTTTTCAGCCACGATCACCATTTCATTGTTCCTGCGTTCTTTGTCAACGCGCACCTTGAACTTGATCGGCTTATCCACTTTCAATTCATGCTTGTCAACCACCAGTGTTCTGTTGTATATAACCGATACAGAGTCCTTGTCATGTATACCACTGTCAAAGATCTCAACCGTCACACTGTCGGCATACGTAAATACCTCAATGGGCTTCTTGTTGATTCTCTTCGTAAGATACTCAACAATTCGCTCCTGTTCTCTTCTGAGTTTTGCCAATGAATCCAATGCAGCCAGGAGTTCTTCTCTCGTGATGCGGTCTTCTTCGTCGGTTGTAAGTTGGGCTTTCGCGATAGCGATTGTATCCTGTTGGAGAGTTGACGGTTGACGGTTAACCGTCAACTGTGAACTGTCAACTGCTTTCGGTTGTGGTTTGACTACAACGAAGCTATCTTGTTGAAGAGTTGACGGTTGACGGTTGACGGTTGACGGTTGACGGTTAACTGTTGCCGGTTGGGCTTTCGCAATAGCGATTGTATCAGATTGGACTGTTGTAGGTTTTAAGTTGTAGGTTGTAGGTTGAACAACAGATTGCTTTAATTGAGGCTTAACTACAACGAAGCTGTCTGTCTGAAGATTTATAGGTTGTAAGTTGTTGGTTGTAGGTTTTGTCTTTTCAACTTGTTTATTATCTACTGTCTTCACTACCGCAACTGTATCTTTCCTCACCTCAACAACTTTCTTCGCAACAACTACAATGGTGTCTTTCTTCACCTCGACAACTTTCTTAGCAACAGCAGCAACTGTATCTTTCTTCACCTCGACAACTTTCTTAGCAACAGCAGCTGTATCCTTCTTCACCTCAACAACTTTCTTCGCAACAACTGCTATGGTGTCTTTCTTCACCTCAGCAACTTTCTTCGCAACGACTGCAATGGTGTCTTCCTTCACCTCAGCAACTTTCTTCGCAACGACTGCAATGGTGTCTTTCTTCACAATTGGTTGTTGCACCTTGACCGTTACCGGTTTACGGTTAACAGTCAACTGTGAACTGTCAACTGATTTCAGTTGACGGTTGACGGTTAACAGTTTTGAGCTGTCAACTGCCAACTGCCTTTTCTTCGGCGCAACTACCAACACTCCCTTCAAGGAAACAAAATCACTCAACTTCTTACCAAGTGCTGTATAGACAGTATACTTCTTGGTTGTATCAGCAGCGAGGTCGGTCCACGCGAGACTTCTGTCGTCGGTTAAATAAATTTCAGTTCTTCTGTTCAACAACTGCTGTCTCGAACTGTAACGCTTGGGACTGCAATTCTGCACCAAATAGTTTTTACCATAGTGGTTCTCACGGATCCTGTTTTTGTCAATGCCGTTTTTAAGCAAGTATTTGATAACTGCTGCGGAACGTCTGGCCGACAATTGCATGTTGAAATCAATTGGTCCGGAGCAATCCGTAAACGATCCCATTACGGCATATAACTTTGGATTGGCTTTCAATACCTTGATGGTTGAATCCAGTATTTTCTGCTCTATCAAATTCAAACTCGATTTGCTGAATCCAAAATATACATTGAACCTCGTAAGCTGATCACCGCGCAACAATTCTTCCTCCTGCATCTTTAGCTGGATGATCTGCTGCTGCCTTACATACGCAATGGAGTCGGCTTTCTGCTTGGGACTCACACCGGGCAGCTTGATGTCGATCTTGATTTTTTCAACCGGCTTGGTTGAATTGATCGCAACAACATCCTTCGGCGGCTGCAATACAAAAGACAATTCCAATTTCTTGTACTCCAAGCGGGTAAGATCTGCTGTCAATTCACGCAACTGCGATTGAATCAGTTTCTTCTTTACAACATTTGCTGTCGCTTCCACCAAGCTGCTGTCAACTGCAGCAGGTGATTCCTCCAACACAACAGCCTCTTTTTGCAATTGCTGAATGGCAAGCTTGGTGGCATTGAGTGTTTTTTCCAATGCAACCAGCGAATCAATATCTGCTATTCGTTGCAGTATTGCAACCGCTGCAGTATCCACAAGTGGATTGGCTGCTATTGCAGTTGAATCTTTCAGAACTTTTTTAGCAAGCAAGCTTGAATCGAGGTATACCGGCTCTTTGGTGTTCACCACATAACTGCCCTTGGGCAATCCGTTTTCAAGCTGTTCAATTCTGTAGAGGCGATTGGGACGCAAATCGAAATAGTAATTTCCCAATGCATCAGTGACAGTACTGTCTACCTGCTTATCGGTTTTTGCATCCACCAAGAAAACCTGCTCCTTGCTTGCCAATGTATTGTCACTTGCATAGTTGATGGATCCGCCCACCCTGTAATAGACTTTCTTGAAATTGAAAGCAAAAATATCATTCGATCCATTCCTGTTCGTTGTTACATATCCACCCGTCCGGTCTTTGTTGAAAACAAATCCATAATCATCGTAGGATGAGTTGATGGGATATCCCAGGTTCACCGCCAATTCATCGGCACCCATTTTTACTGCGAATACATCCTGACCCCCTAAGCCTCCTCGTCCATTGGAACTGAAATACAAAGAATCTCCAATAATAGACGGATACAATTCATTGCCCGGCGTATTGATCAGGTTGCCTGCGTTCGCTGGACTGCTCCAGGCGGTATCTCCCATGCGTTCAACGAAATAAATATCGGGTCCGCCAAACCCTCCCTTCGCATCTGAAACGAAAAATATTTTTCTGCCGTTTGCAGTGGCGGTTGGATGAAAAGCATTGAAATTGAATCCAGATGTTATTTCAGCTGACTCCTTCCATGCATCGTTTTGTTTTACAGCGAAGAAGATGCCGAGTTTGGTGGACTTGTTTTTTAGTTTAACGGGACTGCTGTAGTAGACAGTGTCTGCATTGCTGGAGAAATGAAGCGGTCCAGTTTTGACCAATGCCGCCAAAAACGGATCAATCAAATCAGCCTCTTTGGTTGAACTTGGCTTTTGCAATTGCAGCGGTCTGCGGAGTGTATTGTTGTCGATGCTGTTTCGTGCAGTGATGTCAATTGGAATGCGAACAGTTTTTTTCTTGGCGGTTTTCTTTTTGGAGACTGTATCCACCTTGTTGCTGATCTCCTTGGACACAACTGTGTCAGGTGCAAAAAGCAATTGTGCTGTTCCGATGTTGGAAGCGGCACCTGATTTCCCAATGGCAGATGAAATATAGAGGATGCCATCCTTGTAACGCATCGCATTGGATTCATTGCCTTCGGTGTTGACAGCAGACCTGGTTACTTTCCAATCGAGCGAGTCCAGCTGGAAATCTTCTCTGCCCTTGAATCCAATCAACCTGGACGAAATTTTTTGGATCAATGCTGTATCAGAAGTTTGAACGGATTTGTAGATCTCAACAGCTTTGCTATAGTTGCCCTTGGTTGCATACAACTCTGCAAGGTTCGGCAAGTAGGCGGGTTGAATCAGAACAAGTTTATGGAAGGCAGCAATGGCGCTGTCGTATTGTCTGCTCAAGCGATAGGATTCTGCAACATTGAAAAGCGCAGTGGTATCCACAAAAGAAATTTTCTTGAAATAGGATTGATACAATGCAATCGCTGTTTCATATTGCGATGCCCTGAATTCTTTTTCTGCAAGCGAACGAAGTGAAATCAAATTTTTGGACAGCGGTTTTGGTTTGGATGTTTGCGCTGCTGCAAACCCAACCAAGAGCATCATGAAGAAAAATAATATGTAGGATATTTTTTTCTTCATTAAAAATAATTCGGGATAGAGGATTCTTCAGACTTGGTACCAAATTCTATGCGCAACATGAATTCATGTGAGCCTGAATTGTATAGCCGCAAATTGTTGATGGATCGATCGTATGAATAACCGAAACGAAGCTTCGGTGTCATTTGCCATTCCAGCATACCAATCACTGATTCCTTTGTGCGGTATGAAACACCCAGTGAAATCATATCATTGATCCACAGGTTGGAGTTGATGTCGGCCTGAAATGCAGATCCGCTGCGTTTCAGCATGGCAGAGGGTTTCAGCACCAGCTGCTCACTGAAATAAACAACAAAGCCGGCAGTGAGAAAAACATTCAAATCACGTGCTTTTACAGCTTCCAGCCACTTGGCACCAGCCTCCAAAGGATCGTTTGAACTCACATTGCTTTTAAGCAGAAAAGGGGCAGAAGCCCCGATGTAAAAATTATCCGTATTGTAGAAGATCCCCGCTCCAGCATCTACGTTCATACTCGAGATGTTGGAGTTGAAGACAGGATCCCCCGGCACAAACGTATTTACGTCGGTATAATTGGCCCGCCGGTTTCGCAATCCGAGATTGAGTCCCATGCTGATCACACCCGATTCACCTGCTTGTGCGCGGTATGCGTAATTGAATTTTAAACCTTGGGTTTTTTGTACACCGATTCGATCCGTATACATCTGAAATCCAATCGCTGAATTATTCGTTGCGAAAGGCATGTCGAATGACACATTGCCTGTCTTCGGAGCACCAGGCATACCTGACCATTGATTTCTGAAAAGTGCTGTAAGATTTGGGACACCTCTGCTTCCTGCATAAGCAGGATTTACATTCATCATGTTGAACATGTACTGTGAGTACATAGGTTCTAACTGTGCCACTCCATGAAGGTGCAGCACGACGGTAGTCAAGATAAATATTAACCCATTTTTACAATGTTGCCTTGTAAGCAAATTCATTGGATATCCTCGTTACTCAAGATACGTAAAAAATTGACTACTAACGTCTTAGTGTGATATACCCGTTGAATTTGGTGACCTTGCCTGTTGACTTATCTGTAGCTGTAACGATGTAGAAATAGGTTCCATCCGGCAAGTCTCTTCCAAAGAATGCCATGCGCTGATTAGCCCTTCCATCCCAGTCATTTTTATAATCCTGCGATTTATAGACTACTCCTCCTGTTCTATCAAACATTTCCAGTCCGATGGTCATGTTGTAAGGTCTCACTATCACAAATACGTCATTTTGGCCATCCCTGTTGGGTGAAAATCCGGTCGGAATGATGATAGAAATCTCCGGCACATTGAATTTAGTTGGTGATCCAGCCAACACCGGAACACTTCCCGCAACCCTTGCATCGTATGAACTCATCTTGAATGTTCCAAATGGTGAGGTCATCGTCTGCTCGGCGATATTGGTCAGTTCACCCACAAATCCGTTGGGGTATACCCTCAACATCAGGCGAACCGTGTCTTTCGCATTGCCCGCCATCTCACTGCCAGTGGCCAATAGTCC
>JBEGMC010000010.1:0-7308 GCA_041183265.1 Bacteroidota bacterium
ACGGATGGTGTCCTCTGTCAAACCCTTGGGTGCCTCATCCGCTTCGATATTGGTTACAAATCCATACTTATATTCTGAGCTGGTAATCTGTTCTAAAATATCGTCCTGTTGCTCTGGCATAGTGGCTGTCAATTTAATGGAGTGCAAAATTCACGATTTTCGGCTTTTTAGGGAAATGCTGGGTGGCCCAAAAACCTGATTTTGAATCGATTTTCCCAATATCGTAACACAAAAGGGACTGTTTGGTTCAATTTGACTAGTTTGTGTACACATAATGCTGATTTTCATTTGGAAATGCCCATGACAAAAGATTTTTTAAGCAAGGAATTCAACAAATATTTTCAGCATTTCCCCAGGTTTTTCAGGGCACCTGGCAGGATCAATCTGATTGGGGAACATACTGATTACAACGGGGGATTTGTACTGCCGGCAGGGATCGATAGGTATTGTTCCATCGCAATCGCCCCCTCATCCAGTCAATTGTCAACCGTCATCGCCTCAGACCTGGATGATAAAGTTGAATTTGAGCATCTGCCCTCAAAGCCCTCACCCGCCCATTGGATGAATTACATATGGGGAGTGATGCATGCGTTCAAAGTCCGGGGACTGGATATTCAACCTTTCAATGCAATCATTCAATCCGATGTTCCTGTAGGCGCTGGACTCTCTTCGTCTGCTGCGTTGGAAGTCGTTTTTGCAAAAGCATTCAATGAGCTTTTTCATTTCAATCTCTCAGACATTGAGCTAACGCTGATAGCGAAGGAGGCGGAGAACAATTACGTGGGACTCCAATGCGGGATCATGGATATGTTTGCGAGTGTTCACGCACGAAAAGACATGGCGATCAAGCTTGATTGCAGAAACTTGGATTTTGAATATGTATCACTGCAATTGAAAACAAATAAAATACTGTTGATTGACACCTGCATCAAACATGAACTGGCCTCGTCTGAGTACAACCAGCTGAGGCAAGAATGTGAATCGGTTGTTTTTAAATTAAACCAGCAAGGGATACAAGCAACATCACTCAGAGATATAAGCAGAGTAGATCTTGATGCGCATCGCAATATCTTCAGTGATATGGAGTACCAGAGAGCAAGTTATGTGATCGAGGAAAATGCCAGACTGCATCAGTTTGTAGCAGCCATTTCAAAAAATGATTTGAGTGCTGCCGGGGCATTGCTTTGCGCATCGCATGAGGGACTGAAAAACAAGTACCAAGTCAGTTGTGAAGCATTGGATCAATTGGTTGATTGGTGCAAATCCAGCAAAGGAGTTTGGGGTGGAAGGATGATGGGTGGCGGATTTGGAGGCTGTACCATCAATTTGGTTGAAGAGGAAGAAATTTCCTCCATCATTGCAATGGTTTCAGAACGATATCAGTCCAGGTTTGGAGTCAATCCAAAATATTATATTGCAAGTACAGGTGATGGTGCCTGTGAATTTTAACGCATCGTATGAAAAGAATATTCGCATTCGCACATGTCATGCTCGCTGGCTTTTCAGCTTGTGTCGTTTCTCCCTCACATAGAGAGCACGCACCCCTTGATCAACAAAGGGTGAGCGCTTTCGCTGATACTGTAAACGGCAAAACAGTCAAGCTGTTTACCTTGCGCAACAAAAGCGGCATGGCTGTTGAAATCAGCAATTATGGAGCAACGCTTGTTTCTATTCATGTTCCCGATCAAAAAGGGCAAGACGGCAATGTGCTGCTCGGATATGATGATATCAAAGGATACTACAATGGCAAGTCATATTTTGGATGCGTTGTAGGTCGTTATGCAAATCGAATTGCAAAAGGGGCTTTCGAACTTGAAGGAAAGCAATACCAGCTCCCCCAAAATGATGGTTTGAATAGTTTGCATGGTGGAGTCAACAGCATCGACAAACAAGTTTGGGATGCACGTATCATGAATGATGCCATTCGCCTCACCACGGTCATAAAAGATGGAGAAAACGGATATCCTGGTAATGTAAAGCTCACAGTCGTTTATTCACTCAGGTCAGATAACAGTTTGGTGATTGATTACAGTGCAACAACCGACAAGACAACTGTGCTAAACATCAGCAATCATGCCTACTTCAATCTCTCTGGAGATCCTTCAAAAACCATTTTGGATCATGAAATTAAAATCAACGCAGATGCCTTCACACCCGTGGACAGCACGCTGATTCCTACAGGTGAGATCAAAAAAGTCTCAGGTACTGCATTTGATTTTTTGTCGTTCAAAAAAATTGGACAAGACATTGATCATTCAGATCAACAGCTGACCTACGGCAAAGGCTATGACCACAATTTTGTTTTAAATACACGTGATGGCAAATCACCTGTTGTTGAAGTGGTTGAAAAAAAGTCAGGAAGAAAAATGGAGGTATTTACAAACCAGCCAGGCGTGCAGTTTTACACCGGGAATTTTTTAAATGGTTCTGAAAAGGGCCGTGGACTTTCATTTGAGCATCGTACAGGTTTTTGTTTAGAGACACAACAATTTCCTGATGCACCCAATCAATCCAATTTCCCTTCAACCGTTCTTAAACCTGGTGAAGTTTGGAAAAGTCATACTACCTACAAATTCAGTGTTGTAAAATAATGGCATGAAATTTCTATTGGGAATAGATATTGGTTCTTCATCTGTAAAGTGTGCATTGATTTCCGTTGATTCAGGTGAATGTGTTGCATCTGCATACTCGCCATCATCTGAAATGCTCATTCATTCGCCTCAAGCTGGATTTGCCGAACAGGATCCTGAAACATGGTGGAAGGAGCTTCGCAATGCAATGGCAATTCTTTCGGATGAATGTGATTTTAAGAAAAATGACATTGCCGCCATTGGCATTTCCTATCAAATGCATGGACTGGTGATGTTGGATAAACAGGGCAATGCATTGCGACCATCTATCATTTGGTGTGATAGCCGTGCTGTAAATATTGGGAATGATGCTTTCAAGAAATTGGGAGAAACATTTTGTCTTCAACATTATTTGAACTCGCCTGGAAATCTGACTGCATCAAAACTCAAATGGGTCAAGGATCATCAACCGGATATTTATCAGCAAATTCACAAAGTCATGTTGCCGGGCGATTACATCGCATACAAATTGACAGGCGAGATGAGAACGACTGTATCAGGACTCTCTGAAGGTGTTATGTGGGATGTGCAACAGGAATCAATCGCCTCAGATCTTTTGAAATGTTATGAAATAGACGAGCGACTGATTTGCAAAACTGTCCCACAGTTTGGAGAACAGGGATTTCTTACTGAAAAGGCTGCAAGTGAATTGGGACTCTCAGCTTCTGTACCTGTTTGCTACAGAGCAGGAGATCAGCCCAACAATGCTTTTTCTCTGAATGTGCTGAATCCTGGCGAAGTGGCTGCAACTGCCGGTACATCCGGTGTAGTTTACGGTGTCATTAATCAACCTTCATATGATGAGCTCTCACGGGTGAACAGTTTTGTGCATGTCAATCATAGGGCAGATAAAAAAAGATATGGTGTATTGCTTTGCATCAATGGAACCGGTATCCTCAACAGCTGGTTGCAAAAAAATATTTTCAACAACAAAACTTACCCCGAGATCAACGCGCTTGCATCTGCCATTCCCGTTGGTTCAGAGGGATTGTTGTGCTATCCCTTTGGTAATGGCGCAGAGCGGGTCTTGGAAAATAAGAATCCGGGTGCGCTTCTGAAAAATCTTCATTTCAATCAACACAGCAATGCACATTTCGCCCGAGCTGCTCAAGAGGGAATTGTTTTTGCTTTGTATTATGGCATGGAGATCATGATGCGCATGGGACTCACACTGAATACCATCCGAGCTGGGAAAGCGAACATGTTTTTAAGCAATGTTTTTGCTGAGGCCTTCTCCAATACAACCGGGGCAGTGGTTGAACTTTTCAATACTGATGGTGCACAAGGGGCTGCCCGTGCTGCAGGTATCGGAGCCGGGATTTTCAAGTCTGAAAAAGAGGCATTTGAGGGATTGAAAATGTTGCAAAAAATCGAGCCCAATAAAACGCTTCAGGATCAATATACAGCAGCGTATCAAAATTGGAAATCACATCTTACGTTTTAAGGATTTAATTATATTTACAATTGCAGTTAACAGTTAACGGTTAACAGTTAACCGTCAACACTCAAAAGGAAACCCAAAACCCACAACGCAAATGTCAATCACGCTCGGCAACAAAGAATTTTTTCCCGGCATCGGAAAAATCAAATATGAAGGTCCAAAGTCAGACAATCCACTCGCCTACAAATGGTACAACGAAGATCATTTGATTGGCGGCAAGACCATGAAGGAGTACCTGAAATTTGCTGTAGCCTATTGGCACAGCTTCTGCAACACCGGAGCAGATCCATTCGGTCCGGGTACCCATCAATTCCCATGGGATGTTGCCGGCAACGCGGTGGAACGCGGGAAGGATAAAATGGATGCAGCATTTGAGTTCATCACCAAATTGGGTATACCTTATTATTGTTTTCATGATATTGATTTGGTGGATGAAGGCTCAAGCCTGTCAGAATATGAAAGCAATTTGGCAGCCATTGTGGATTATGCCGGAATGAAGCAGAAGGCAAGTGGTGTAAAGCTTTTGTGGGGCACAGCCAATGTGTTTTCCAATCCCAAGTACATGAATGGTGCAAGTACCAATCCGGATTTCTTGGTGTTAACGAATGCAGCTACCCAAGTCAAGAATGCACTCGATGCCACCATCAAATTGGGCGGAGAAAACTATGTCTTCTGGGGAGGCAGAGAAGGGTACATGACACTCCTCAATACAAACATGAAAAGGGAGCAGGAGCATCTTGCAAAATTCTTACATCTCGCTAAAGATTATGCCAGGAAAAACGGCTTCAAGGGAACATTTTTCATTGAGCCCAAACCTTGTGAGCCTACCAAACACCAGTATGATTATGATGCTGCGACAGTCATTGGATTTTTGAGGCATCATGGTCTGGACAAAGATTTTAAATTAAATGTGGAGGTCAACCATGCAACCCTCGCCGGGCATACATTCCAACATGAATTGCAGGTAGCTGCAGATGCAGGAATGTTGGGCAGCATTGATGCAAACAGGGGAGACGCTCAGAATGGATGGGATACTGATCAGTTTCCCATGCATCTGAATGACCTGGTAGAATCGATGCTGGTTATTTTGGAAGCAGGTGGATTTGCCGGTGGCGGTGTAAACTTCGACGCAAAAATCAGACGCAACTCAACCGATATGGAAGACCTGTTCCTTGCCCATATTGGAGGGATGGATAGCTTTGCCCGTGCATTGATTGTTGCAGACAATATCATGAAACAATCCCCTTATCTTTCTTTCAGAAAGAATCGCTATGCTTCATTTGACAGCGGTGATGGAAAGAAATTCGAGGAAGGAAAATTGAGCTTGGAAGACCTAAGAGACATCGCTTTGAAATCAGGTGCACCGGTAGCCACAAGCGGAAAACAAGAGTGGTTGGAAAACATCATCAATCAATACATTTGACCCAGTTGATTCCGTTTGTATCAGAGCAATCCCGAAACTTTAATGGTTCTCTTCTGATTCGAACTTTCAAACGCAAGTTCGATGAGCCTGATCACATTGTAACCATCTATTGCTGTTTCTCTCAAGGGTTGTTTTTCTGCAATTGTTTTGTACAAGTTGTCATAGTAGAATCCAAAGCTGCCCTGTAACGAAAGATAAATTTCTCTCACGATTTTTCCTTCCATTTCTGTATGTATCAGTCCAAAAAACTGTTTCTCTTCTTTGCCCCAATCCGGTCCGGTTGGCACCACGCCTGCTTTCAAGAGATCTTCTTGCGGGTCTTCACCATGTTTGATGAATGAGCCTTTGGTGCCGTGGATCATGTACCGGGGACCCATTTCCCTGACGAGCATGCTCGAGTGCAGGGTAACCATCAGGTTGTCGTATTCAAGTTTTACATCAAAGAAGTCATCCACCTTCGAGTAGGATTTCATTTTTCTGATGTCTGCTGTGATGTATGTTGGTTTCCCAAACAATACCAGGGCTTGGTCTATCAAATGTGGACCCAGATCATAAAAAACACCACTGCCGGGCAGTTCATGCTCTCTCCAAAGCCCGTATGTCCTGGGATCCGGCCTGAACCGATCATAATGCGCAAAAAATTCTCGCGGCTCTCCCAGCAGTCCATCATCCAATATTTTTTTCATGGTGAGAAAATCTGCTACATATCTTCTGTTGTGAAATACCGAACAGATTTTTCCTGTTTTGTTGGAAAGCTCCATCAGTTCAAGTGCTTCTGCAGAGGTATTTGTGAATGGTTTTTCAACCACTACATGTTTTCCGGCTTCCAATGCAGCTTTTGCGTAGGGGAAATGTGTGGTATTGGGACTGGTGATCACAACCAACTCAATGGAAGGGTCATTCAATACTTCCTCTATCGAATGTGCCACTTTAACCGTTGGAAATTTTTCTTTGCATGTCTCTCCATTTCTCTCCAAAATCATATCCAATGAAAATCCCCCATGCGTTGTAATAAAAGGGATGTGAAATGTTTTACTTGAAATGCCGTAGCTTATAACAGCGGTTGAAATCATAGTTGTTTTATTTTAGTTGACAGTTAGCAGTTGACGGTTAACCGTTAACAGTCAACCGTTAACTGGATAAAAATAACCCAAAACTCAAAACCCAAAACCCATAACCCTTCATATCTTCGCAAAAATTATACAAGATGCAATTGAAAGATCAAATATTGGCTGCATGGGACAACCGTGAATTACTGAAAGACAATGCATATGCTGATGCAGTGAGGGCAGTCATTGAGGAAGTTGACAAAGGCCGTCTGCGTGTAGCAGAAAAAGCAGGGGATGATTGGCAGGTGAATGAATGGGTCAAACAAGCCATTCTCATGTATTTTGGTATTCAACAAATGCAGACTTGGGAACTTCCTCCATTTGAATTTTACGATAAGATGCTCTTGAAAAAAGACTACAAATCACTCGGTGTTCGTGCAGTTCCCCATGCTGTTGCGCGTTATGGAGCATATTTGGCAAAGAATGTTGTACTCATGCCATCGTATGTGAACATCGGCGCGTACGTCGATGAAGGAACCATGGTTGATACATGGGCAACGGTTGGAAGCTGTGCACAAATCGGAAAGGGTGTGCATCTCAGCGGAGGTGTTGGCATTGGTGGCGTATTGGAGCCCTTGCAGGCGACACCTGTTGTCATCGAAGATGGATGTTTCGTAGGAAGCAGATGCATTGTGGTGGAAGGGGTTGTTGTGGAAAAAGAGGCCGTTCTGGGTGCAAATGTTGTGCTGACAAAATCAACCAAAA
>JBEGMC010000011.1:0-21087 GCA_041183265.1 Bacteroidota bacterium
CAATTCAAAGCCTTTCTCCGTTTTTACCACACGGTATTTTTGTTTCTCGATATTTGAATTGGAAATCGACATAAATGATTGAAAAGCAATGAACACAACTGTCAGGACTATGAGAACGATCCACATACTTTTCATAATAAGTTATTGATTGTATAACACATAAAAGATGATTTATGTTTGGTCTTGGACTGATTAACCCATGAATTTTTCGATGGCCAGGGTCTTCGGAGGGAATTTTCATGAAAAATTATGAGTAAGTTTAGAATGAAAATGATTCATATATGAAAAAGGTTCTCCCCCTCATGGCGCTTTGTATACACTTCAGTTTTTTACTGATCGGACAAACGATTGAAGTCACCCTACCTGCAGATGTTTCAAAACAACCCATGGACGGCAGATTGTTGATCATGCTGTCTAAAAATCCCTCTGGTGAGCCCCGCTTTCAAATCAGTGATGGACAGGAAACCCAACAGATATTTGGAATAGATGTCGAGGGTTGGAAACCCGGCACTTCCATTCAACTGAATGCAAATGCGTTCGGTTATCCAGTTGAATCCATCAAAAAAATCAAAAGCGGACAATACACTGTGCAGGCATTGTTGCATGTATACGAAACGTTTAAAAGAA
The DNA here is from genome assembly GCA_041183265.1 of Bacteroidota bacterium. Classification (GTDB taxonomy): domain Bacteria; phylum Bacteroidota; class Bacteroidia; order Chitinophagales; family Chitinophagaceae; genus Pollutibacter. The sequence goes on from JBEGMC010000011.1 coordinate 628, forward strand.
AAGATGGGCATGTAGTAAAACTTCCCATGGACAGAGGAGAAGGGCAACATTGGAACATCGCACCAGGAAATATTTATTCGCAACCTGTTGCTGTGAATTTTAAAAATGATGCGTCATTCAAGTTGAGCATCAATATCAATAAGGTCATCCCACCCATCAAAGAACCTGAGGATACAAAATATGTAAAGCATATTAAAATTCAATCGAAACTGCTGACTGAATTCTGGGGCAGACCCATGTACCTCGGTGCACATGTTTTATTGCCGGAGGGATGGGATGCTCATCCAAATGTTAAATATCCACTGGCCATCTTTCATGGACACTTTCCTGATGATTTTGGCGGATGGAGAACAACACCACCTGATCCAAATTTAAAACCGGATACCGTAAAACGTTTTAACCTGATTGGATACAATAAAATTGTGCAACAGGAAGCATATGATTTTTATAAAAAATGGACTGGTCCTGATTTTCCCAGAGTCATCGCAATTGAAATACAACATGCCAATCCTTACTATGATGATTCCTATGCTGTCAACTCAGCCAATATAGGCCCTTACGGTGATGCCATCACCTTCGAACTGATTCCTGAAATTGAAAAACGTTTCAGAGGCATTGGACAAGGATGGGCCAGGTTCATGTATGGAGGAAGCACAGGTGGATGGGAAGCACTGGCAGCACAGGTATTCTATCCTGATGAATACAATGGCAGCTATGCTGCATGTCCCGATCCGATTGACTTTCATCATTACATGACTGTTGATTTGTACAATGATAAAAATGCATATTTCCGCGAAGGTCCGTTTAGAAGCACACTTCGTCCGGGTCACCGCAATTACCTTGGCCATGTGGATGCGATGGTAAAAGACATGAACCACAGAGAATTGGCATTGGGCTCCAAGAGCAGAAGTGGTGATCAGTGGGATATTTGGGAAGCTGTTTATTCTCCCGTTGGAGCAGATGGATATCCAGTCCGCGTCTTTGATAAAAAAACAGGAGAGATCAATCAATCCGTAGTCGCACATTGGAAAGAAAATTTTGACCTCACTCACATCATTCAGCGAGACTGGCCAAAGATTGGAGAAAAGCTGAAAGGCAAAATTCACCTGTACGTAGGCGATATGGACAATTATTATTTGAACAATGCAGTATACAATGCAGAAGACATGTTGAAACAATTAAAAAATCCTTCCTGCAATTGTGAAGTAGATTATGGGGACCGTGCAGAACATTGTTGGAACGGAGACCATAAAAATCCGAATTATATCAGCAGGCTTCGTTACCACAGCATGTTCATCACCAAATGGGTTGAAGAAGTAAAAACGCGTGCACCGAAAGATGCGGATCTGAATTCATGGAGATATTAAATGGAGGCACTTGAAATCAATTCAGCATATACTGTTCACTTTCATTATTAGCATACTCTGCTTCACGCTAAATGCTCAGAGTCGTTATGTCAACAAACCAGGTGACCCCAACGGAATCGATAAATGGTACATGGGTCGTCAGATTGCACATGTAATGAGTCATTTTGGAATTGAATGGCTGGAAAGACCTGAGAGAGAATTGGAGGAAAATTCAACCATGCTGATAAAAAACATGCAGCTAAAACAAGGAATGAATGTTGCAGATATTGGAGCTGGAAGTGGTTACCACAGCAGATTGATATCCAAGCAAATTGGAAAAGGAAATGTATTTGCAGTGGATGTTGAACCTGCAATGCTTGTATATCTCAAACAAAGAATTGACCAGGAAAATCTTTCAAATATCACTCCTGTACTGGGTACAAGTACTTCCGTTTCACTGCCCAACGAAAGCGTAGATATGATGCTGCTGGTGGATGTATATCATGAGTTTTCACATCCATACGAAATGGGCCAATCCATGTTCAATGCACTCAAATCACATGGGAAATTGGTGCTGGTGGAATTCAGGGCAGAAGATGAATCAGTCCCCATCAAAACGATTCACAAAATGAGTGAAGCACAAGCTGTCAAAGAATTAAAGGCAGTGGGATTCCGTCTGGAAAAAAATATAAAAAATTTACCTTGGCAGCATTGCATGATCTTTGTTAAAGAATAAATTTTCAAAAGATTGAAAATATCTAAAACAGCTGTTTTGTTGCTCCCTATTTGTTTCTTCATGAGCCAGGCGTTGGGGCAAGCAATCAATTTTATCAATGAATCGAGGCAACTGCTTAAACCCATTGTTCTCAAAGAAGCTGCCTGGGCGATGGAGCAAAAACCGCTCACTATCACGAGCGCGCAAGCAGAAAGAAGCGCAGGAGGAAAACATGATTTTTTTTCTGAAGGTGACTATTGGTGGCCCGATCCACAAAACCCAAATGGCCCATATATTCAACGGGATGGCATTACCAATCCGGATAATTTTACAGCCCACAGAAAATACATGACCCAATTTAGCCAGATCATGGGTACATTGGCATCAGCATTTTTGATTACAAATGATGAAAAATATGCCATGCATGCATTCGCACATACAAATGCATGGTTGGTTGATACTGCAACGCGGATGAATCCACACATGCTTTATGCTCAAGCCATTAAAGGAAGGTTTACAGGAAGAGGCATCGGTATCATCGATATGATACAATTCATGGAAGTTGCACAGGCATTGTCAGTACTTGAAAAATCGAAATCCGCCAATAAAAATAACTATGAATCATACAGAAATTGGTTTAAAAACTATTTAACGTGGGTAACAACCCATCCATACGGGTTGGATGAAAAAAACGCGTTAAATAATCATGGGACCTGCTGGACCATGCAGGTTGCTGTATTTGCAAAGTTTGTAAACGACAAAACACTGATGGATACCTGCATCAACAGATACAAGTACAAACATTTACCGGATCAGATGGCAATAGATGGCAGTTTCCCGAAAGAACTCAATCGAACCAAACCTTATGGTTACTCTATTTTCAACCTCGATGCAATGACCATGATTTGCCAAATACTGTCGAATCAAGAACAAAATATTTGGACATATGAAACGCCCGATGGAAAATCAATTTCCAAGGGCATTGCATTTTTATTCCCTTTTGTAAAAGATAAAAATCTCTGGTCTTTTAAAAAGGATGTAATGTATTGGCATGATTGGCCGGTTGCACAACCTTTTCTGTATTTTGGAGCGCAGGCTTTTCAAAATAAATACTACTATCATACTTGGAGCACACTGCCACATGAAACTGCTGTAGAGGAAATCATTCGAAATGTACCGGTGCGACATCCATTGATTTGGAATAAATAAAATAATTATTCGCCCTGGCTTTTTATTATATTTAGTCTGCAAACACTCCCATCTATTGAGTAGATTTTAATTGCAAAAAATGATCAATTCACCTTCATTGAAATTTTTTATCCCTGTTTTTTTACTCGCAATCATCAACGAATTGACCGCACAGGATTTCACATGGCCGAAGAATAAACAAATGGCCCTTAGTCTGAGTTTTGATGATGCGAGAGAGAGTCAGGTTACAATCGGAACACCTTTGTTGGATTCATTGGGAGTTAAAGTCACATTTTATGTGTTTCCTGGACCATTGAGCAAACAACTGGATGGTTGGAGAGATGCAGTAAAAAACGGACATGAAATTGCCAATCACTCACTCACACATCCTTGCAGTGAGAACTTTGCATGGGCAAGGAAAAATGCCCTTGAAAACATGAGTCTTAAGCAAATGGAGCAGCAATTGATTGAAAGCAATAAACAAATCAAAGAAATTTTAGGTGTTGAACCCATGCACTACGCTTACCCCTGCGGACTTACATATGTAGGAAGAGGAGTAAAAACGAAAAGTTATGTGCCATTGGTAGCAAAATACTTTCAAACAGGAAGAGATTGGATGGGCGAGGCCCCCAATGATCCTATGCATTGTAATTTTGATCAACTGACATGCATTTCGATGGACGGGAAAAGTTTTGAGGAGCTTCTTCCCATCATTGAAGAAGCCAAAAAAAATAAACAGTGGTTGATTCTTGGTGGACATGAAATCAATACAAGCGGCAACCAAACATCCAGAACAGATACCATTAAAAAATTAGCCACGTACGCCAAAGACCCAAGCAATGGCATATGGCTAGACCCTGTTGGCACAATTGCAGATTATATCAAAAAAATTAGAGACTGATTGTCTTCTTCCATTTAGAACTGATAAAAAACAGTACAAATCCAGAGGCTACAGTAAACAACCCGAATATTGAAAATGCCCGCAAGAGTATATTCCCAAAATTATCTCTGCCCTGATAATCCATGGTATGCATCATCCATAAAAAATCAAATACCCTCCATTTATCATTCCGGTATTTTTGGACAGTACCGAGTTCTGATGAAACATAGACTGTGGTATTGGATGGATGATGAAAAGTTACAGCATAGGCAGGCAAGGGATTTTCGCGGTATTCATGATGGTTATTGGTGGAAGTCAGTCGCTCAACAGATTTCAACTGTGTTTCGCCATTGAACCTGTAAGCAGCAACCTGGATGGCTTCTTCCTTGGTCAATGGCCCCCGCAAACTTCCTGTTACAGCATCAGCCAAATGATTCATCCCCTTCATACTGTGTTCACTGCCCGACCCTTTAATTGCTGCACTTACACATTGTATCTGATAATAGGGCTTCCCCAATATATCAATCAGCTGTATTGATACGATCGAATCAATTGCATGCATTTGCTTGATCGAATCCAATACAACAGTAGGACTGATCAAAGAAATATTAGATGGCAGCAAAGGGACAGGCTTCTTTTGGAAATCACCATGTACCTCATCCATATCAGACCAACTGAAATAAAGTCCGCCAATTGTCCACATTAAAAACTGGATGCCCAACAACAACCCCAGCCAACGATGTGTTTTTCGAATATAATATTGCTTGCTCTTGGCCATTTTAAAAATCCTTTAAAGACTTGAATATAACTGGAATCTATAAATAATTGATAGAAATTAAATCCCACTCAAAAGTACATCTCAAATACCCTCTGCAATCGCAATACAGCTCTTGCCAGTCGGGATTCAATGATAGGCTTTGCATTCAATATGTATTGATCATTGACAACTTTGTTCTCAATAGCATACAATTGACCCAAAAAAGATTGTGATTCCCCTATCCATTGGTCAATATCGATGACCGAGTAGTCCCGTCTGTCTCGATTAGACAATCCTGCAATATGATTTTCAATGAGATCATTATCAATACCCAATTTATCAATTAGCTGTGTATCCCATAGGCGATGCAGATTTGATTTCTTGTCTTCAAACATTACAAACGCATCATTCCCACCACGATCTGTCTCGTAACCTGCATGCAAGGGTTGGTGAATGTCTCCTATCAAATGTATTAGCTTTAAAATACTGAACCGGATGAGACTATCACTCAGCTGTTTTTGGTTTTTGAGATCCCCCATCGTTTTGATCAATTCTCTTTTTACATCGTTTGGAGCTGCAGAGGGCACCTTATTTGGATCTGGGATGTTGATATAATGAGCAGTTTCCAAATATTTATATCTGGGAACATTTCTGACATCATCCATCCAGGTACTGGCTGATTGAATTGTCATCCCCTCCAGGTATTTCATCACTTTTTCTTTGCTGCTTTGATTCATGCGCCTGAAAGCCAATTCAACAATAATGTGATGCCCTTTCCGACCCCAAGCAAACACTTCCTGAGCTTGTAAAAGAAACCCAATAAAAATCAAGAAATATAGGGTGGTCAAAAATTGATTCTTCATCCCCCAAAGTTATCATAATTATGCACTTTCTTGTCGAGTGATTTATTTATCGTAATTTTACGATATTATGGGATTCTCAAAAACAATGGATTATACCAAATCACAGCTTGACATAGCGAAATATGCCAAGGCACTGGCCCATCCAGCGAGAATAGCCATCATTCAACTGCTGATTAAAAAACAGACTTGTATTTGTGGTGCCATCGTGGAGGAGCTACCCATTTCACAGAGTACAGTTTCACAGCATTTGAAAGAGTTGAAAGATGCAGGACTCATAAAAGGAGAAATAGAAGGCACAGCTGTTTGCTATTGTCTTGATGAAAAAGAATGGGGAAAAGCAAGTGGGCTGCTAAAAGGTATACTTGATAAAATCACAATACATCAAAATAAATGTTGTTAATCAATACGTAAATATTCAACAATATGAAAACAGAAGCAGCATTGAAACAAATCGTTAAAGACAAATACAGTCAAATAGCTTTGCAGGACAAAGAAACCAATATGTCATCCTGCTGCGGTGCAGGCGGATGCTCGACTGAAGTATACAATATAATGAGTGATGACTACACTTCACTGGGGGGATACAACGCGGATGCTGATCTCGGACTGGGATGTGGATTGCCAACACAATATGCAAGGATAAAGAAAGGTGATGTAGTGGTTGACCTCGGCAGTGGTGCAGGAAACGATTGCTTTGTAGCAAGACATGAAACAGGTGAAACAGGTAAAGTGATTGGAATTGACTTTACCCCCAAGATGATTGAAAGAGCAAGAATGAATGCTGAAGCAAGGGGATTCAACAATGTAGAATTCAGGGAAGGCGATATTGAACAAATGCCGATCACATCCAATGTTGCTGATGTGATTGTAAGCAACTGTGTACTCAATTTGGTCCCGAATAAGAACGGAGTTTTTAAAGAAATTTATAGAGTATTGAAACCAGGTGGACATTTCAGCATCAGCGATGTGGTCTTGGAAGGATCCCTTCCAGAGGGCTTGAGAAAAGACGCAGAAATGTATGCAGGATGTGTATCCGGGGCCATTCAAAAAGAGGTCTACCTTGAGTTGATTGGAACCAACGGTTTTGAAAATATCATTGTACAGAAGGAAAAACCAATTATTATTCCGGATGATATATTGAAAAATTATTTGAATGATGAGCAAATTCTCTCATTCAAAAATGGGTCGACAGGGATTTTTAGCATTACAGTATTTGCACAGAAACCATTGATTGAAAAAAATTCAGCATGTACTCCAGGTGGAGGATGCTGCTAAATCAATATCATATGAATATTTTGGTTCTTTGTACAGGCAATTCATGCCGCAGTCAAATTGCACACGGATATTTACAACAGTTTGCTGGAGATAAAGCCATTATATACAGTGCCGGTGTTGAAACGCATGGAGTCAACCCAAGAGCAATTGCTACCATGAAAGAAGATGGGATAGACATCTCTCATCATACTTCGAATAATATCTTAGAGTACAAAGACCTGGATTTTGATTATGTTATCACTGTATGTGACAATGCCAAAGAGCGTTGCCCGTATTTCCCCTCGAAAGCTGAGAAATTTCATTATAACTTCCCAGATCCAGCGAAAGCAACTGGAACAGAGGATGAAATTGCATATGAATTTAACAGCGTCAGAGACATGATTAAAAAATATTGCTTAGACTTTGTCAAAAATTATCTGAAATAGAATCAGCACGTAATCAATCAAGCGCTTTATTGAATGGTATGTTTGTAAATTTGCATACTTAATACATGAAATTAAATTTACATTTTACGATACTCGTTCTCGTTTTTTTCACTTCAAGATTAAAAAGTCAAGATGCAGATACGAACGTCCCATCGGTCTGGAAATTAAAATATTACGGAGAAAGTTTTATCACTGTTAAACCGAATGCGGAAGTAAATTCTAAAATTTCTGAATTTCAATATAACCACAATCGATTGAATAGTTTCAACATCAATCACAGTTTTATTGGCATACAACACGAAAGTCAAAATGTTCGAATCAATACAGCCTTGCATTTTGGGACTTATGTAAAAGATAACTATAAAAATGAACCGGGATTGATAAAATATATATATGAAGCAAATGCCGGTTTTCTTGTAAGCAAAAAAAATAATATTTGGATGGATGCAGGAGTCTTCCCCTCATTCATAGGATTTGAAGGAGTCAATGCATTTGACAACAGTACACTTACCAGGTCGTTATTGGCTGAAAACTCTCCCTATTTTTTAAATGGTCTTCGAATCAATTATCCGAAAAAAAATAACATATTCAATTTTTATGTGCTGACAGGGTGGCAAAGAATTCTTCCATTACAAAATAATTCTCTGCCTTCTTTTGGTGCCCAATGGACAAAAGAATTTAATCAGACGAATAAACTGAACTGGAGTTTTTTTGTTGGTACTGATTATCCAGACAATGATAGAAAATGGAGGTATTTCAATAATTTATATTGGAAAAGTTCATTTGGAAAATGGTCTTACATCGCAGGATTGGATATCGGGACTGAGCAAAAACAAAAAAAAGAGAACGATCTGAACTTTTGGTGGTCGCCTGTTTTGATCAGCAGCTATGAAATAAACAAACAATTGAAAGCCGCGGTGAGAATAGAACACTATAGTGATAAGAATGCAGTTATTATTAAAACCAGTAATGGACAAAAAATGATGGGATCAGGAACCTCTTTTAATATAGATTACCAACCCAATGCATCCATGCTGTACAGAGCAGAATGGAGAAGCCTATGGTCAGCAAATCAAGTATTTATCACAAAAAGTGATTACACCAAACAAACTACATATCTAAGTTTCTCAATAGCTTACAAACTTGATCGAATGCTATAGTGTTGAGTAAAAGGTGTTAAATCATTGTTATTCATTTTTGAATGTTATAAACCAAATGATTGATTGCAGTCAATCATTTCTACAATAATGGTCTAATTATTGAACCAAATGATCTTTCCCTTGTTATTCATATCAAATAACATAAAATGAGATTACAAAACTTCTTTATTACAATGATGGCTGTTTGCACCTTTTCTGCAACGGCAAATGCACAGAAAACAATTGTAGACCTGGCAGTTGGATCAACTGATCACACAACACTTGTGGCAGCAGTTAAGGCAGCCGATTTGGTTGCAACACTTCAAAGTGCAGGACCATTTACTGTTTTTGCTCCAACCAATGCAGCCTTCGGGAAGCTCCCCGCGGGAACAGTTGAGGAACTTGTTAAACCTGAAAACAAGTCAATGTTGACAAAGATTCTTACTTACCATGTAGTTGCAGGTAACTTCAATGCAGGTGCAGTAGTCAAAGCTATCAAAGATGGCGGTGGAAAAGCAACTCTTAAAACAGTCAGTGGTGGTAGCATCGTTGCATCACTTGAAAACGGTAAAGTAGTACTTACCGATGAAAAAGGTGGTTTGGCAACAGTCGTAGCAGCTGATCTCAATGCAAGCAATGGCGTTATTCATGTAGTTGATGCAGTTGTTCTGCCTAAATAAACAAACAATTATTTTGAAAAATAGCCACTGCAGTCAACAGTGGCTATTTTTATTTAAATGATTCATTGTCACTCGTTAATTTTAATACTTCTTGCATAAAGTACTCAAGCAGTATGTTTAATAAATTGGTCTATACAGCAATACTGATGATGTGCATCCTTAGCATTGATGCACAAGAATTATTTTATTCCAATTCAGAACAAGGCACTGAACAAATTATCCAATACAAATCAATTGGGAGAGTAGGGAAACATATTCTTTTATCAAGAGAGCGAAGAAGAAAACAAATTATCAGTGTATATGCCAATGATATGAGCCAGATCCGTGAAATAGAAATATCAATATTACCTAAAGATGTTTTAGACATCGATTACATCAACAATGGTGATAGGGTAATACTTCTTTATCAATATCTAGAACGCAATAAACTATTTCTTTCCGGAATGTACATGGATGAAAATGGTAAAATTATAGATGAACCCATCAAACTTGACTCTTCGTTGATAGAAAATACAAATGAATTTCCACTGTATCAGGTAATCACCAATTCGCCAAAAAATCTATTCATGCTTTTGTTCATTAATAAAGGTACCGATCAAATAACAAAGATGAACCTATCACTGTTTAACAACAGGATGGAAAAGATTGAGCACTCAGCATTGATCGTCTCAACACCTGATGGCAGTGATCAATTGAATCAGTTCCAACTTGATAATGAAGGAAACCTAATTTTTATTCGTAATTCTTTGGGTGATGGGGGAACCAATATATCACGTGCTGACATCCTCATCAAACTGAAAGGATCTGATCAAATAAAAGACGCAACGATACAATTCAATAAAATAGCAATCAAAGAAATTAAAATTGCAGTTGACAATGTAAATGGTCAAATAATTGCAGGTGCAATTTTTTTTAGTGGTAAAAAGTTTAATGCACAGGGAATTTTTTCACTTCTCGTCAATATCAAAACTGGTAATGTATCCAAATGGCATCAGGAATTTTTTTCAGACAGTTTAAGAAAAGAATTAAAAGTGAAACATACTCCAAACATAAGAACATTTGACGACTATTATGTTGACTACATTATTCCATATACTAATGGTGGATTTATTGTTGTACTTGAACATCGATATACAGAAGGTACCCGGGGTATAATGAATGATAATCGTTCTTTCATCTCAGAACCATTGCCTTCCAGAGTGGTATACAATGGAAACAGTGACCAGGGACCTTTATTCAGCGTTGTAAGAACACCGTACCAGGTATTTCAGTTGCCAATGGAATCTTCCACAAGATCATATGCAAGAAATGTTGCTGGGAATGTACTGGTGCTCTCACTGAATAACGAAAGTGAGATAATAAATGAACAAGTTTTAAGAAAGGAGCAAGATGAAGTACGAAGTGCTCATACCATTTCCTATACATTGATAAAAACGTTGAATGGAATCAGATTTGTCTACAATGAAAAAGATAAAAATGAATTGAGCTTGCGCAGTGCAAGTTTTTTCCCTGATGCACGCATCAAGCGTTATCCTCCTGCAAAAGGCACCATTCCAAATATGCGTCTCCTGCCTAGGTATGCCACTCAGATCGGTCCGAATGAATGTATCATGCCTGCAGTCAGATCAAGCGTTGGAAGCTTTGTCAGGGTTGTATTTTGATTAACACATAAGAATTGAATTTTATTTATATTTATACAGTACAATAAGATATAAATATAATGGAAGTCCATCATCCCCACCACCCCACTCATAAAAAAGACTGGAAAGAATACATCACAGAATTCATCATGCTATTTGCAGCTGTCAGCCTTGGTTTCCTGGCAGAAAATTTCAGAGAACAGTACATTGAAAAAGAGAGGGCACATGAATTACTGGAGAGCTTCATGGCAGATGTACACGTCAATGTCAAACTGTTGGATTCACTGATTGAAGGGAATCGTAAAATGATCATGAAAAACGATTCAGCAATTTTGTATTTGATGAAAAATGATAAAATCGAATTAGAAAGATTATATGAGTTGCTCCCATTGCAAAGCTTCAGATATCTCAACAACAATGAGACATACGATCAAATGAAAAGTTCTGGCTCACTGAGATATATCAAAGATCAAAACTTATTGAGAAACATAATTGAGTATAATAATATTTCCAAGGCAACAGAGTATAGAAGTGTTGCGTATGAGGCTGAATACATTGGAGATGACTATACCAATACACTTCAAAAATGGATGCCCCCTGAAATTGCAATCAAAAGGCACACAACACCTTACATGAAAAGAAATGACTATAAAAAAATGATGAAAACTCCTGAGGATGTCAGATTGATGAATGAATTGGATGGATTGACTATCAATAAAATCCATATTGTAGAGGGCCAGGATGTAAATAGGATGCGAAAAGAACTCATTCCTGTCATTTCCAGAAAAGGGAGCCTCGTATCCGGATCTGAAGCACTTATGATAAGAACCCGGGCGCAAGCTGATGTATTGATCAAATACTACAATCAGCTTAAACATTGATGTTACAATAAAAATCGACTCATGCCTTACCTGATCAGACGCATGGGTCTTGTTGTCAATACCATGAAATTCATGGCAAGTGCAAAACAAAAAGGTGTGAAATTGAAAAAATATATTTCAGAACATCTAAAATGAAATATCTAGTCAATTAAAACTATATCAGATTTCAATCTTATGATGAACAAATCAATATAAGTGATGCTGCTTGTGCATCTTCTTTGATGAGCCCAACTACAACGGTTATATGATCACCAACTTTTAAGTCGGCCACGGTAGCATTTCCACTTGCCTGTTTGATTGTAGTTTTTGCTGTAATGTGGATCAATTCCTTGACCCCGTCTTTTCGTTGAATCACCAATGAATGCTGATCAAGCTCAATGATTGTTCCTGTACCGCCGGTTCCCCCGCAAAGATCACGTTGCTTTTGATCTGATGATGAAGCATCTACCTTCGTATTGGGATCCTGATTCAAAAGTGCTTGAACCGAGTCTGTTTCTGAAGTAATAGACTGATACCATGAATAAAAAACATAAACGGTTGTAAGCATTGACACTAGCAGAAAGACAAGAAATATTTTACTGGATTTCAATAAATACCAAAAGCGAGGAAGCACAAGATAAATCCAATATCCCATCAGGTATCCGAGCCCGTTCAATATCACATCATCAATATCAAAAATGCCCACATGCAGCAGGGTTTGCATGCATTCGATGAATAAACCCGAAAAGACTGCAAATACAAGTGATTTTTTCAGATTGACTGCACCAACAACAAATGGCATCAACAGCCCAACTGGTACCAGTAAAATAATATTGCCAACTATATTGATCGCTCCAATCAGTAACCCTTTCTCACCTGCCAGATAGGGAAGAATGGTTTTGAATGGAATAAAATTAGGCGGACCTTCATGGGTCCCTCCGAAGTTCAACATCAAAACCCCTAGTCGAATCAAAGGTACATCCTTGAATACCATGATCTTGATCAACAGCGCACAATACACCAGCAGCAGGACTTGCAAAAGTCTTTTTTTCACGATCATGAATATTAGACGTTTAAATGTAAAAAATCCTCTGCAAGTTTTTTATATGTAAATTATGCTACATTCGAATGAGAATAAGACCGTATGATATGTTTAAAAGTTGATATCCCAGACGAACTGAATCAGGTAGATGATGAATGCAAGGCCATTTATCATTGCAAAACCTCTGTTTGTTTTTATCTTTTCAAATCAAGAGAGCTCCGCAATGCCTTTGTGGAAGAAACCAAGGGAATGATGAAGGCCGAAAGGATGGAAGTTTACAACAGATATAACTCTTTACACGAATCCAACTGATATGATACGCTTGATTACCGCATTGATCATCCTGTGTTTAATTATTTCCTGTTCCAGCAATAAAAACATCGGCCAGGAAATGAAATGGATCAGTCTGTTTGATGGAAAAACGTTCAATGGCTGGAAGATGGGTGAAAATCCCGGGACTTTCTCCATAGAGGACGGAAGCATCAAAGTTGCCGGTCCACGATCTCATCTCTACTATGATGGAGCCGTGATGAACCATGATTTCAAAAACTTTGAATTCAAAGCGCAGGTCATGACAAAACCCGGTTCGAATTCAGGTATCTACTTCCACACCGTCTTTCAGGAAAAAGGCTTTCCCGATAAAGGCTTTGAAGTACAGGTCAACAATTCTCATACAGATTGGAAAAGAAGCGGCGGACTCTATGATATCAAAGACACAAGGGAGGTTTATGTAAAAGATGATGTTTGGTACACAGAATATATTCGTGTGGAAGGAAAACATGTCATTGTTAAAATAAATGACCAGGTGGTGACAGACTGGACGCAGCCAGAAGATTTCGTTCCGGCAAAAAATCATCTCAACCGCATCATTGCTTCAGGTACTTTTGCCTTGCAGGGACATGACCCGAAAAGTATTGTTTACTACAAAGACATCATGGTGAGGGCATTGAAATAAAAATTCCTTTCAGATATAAGCTCACATAAAACTGTCAGATCTGTTCATCAATTTACTTTTGATGATAGGCCCCAATTAATCACATTGTCAATAATCTGCTCTGTTGTTTCAGTTAAATACAAACTTTTAGAGGAAGTAGTATTGATCCAATTATAGAAATGAGTTGAAAAGTTTTCATCCACAGTTTTTACAGACTTCACATGAAAACTATCTACCAATGCAGCAGCATTGCAAATTTGTTCATACTGACCTGCAATGGGCACAACCATTAACTTTTTCCCTAAATAAAGTGCTTCGGCAGGTGTCTCAAAACCTGCACTTGTAATGATGCCGTTACAGGTAATCAAACTCTTATTGAATACTTCTTTGTTGATAGGTAAGAACTTTATATTTCCATCTTCATGGGTATTCAGCACCTCCCCGGAAAATATATGAAATTTAAACTTGTTTAACTGATGGAAATACTTCCGCAATATCTCCAAAGAAAACTGAGATAAATAAACTGTAAAATGACCATCGTTACAAGGCTCAGCATTTAAAATGGCTTTCTTGATGATCGGTTGAAAAATAAATCGATCGTATTTTTCAAAATGCAATCCAATATTGCTTGAACCTTTTGCATAGTTGGATAATACGAGTTCCCCCATTAAATCTTTTTTCTTTGGTCTTGGAACCTCCTTGCTTGCAAAACTTGCCTGATGTCCGAAATGAACAGAATGTTTCCCCTTTAGTTGGCATGCAATTGAAGTGATAGATTCGAAATCATTGATGACCAAATCATATTTTTCAATGGGTAAATATTTGGCTTCTCTCCATAACTGTTTTAAACGAATATTCTTGATGGTCTTTTTGATGTCAATGCTGCCACTTTGCTGATTATATGCTAGGCTGATGCCCTTGCTTTTATATGCTACAGGAAGATCACTCTTTAGATCATAATTAGAACCACTGAGGAACACATCAACCTCTCCATATTTTTGGAGATGGGGGTATATTTCAATGGCCCTGCTGATATGACCATTCCCAGTTGCCTGAACCGCATAAAATATCTTAAGTCTCTTAGCGTGCAGCATAAATTGATTTAAAAAATAGACTCACTTCATCTGTTAAAACATTGATTACAGGAATTTCATTTTTATGCTTTAAAGCGATGACTTCTGTTTTGGTAACAGTAGTTTCCTTATAATGATATATTTCCCAAAATCCCTCATTGTATTCTAGACAAGTTAGGTTTTCAATCCAATCTCCACTGTTCAGATATGTCACTGAACCTTTTTCGGTTTTCACTTGCCTGATTTGAGGTTGATGAATGTGACCGCATATAACATTGTCATACCCATTATCGATTGCCAACTCTGTGGCTGTTTGTTCAAAATTTCCAATCCATGCAACAGCTTTTTTTACACCATTTTTTACTTTTTTGCTCAAACTCATCTTTTCTCTACCGAGTATTTTCAATGCCCAATTGATGGCCCTATTCAACAAAATCAGTAAATCATATCCATGCCCGCCAAGCTTGGCTATCAATTTCGCACTTCCTTTGGTTGTAGCATCAAATACATCACCATGAAAAATCCATGTTTTTTGCCCATCGATATCAATTACCAACTTATCAACTAATTTTAGATTACCCAGTTGCAGACCACTGTACCTTCTCAATGTTTCATCATGATTCCCTGTAATATAAATAACCTCTGTTCCTTTGGCCATCAAACTGAATATTTCTTTGATGACTTGCATGTGGGATGCGGGAAAATAATGCTTTCTGAATTGCCAGATATCTACAATATCACCATTTAATACAAGGAGTTTTGGCTGAATACTTCGAAGATAACTTACCAGTTCCGTGGCATGACAACCGTAAGTGCCAAGATGAATATCACTTAAAACGACCAAGTCAAGAAGTCGTCTGTTCATATAGATGTTTTTCAAAGTTCCATCTATACATCTGTATAATCACAGAATCAGTATTAATAAATCCTCAACTTAATTTAACGTAATTGTTACTGGCTAAATTCAGCATAGAGATGCTGGATAAGTCCATCTGCCAGTCCAATTTTGGGGACCAGGATTTCTTCAATATCTGCCCATTTCATGATCTGAATATAAATCAGAAGTGCCGGAACGATCACATCTGCACGATCTTCTCTTAAGTTATAATTGCGAATTCGATCCTCCAATGTGCAGGAAGAAAACTCTTTATAATAGTCCCTCAATAAACCAATATCGAGTGACTTACCGTCTTTTTTCTTACTCAGCGAAAAAACCTTATTGATATTTCCCCCTGTTCCAATGGCAATGATGTTTTTAATACCCTTTACATTGGTACGGATTTCATTTTTCATCACCTCCCAGTCATCCTCAACAACCATCTCCTTCAATAAACGGATGGTACCGATGTTGAACGATCGTTTGTAAACAAGTTGGTTATTGCTGAAGAAAGTTACCTCTGTACTCCCACCGCCTACATCAATATATAAATAACTATTATCCTTGTTAAGATTTTCTGCAATATGCGACTCATAAATCAATGAAGCTTCAAAATCACCGCTGATCACTTGGATGTTGATACCTGTTTCAAGAAATATTTTCCGCACCACCTCAGATTTATTCTTGGCATCGCGCATCGCACTGGTGGCGACAGCAATATGCTTATCGACTCTATAGGCGTTCATGAGGTGTGCATACGCCTTCATGGTCTGAAGAATCATTCCCTTTTTGGGCTTTGAAATTTCACCTGTCTCAAATACATCAAATCCAAGTCGCAAAGGAACCCGAACAAGATTCAGTTTGTTAAATCTTGGACTGCCTTTCTGAGGTGTAATCACTTCGCTGATGAGAAGTCTACACGCATTGGTACCTATATCAATTGCAGCTAATCTCAATGATCCCCGACATTATTTTCTTGACAAGAATCGGTAGATTTCATGTTGAGATCTTACCGGTTTGTTTCTGCGTGAAGTTACGTAGTTGTTATGAAAATCTATATCAAGTATTCTGGCTTTTACATTGTCTTTGAGCTGAATATTCAATAGTTCTATCAGCTCATTTTTAAGATGTGGATCTAATATAGGACATGCTGCCTCCACCCTATGATCCAAGTTTCTGACCATCCAATCTGCACTTGATATATACACATGGGGATGACCGTCATTATGAAAAACCAATACCCTAGCATGTTCCAAGTATTCGTCGACAATGCTAATGGCATGAGGAGTTTTCTCCTTTTTTTTCAGCAGTTTTTTTGCACTGTAAATGCCTCTTATGACCAAATCAATTTTTACACCCGCTGTGCTTGCCTCACAAAGTTTATCAACCAGGGTTATATCACTCAAAGAGTTCAACTTTAAAATGATTGATGCAGGAAGTCCTTTTTTTGCAGCTTTGATTTCTTTGTCAATCAAGTGATTGATGTGCTTTCGCATCCCAACAGGACTGACCAACAAAGTGTTGCAGTCATTCAATGCATCATGGTGCAAAATAGGATTTTCTAAATAGAAAAATATTTTGTTGATGTCTGCCATGATATTTCTATTGGAGGTCAACAAACAATGATCTCCATAAATATTGGCAGTCCGCTCATTTAAATTACCGGTGCTTACAAATCCATATTGAATGGTCTTATTCTTGACGCGTTTTTTTATTACACATATTTTGGCATGGACTTTCATGTTGGGTATCCCTAAAATAACTTTTACCCCTTCCTCCTCTAGAACAGACTTCCATTCCAAATTTGCTTCTTCATCAAAACGTGCTTTCAATTCCAGCATTACTTCTACTTTTTTTCCATTGCGGGATGCATTGATAAGTGCATTGATGATACGTGATTCTGGTGCCAATCTGTATGCTGTTATTTTAATAGATTGAACCTCCGGATCCATTGCAGCTTCTCTGAGCAAATCAGTAATGGCATTGAAAGAATGATATGGCAAGTGCAAGAGAACATCTTTTTTATGGATGACATCAGTTACCCTGATGGCACCCTTTAAATCTGGATGTGTAAAAGATGATTTCTTTCTTTTCTGTGCAGAGAAAACATCTGGGAAATCCATGAAATGCTTGAAATTATGTATGCGTCCGCCAGGAATGATGCTGGAGTAATTATCGATTTTCAATTTCTTGGTCAAAAACATCAGCAACCCACTGTTCATTTCTTTGTCATAAACAAAGCGTACAGGTTTCCCCCTCCGCCTTTTTTTCAAGCCCTTCTGCATTTTCTCTACCAGTGTTGTATGTACATCACTGTCAAGATCTATTTCTGCATCTTTGGTTACCTTGAAAATATGTGACTCGAAATGGTCGAATCCAAAATAGGAGAAGATGTATGGAAGATTGACTCGAATAATGTCTTCCAGTAAAATAATGTGGGTTTCATTTCTATTGGTTGGCAGCTCAACAAATCTTCCAAGTGATCTGGATGGAATTTCAATAAGCGCATACTGCTGTCTGTATGCTGAACTTCTCTTGCGCATGACAACGCCCAGGTATATACTTTTATCTCGTAAATACGGCAGTTCAGGTAAACTCTCGATCATAAGCGGAATGATATTTGATCGCACTTCCCTGTCAAAATAATCAATGACAAACTCCCGCTGTTCTTTTGTAATTTGTAAATCGTTTTTGAGAAATACCCTCTCTTTTTTCATCTCCTGTTGAATATTTCTCCAAATTCGATCAAATTCATTTTGTTGATTCAAAACTGTATGTAAGATATCCTGCAATACCTCTTTTGGCCTTTCTTCAAGATGAAAATTCAGTTTTGATTTTTTTTCAGAAAACTCAACCATTCTTTTCAAGGTTGCTACCCGTACACGAAAAAACTCATCCAAGTTGTTTGAAAAGATCCCTAAAAAGCGAATACGTTCTTTCAGAGGGACCGTAGCATCATTTGCTTCCTGTAAAACCCTGGCATTGAAACTCAACCAGCTGATATCTCTTGCGACAAAAGGATATTTCTGCATGCAAGGAAGTTAATCAATCTATTTATCAATAGAATATATTCTCATTTTAACAAAAAGTGAAATTTTAAGGTGCCACCTCAAGAACAAAAATCATTGTTTGTAAAAACTTGAAATTAACATGTTATAAACATGTTGTTTTTGTAAACAGTCGTTTAATTATTTATTAATAATTAGCTCACATTACAATGCAAACTTGCTGTAAATCTTACAACATGGGTAACACTTTCGACATCATTCTTCACACCAAGAAATTACTGCAAGCTGGTATTTTCAATCACCTGACCGACGAAAGTATTTCAGTATTACACCACCTGATCATGCAATCAACTTTTCAAAATTTAAACAGGAAAAAGTTTTTTGAAATTTGGAGAAAAGGTGATTTCAGTGAACATTTTATAAATATGCAGCTGCTTCAAGAAACAAATCTCATTCTTCAAAAAAACGGAGAGCATACCATCGAAGAAAATTTTCTTGAAATGCTCTATCTATAATATGATCGCAGCTTTAGTAATGTGATTTATTCAGCTTTGATCATATAATTTTTCGGATCAACTTTTCATACGCCGCTGCATATTGCATCATGCCAATATCGTTGGGATGTGTTCCATCCACTGTACTTTCTGTTGTGAAGCCTATGGCAGAAGCCGTGAGCAAATAAATATTGCGAACTCCCTCTTTTTTCAATTGCTGAAATACCTCAGCTGCGATTTCACTTGCAGCTTTATAACGGGATGTCATAACAGAATCCATGTTCATGCCTTCCAGTCCACTGCAATGTTCAGCAAGTAAAATCGGAACTCCCGGATGAGCACCTTGTATATCTGCAATTGATTTTCTAATTCTTTTTTCAATCTCCTCTGCCGGAAACTGATCCCGCAAGGTAAGATTGGGCATGCAATCAAGGATATACATTTTGGCATCAATGGTATTGATCAAATCAATTACCGGCTGTTCCAATTGACCGTTGCCAGAAAAGCCCAGGTTGATCATTTTTGCATTCAGCTTTCGGCCCAATATATTGGTCCATGCGAGTCCAGGTCGACTTGCACATGCTCCATTCATGATGGATGTACCATAAGCAACAATTGGTTTTTCTGAAACAACTGGAAGGAATTCGAATCTACTTCCAGCTGGAATCCCAATTTTCATCCATTGTACTGCTGTATACAAAGGAAGGTAGAGGCGAAATGTTTCAACTGCTTGTGACAAAGTCATGTTCTCAAAACGATAAGTGATGGTATCTCCGAACTTAAATGAACCCTTTGCCCAACGCCAATCGCCACTTAGATCCAGCGCATACAAATCCATTCCCGCAACTCCGGTAGCAGGCATATGCGGCATGGATTGATTTCCTTTCACTACATATTGTACGATCACCGACTTGCTGTTTGTCTTGAATCCGACATACTCACCGGCTGTATTTCTGGATAAATTCCAAACCACTGGTCTGATTTTTTTCTCAGCTGATGAAGGAAAACGATCGTATGCACTCGCCAGGTCCTGATGCCAAGCCCTCCCATCAATAACAGGAGCATCAGCAGCAACGGGGTCAAACCATTGCATTGATTGAGAAAACAAATAAAAAGGCAAAAGATGCAACAGGAAAAAGATGAATTTTTTCATAAACAAGATTTAGATATCAACCAGGGCATAACTATTTTTCTACACCCGATTGAATGAGCCATTTAAATTAAACAGAAAGACTGATAAATGACTAATCAGGAAATCTATATT
>JBEGMC010000012.1:0-5589 GCA_041183265.1 Bacteroidota bacterium
CATCAACCAAGCCATTTCCATCATCATCTAATCCATTACTAGCGGTTTCACCAGGATTTTTTCCTGCGTTTGCAGTTAAATCGGAATGAGAGAACATGTAACCCTCATCGATAATTCCTACATAAACAGAGCTTGATCCAAGTTTATTAGCTGCCCATGCAGTAGTAGCACCAATACCAAATTGATTAGCCTTACCACCTCCAGTTGCAGTGGCAGAGTACATTCCCCACAACTGACTGGATAAAGTGCTAGTTGTAACATAAAAATCATTTGAAGTAGCCTGATGCTGATAAATCCAATTCGGCTCAGCATATGCTATTTCTCCGAATCCCCTTGCCTTGGCAATGGCATCCAGTGCATTTTCATTTACTTTCAACAACAATACACCTTGGTCATCACCAGATCTCTTCATGGCGGCTGTATGTATATGCTCTTTCAGGCTTGCCTTGAGCAACCCAAGTGCTTTTGCTTTTGCATTTTCAGGAGTTCCTTTTTTGAATTTCACCAACAGCTCATTGGGAATAAACTCTGCATTGGATGAATGGTTACCTGTATTTGCTGCGGCATCAATGTCCAGCAATAAATTGTCGGGAGTCAGTTCAACTTTCGAACAGGAAAAGAGGACGACAGCTGCGAGTACACATAGAGAAATGTTGGAAATCCGCATGGTAAGTTTTTTAGGTGAAAACTGCGGTTTCTCAGATAGGAAATGGATGGATAACGCAATATAAAACAATATCATAAATGCCATGAAAATGTTTGTCAACATTTCACAAAAAGACTGAGATTGAGGGTTTTAGCATTACATTTGTTTCAGGTATCAAAGCGCTAAAAATGAAGAAATTCAACCTAAAATCACTGCTGCCCCATCTGATTTCAGTGGGGGTCATTTTATTGGTAACGATCCTTTTCTGCTTGCCTGCCATCCAGGGACTCAAACTGGAGCAACATGATATGGTGCAGGTGAAAGGTATGATCAAGAACAGCACCGATCATTTGGAGCAAAAGGGAAATTTGCCGCTTTGGAATACCCATATGTTCAGCGGGATGCCGAATTTTCAAATTCTGTATACCTGGAAGTCACCACTGCTTAATTTCGGCAGTTTCATGTCGATCGGACTCCCAGAACCTGCTAACTTTTTCTTCATAGCCGCAATTGCCTTTTATATCCTGGGGCTCTCTTTCGGCTTGAGTCCTTATGTATCCTTGTTCAGCGCCTTGAGCTATTCTTATGCTTCATACAACCCGCAGATCATCAATGCAGGTCATATGACAAAAATCGCTGCTTTGGCATATGCACCTGGTGTGCTGGCAGGACTGAAATTGTTATTTGATAAGAAATATTGGATCGGATTGGTTGCTTTTACCATATACCTTACTCAACATATTACCTCTAATCATCCACAAATAACATACTACCTTTTTATCATATGCTTAATTATGTCGTTGACGTATTTGTTCAACTGGCTGAAAGAAAAAGAATTTACCCATTTGCTCAAAGTATTGTCAATCGGCATTGTTGCAGCTGTCATCAGCATTGGTAATGCAGCTCCCATACTGATGAATTCAGTTGACTACTCCAAGTACACCATGAGAGGTGGAAAAAATATTGAGATTGTCAACAACGAAATAGTCAAAACAAAAACATCTGGACTGGATTATGATTATGCATCCATGTGGAGCATTAAAATTCCCGAAATCGTCACACTCTTCATGCCAGATGCATTTGGAACCAGCAGCTCATCGACACTTCCGGAAGATTCTAAATTTGTTGCAGCATTAGAAGATCAAAACATTCCCTCACAAAATGCGCAACAACTTGCAGCGCAACTGCCAGCTTATTGGGGCGGGTTGGAAAGCGTTGTTGGTCCCAATTACATGGGAATCATCGCTTTTCTGTTGTCTATATTGGGACTCGTTTTCTTGAGAGATAAAAATGCGATCTGGCTTGGGATTGCCATGATGATGGGTGGACTATTGGCGTTCGGAAAATACCTCCCTGCGTTCAACGAATTTATTTTCTCATCAATGCCTTACTATAATAAATTCAGGGCACCAAGCATGTCACTTGTCATGATCCAATTGCTTGTGCCATTGGCAGCTGGACTTTTCATTAATAAAATTGCATCCCAAAGCATGGGTGATGCTCAATTCATAAAAAAAGTTTCTTACGCATTTGGTGCAGTGCTGCTGTTGTGTGTTTTGATCTACATTCTCAATGACTACAGCTCTCCTTTCATTGACAAACAATTGAAGGAATTTTTCGATAACAATCAATCACAAGGTAAAAGCATGTCATCTATTGTCCTGGATGCCTTGAAAGAGCAACGAAAAGCGACATTTGGATCATCGATCGTTACTCTTTTGTTCTATTTAGTAGGCTTATTAGGCCTGATATACATGTACCTCAAAAAAATATTGAATGTGAAAGTGTTTTTAGCAATATTGATCGCTGCAAATACATTTGACCTACTCTACAATGGCTCAAAATACTTAAACAAGGAATTGTATATTGACCAAGAAGAGTTATTGGCCAAAAATTTTACTCCTACCCAAGCTGATAAATTGATATTGGATGACAAAGACCAGCATTTCAGGGTATACAATGCCAGCAACGATGCATTTACTGAAACCAGGACTTCCTATTTCCACAGATCAATTGGTGGATACCATGCTGCCAAATTGAGAAACTATCAGGATATCATTGAAACAAAATTTGATGGTAAATTAAGTTTGAATGTATTGAACATGCTTGATACAAAATATATCATCGTACCTGCAAATACAGAAAACGGAACACCGCAAGTCCAAAAAAACGACCAAGCATTGGGTGCAGCATGGCTGGTTGATTCCTTGGTTGCTGTTGCAGACCAAGTAGAAGAATTAAAAAAAATTGATTCACTGGATGTTGCATCAACTGCAGTTATTACTGGCGATAAAAATAGTATCAAAAAATATTCCAAAGACAGCGCATCTTTCATCAAACTGAAAGAGTATGACAATGATCAAATTATCTATGATTTTAAATCGAACAATGCTCAATTTGCTGTATTCAGTGAAATATATTACCCTGCCGGCTGGAATGCATATGTAGACGGAAAATCCATGCCTTATTCAAAAGTCAATTATTTTTTGAGAGGTATGGAAATCCCAGCAGGATCTCATGAAATAACATTTAAATTTGAACCCGAGGTCTACAACAGATCCTCCAACATTGCAAATTTATCTGGCTGGGCGTTTTATATCGTTGTGATTGGCGGTATTTCGATGTTTTTAATCAATCAAAGAAAATCAGCCAACGCTTAATGGATCTTTCGATCATCATAGTCAATTATAATTCATCCCACCACGTCATCAATTGCATTGATTCAATCATGCAAAGCAACATGCGCATTTCTTATGAAATCATTGTTGTTGACAATGACTCCAATGCTGATGATTTTACATCCATCCAAATGAAATTTCCGGATGTAAAATGTCTCCAAATGGGGTATAATGCGGGATTTGCGAGAGCCAACAATCATGGAATTGAAAACAGCACTGGGGAATACATTCTTCTTCTCAATGCAGATACAATCATAAAAGAAGATGCCATTGAAAAGGTATATCATACTTTTTCAAGACAAGATAAATACATTGCCTGTGGAGTTCAATTGTTAAATGAGGATGGATCTGTACAACATTCAGGTGCAAGGTTTGTAAGAGGAGGAGCAAATACTTTACTCCCTCTACCCTACCTCGGAAGTTTCATCAGAAAATGTGCAAAAAGCCTTTCAGTCAAACAGCCCAATGTATTTGAAGTAAACAATGATATTGAAGTTGATTGGGTTGTAGGAGCTTTTTTACTCACCTCAAAAAAAGCCATACAGAAAGCTGGAATGTTGGATAATGACTTTTTCATGTATGCTGAAGAAATCGAGTGGTGTTCCAGGTTGCGCAAGTGGGGGCCATTGATTTTATACAACAACATGGCAGTTATCCATTTGGGTGGAGGATCCAGTTCAAATTATTATAACATTAAAAAATACGACAACTCCAATGACTTATGGAGCAAAAAAGCCCAACAGATCATCGTTTCTCAAATGCTCAGGGTGAGGAGACAATGGGGACTGGCATGGTTCTCTTTCATTGCAATATTCTACATCATAGAGATTCCCATTTTCATTGTTGGGTTAATAGTTGAGAACATTTTTAAAATGGGTAAGGCATCATTCAGTTTCACACAATTTGTTGGCTATTGTAAAAATATCATACGCTCTTTACCTCATTTCATGAATATTGCTTTGAATAAACATCTGTTCTACAAAATACAATGATGGATCTTTCAATAGTCATAGTAAACTACAATACACTCGAATTAACCTCCAATTGTATCAGGTCAATTTACGAACACACAAATGATCTGAAATTTGAGATCATTGTCATTGATAATGCCTCTCCTGACATGGATCCTCATGAATTAAAAAAAAGATTTCCATCCATCCATTTGGTCAAAAATAGATCCAATGATGGATTTGCCATTGGCAACAACATTGGCATTCAACATGCAGTTGGTAAATATATTTTGTTATTAAACAGTGATTGCGAGTTAAGAAACAACGCTTCTCAGGTATGCTTTCAATACATGGAACAACATCCAACATGCGGCATGACCACCGTCCAGCTATTTTATCCCAACGGTAATATTCAGCACAACTGCAGAAAATTCAGGAGCATCGGATGGGAACTACTTGAAATCTTCCCCTTGTATGTTTTATTACCAAAAAAACAAAGAGAGGAACTCATGCTGCATCATTATTTTAAACATGATAGAATAGTAGAATGCGACTGGGTTTGGGGGGCTTTTATGTTTTTTCCACGTCAGATTATAGATAAACTCCCATCTAAAAAACTCTCTGAAGATTTTTTTATGTATTGCGAGGATACGCTCTGGTGCTGGGAATTTAAACAACTTGGATACAATATTGTATTTCTCCCAGAAGGTAAAGTAATGCATGTTCATAAGGGAAGCAGTAATTCAAAAGAAAAAGCTAGAGCTATTCGAAAAACTAGCAACCAGAATCACTTAACATTCATGAAAAAAAAATACCCTGACTGGAGATGGCAGGTGTTCAGGCTAATATTTCTATCAAAACAATCTCTTATTGAATTAATTATTAGATAGTTCTTGAGATGAAAGCTCTTAGATAGGATTGAAACATGATGATTTTTGAAGCAATTCCATTTTTCAAAACCCTTTTGCCAAAAAGATTTTGACGCTCAATCATAGACTTGATAACATCAAAATGCCTTGCAGATAAAGAATATGATTTAAATATTTCGCTCGAAGTGATTTCAAAGTTTCTTAAGAGCCTCCACCATCCATCGTAAACAATAAGATTTTGGAAATAATGATCATTTTTTTTCATCATCATTATAATCCCCTCTTTAAACTGATAATCAGAAAAGCCAAAAGTATATTTTGTTACCTGAGAAGAATGAATACCAACATTGATTAAAACCTGAGGGATGTATAAAAATTTGTTCGAAGATAAATAGCTTGTATAAAAATCAATATCAACTACATATTTCATGGAATTATCATATTGT
>JBEGMC010000013.1:0-4425 GCA_041183265.1 Bacteroidota bacterium
ACCTATATCTGTTTCCACATATATTAAAAACGACTCTGTTGTCTTCAATAAAACTTGCACTTGGGAAGTAATTTCTAAGCTCATTTAAATTATTTATATCGAGCTTTTGAATTACATGATACCATAATTTTAATGCAGATGAGGCATCTCGATATCTTTTGCAATAATCCAAAAGTGTTTTTCGGGCTATAATGTTAAACATAAATATACAAAAGTTTTCTATTAGAAAACATTTCTAAGTTATGTTTAATAAGAATTGTCCGATGGAGATTTTTAACCTCCTTGAAGTGGTTTATTCTTGAGCAGCTGAAGTTATTTTCTCTTTTTAGAAAGATGCTTTATGTTATTTTCTTCAACCCTGAATGCTACAATATCCCGGATTAATTTTTTGGGGATGCGTTTGCCATGGGGAAATTGAATGGTTGATTTAGATGTGACATAGCTGTTGAGGGATGACGCAAACGCCTTCATGGCAGATGGCATGGGGTATATAGCCATGTGCTTTTCCCAATTGGCATAATAGACTACAATGCCGTGTTGCTTTAGTGCCGGCATTCCATAGCTGATGCAGGATACAGCATCAGGTGCTGAAGCGCAAATCAGTTCGTGAAATTCAATGAAATCTTTTCGATGTTCAAGAGGAACTTGCTGAATATACTCTTTGGCTGTAGTTGCCTTTTTCAAATGGATTGTTTTAAAATCAAAGCGATTTCTCTCTTTCTAAAGTTAATCGAATTCCCAGCATCAACCATCTTCCCGGCATCTTGGCCCCAAGAAAATCTGCATAACCAATGTCAAAAAGATTCTCAACCTGGCCATATACCGAAGCCCTCTTGTTCCATACATATGCATCAGCTCTCAGGTTCAAAAGGAAAAAGGATTTGCTTACACTTGCAGTTAGATTATTGGTTTTTTGCTCAGCTCTATTTTTGTAGAGCGTGCTGACAGAGAACATGCCAAGCTCATGACTCAATTGAATATTGTTGTTCCAAATCATATTGGCAGTATTGGATAAATAGAGTGAAGAAAGATTATCAGCTGCTAAGGACTGCAGGATTGTGACTCCACTGTTCCACCTCAATTTCATGGTATTCGACAGTTGATGCGTTCCATTGAAATCGATTTCCACTCCAGTGGTATTCACATTGGCTATGTTCATGGCCAGCGCATAGACACCATTGCTAACCAAATTGCTCCTTCTTGGCATGTTTTCAAATTTCGTCTGTACCCAATCAATCATATTGGTCTGGTTTCTCCTGAACAATGTTGCATGAATTTGAACGGGTTTATTCAAAAATATATCTGCCCCGATTTCAATATTCAAACTCCTCTCGGCTTTCAATGCAGGATTGCCAATCCTTCCGCTTGACACAATTGTTTTGTTATAATTATTGTATCGCTCTGTGAAATCTGCATCTCTCACACCTTTCCCTATGCTTCCTCTGATTGCAATATCATTCATGATATACGACGCATTGAATTGTGGGATGAAGTTCCATTTGTATGATCGATCCCAGTCCAATCGGAGTCCCTCTGTAAAAAACAATCCCTTCAATGGTTGATGCATCAGGCTCGAATAAAGTCCAATGTGTTGATGGGAATGGTTGCCTCGATCATTGGAACGAATAACTTTATTGAATAGCTGAACGCCGCTGGTCCATTTGGACTGCTGCCATTTCAACTTTTGAATCTGTCGGATATCTGTGTTGAAGAGTTGTGTGCGATTGTCGTTTGCAGCAGCGCCTGGACGAAATACATATTCATCCCGCAGTTGCCTTGCACCAAATAAAAAATAGATATCTTTCTTGGAAGTTGATTTTGTCAATGATGCCTGCTGCCAGGTGGAGTTCACTGTTTCTTTTGCTGTATCAGACAAAAAATTGGTATAAAAATTCTGGGCATTGAAATTTCTTCTGTCAACTGCTCCTCTTACCAGCAATTGCCAATCATGTGATAGTTTTTTGGCCAATCGCAAACTGTATAAATTCGCCTCTACAAATCCACTCGTTCCGCGCAGGGGCTGTCCATATGCTTTATTTCTTTGTGCTCCAATGAACAAAGAGCTTTTTGGATTGCTGAGTTCGCCTGAAATACTTTGATGTGAGAGTCCATAGCTGCCTCTTTTGATGTCTGCCAGTATTCGTTCTTGTTTTTTGTCTTCAAATGATTTTTGTGTGATGATGTGAATCACGCCCCCAACTGCATCCGGACCAAAAATCGAAGCGGCTGCTCCTTTTAAAACTTCTATGCGTTGAATTTCTTCTTTCAATACAGGGATGTAACTGTTGAAATGTCCGGTCAACGGTTCATTCATCCTGATGCCATCAATCAATACAAGCACCTGTTGAAATGTACCACCGCGTATGACAAAATCGGCCTGTGCACCTGCGGGTCCGCGCATCTGGACTTCAATGCCCGGTATGAATCTTAGTATTTCATCGAGGGAGTTGCCAGGTATTTTTTGCAAAGCTTCTCTATCAATCAAAATGATATTTCTTCCTGTCTCTCGAATTCTTTTTTCCTGCAATGAAGTGGAAACCACCACTGGATTTAAATCCATTGTCTGGGAAAAAAGTCCCATGCTGATCAGCATACTGCCAAGTATAAACAGACTTTTCATTTGATATCAATTTTATCCCTTGAATCCTACAAATACCCCTTCTTCGTTGATCTGTACGGGATATGTTTTCATGTTGTAGCCTTCACCTGTTACGTTGTATCCGTTTTTCAATGAAAACTTAAATCGGTGCAGCGGACAAACAGCGTTTCCCTGTGCATCGATATACCCCATGACCATTTTTGCACCTGCATGTGGACACAATGCCTGGTAAGCGTATAAACTATCTTTGAATTTAGCAAGGCAAATGATTTTTTCGGCAATACCAATTTGAATGATGTCGTATTTCCCGAAATCAATTTCTTCTTTTGATTTTGCAATCAAATGCCAATGGTATTCTTTAGAAAGTGTCATATTGAAATCCAAAGCCTGTTTTGTATGGATATCTTTTTGTGTACATGTTTCTAACAAGATTGAGCAGGGTAGTTCTGAACCGATCTATGTCTCTTCTTTCAATGGCGGAAATAAAAACACAGGATGAGCTGGTTTCATTTTCCCATCTCTTTTTCAGCTCATTCAACAGATTTTCTTTTACTTCCGGTTCGAGCCATTCATCAAAAGTATTTTTTTCATACATATCCATTTTGTTGAAAACGGTGATGCATGGTTTGTCACCACATCCCAATTCTGCGAGCGTTGCATTGACAACTTTCATTTGATCTTCATATATGGGATGGGATATATCTACCACGTGCAGCAGTATATCGCTTTCTTTCACTTCATCCAATGTGCTTTTGAAACTTTCAATCAAATGATGGGGGAGCTTTCTGATGAATCCAACCGTATCACTCAACAGAAATGGTGTATTCTCGTATACAAGTTTCCTTGTCGTGGTATCCAGTGTTGCGAATAATTTATTTTCTGCCAGCACATCACTCTTGCTCAAGAGGTTCATGATGGTTGATTTCCCAACATTGGTATAACCAACCAATGCAACACGAATGAATTCTCCTCTTTCCTTTCTTTGGGTAAAAGCTTGTTTTTCGATTTCTGTAAGCTTTTTTCTGAGCAGTGAAATTTTTTCTCTTACTATACGTCGATCCGTTTCAATTTCAGATTCACCTGGTCCCCTGGTTCCGATACCGCCACCAAGACGTTCGAGGTGTTTCCACATACCTCTCAAACGAGGCAGTATATATTGATACTGTGCCAATTCAACCTGTGCCTTCGCTTGGGCTGTTTTGGCTCTTCTTGCAAAAATATCCAGTATCAAATCACTTCGGTCTATCGTCTTGAGGTTGACTGCTTTCTCGATATTGGTGATTTGTGCACCTGTCAGTTCATCGTCAAAAATCAGCATACGGATATGCTTGCCGGCAGCGTATTCTTTTATTTCCTCCAGCTTTCCTTTGCCGACATAGGTTTTGGCATCGGGATGTTGCAATTTTTGATAGAATGTTTTAACCGTGACCGCACCTGCTGTTGTGGCAAGAAATGCTAGCTCATCCAGGTATTCTTTGACCTGTTGATCTGTTTGTCCCTTGTGAACCACTCCTACAAGGATGGCTTTCTCTTCTTCTTTGAATAAGTTGGTTTTGTCCAGCAATGCTATTGAATTATAATCCCCCTAAACAAAGTCCAACAGAATAGGGATGCACATTGGGTCCAAAGCCTTGTTTGATAAAATCAGTAACGGTATAGCTTGCAAAAAGGCTGATATTGCCATAACCTGCTCTGGCGGTTACTGCAAATCTGGTTGTATTGAAATATTTTTTGTTTTTGATCTTCTGGAAATAACCTCCCACATTGTTTGCATCCAGGTCAATTTTGGATTTCACTTTGGAGTCCAGCAATGTTCCCACCTTGAT
>JBEGMC010000014.1:0-4977 GCA_041183265.1 Bacteroidota bacterium
AAATAAGATTCGGCAGTTCCTTTGGATTCAATGGAGAAACCAGCCTTTGCCCATCCAATCATGATGGAATTGCGCAACAAGAACTGTGTAGATCTTCTCCATCTGTTTCCAAAATTATGGTTGGCTGCTGTTCCTGATGCTCCATTTGGACCTACAAACGTAAAATTGCTCAACTGAGGTCTGGTTACGGGTGTTGCTGCAGAACCAGAACCGTCATTGTCACACTCAATGCCATTACCAGCATCACCGCCATCCACAAAATCTGGCTTGCGACATGCAATACCGTACTGGATTTTTCCAACATAACCGAAATCAAAATCAAAATCATCATCAGCAGTTGCAAAAGCAATCAGGTTTTTGCAGTTGACAGTTCCACCAAAAAATTCAAATGCATCATCGTTTCCGAAAGAGACCTGCACATTTTCAATAATGGTGCCTGAACCTACTCCGCCCAAAGTCAGTCCATTGATTTCTGAACCAGGTTCAGCGGCGATACCTGCAAACTCAATTCTTACATATCTGAGAATTCCACTGTCATCGTTGGGATCAGTTCCACCGTATTTTCTACCCACACCACCTTCAACAATAGGTGCAGGATCCAATGGTCTGTTGGTTGGAGCCTTACCGAGCATGATGATCCCGCCCCAATCGCCTGGAGTACGCTGACCAATTGGTTTGCCACTGGTGAATACAATTGGATTGTCAGCACGACCATCAGCAATCAGCTTTGCACCGCGCTCGATGATCAAGGCTCCTTTTTCTGTGATATCACTCACAATGACACTGCCAGGAGCGATGGTCAATGTATTTCCCTCGGTTACATATACATAGCCCTTGAGCGTATACTTACCCTTGGGTAAAAAATAATCTTTTGTCAAAATCCCTTGAATAACTCCTCCATTGGTTGCAGGGTCTTGGGTGTCAGTTGCAGTAGAAGAACCACCATTGTTGTTGGTAATGAATTCTTCAAAATTTACTTTCAGACAAGAGCTCAAACCAAACACTGCAAGAGCTAAAACACTCAGAATGATCCTTTTCATAAATGTGCTTTTTATGTTTTTTATTTTTTATCTAGATTAAAATCGTACGTAAACGTTAACGTAACCGTTGTGCCCGGTTTGTAGTTGCTGAACATTCTGTCAACACCTTTTTTGAACGCGAATGACTGATCAATGTTCTCATAGAAATAGTAAGGATTGTTGATCATGTCAGCAACATTCAACTTCAACTCTCCATTGTTATCCAGTATTTTTTTGCTGATTTGAAAATCCAATTGATTTCTTGGTCGCTCATAAACATTGGGGAACTCTGCATTACCCACCAATGCAAGTCGCTGGCCAACTCTGTTATACAACAATGATGCATTGAACTTCTCTGAAGTCCATTGAAAACCGGCATTGATCAAATAAGGGGACTGTCCCTGCAAAGGCCTTGCAGCAGTGACTTCTTTGTTGCCTGCGTTGAGATCATTGAACTTGACTTCTGATTGGGTATAGGTGTAATTTCCAAAGAAGAATAAATTTTTGAACGCCGCGGACAGAAACTCCATCCCTTTGCGGACCTCAATTTCCAAGCCAAATGTTTTTGCATTCAAAGCATTCTGATAAAAGTATCTTCTGGAGTCTGCATTGCTGGCAGGATCCAGTCTGAATTCTATTGGATCTGTGAAATCTTTGTAAAACGCTCCAACCGTGATGGACTCATTCGATTTTGGATACCACTCATACCGTGCATCATAATTGAGCACTGAGGATCTTCTCAAACTCGTATCTCCCTTGACACCGTAATTGGTTTCATAGTCAAAAAAAGCGAAAGGTGCCAACTCACGAAACTCCGGACGTGCAACTGTTCTGCTGGCAGATAATCGGATGTTTTGCTTGCTGTTCAGGCTGTACATCATATTGGCTGAAGGAAGGAAGTCCCATTTTTTGGTCAGCAATACACTTCGTTCACCTGTTTGAACTTTAGAGGTTAGCAACTGCTGAAAATTCTCCGCTCTGAGTCCCCATACCAGTCTCAGATCATTGAACTTGTTATCCATCATCATGTAGGCTGCATTCAAAATGGATGCACCAAAGTATCTGTCTTGATTGTTCGTAAACTCTTCCAATGTATATCCGCCGATACCCATATTGGAAGGTCTGAAAGCAGCTATCAATTCTTTGTTGGCATTGGATGCGATAAAAGAATTGAAATTGGTGATGTTGTATCTGAAAATTCTGCT
Source organism: Bacteroidota bacterium (assembly GCA_041183265.1). Classification (GTDB taxonomy): domain Bacteria; phylum Bacteroidota; class Bacteroidia; order Chitinophagales; family Chitinophagaceae; genus Pollutibacter. Next base: position 2,225 of record JBEGMC010000014.1, read on the forward strand.
GCGGAAATCTCTAACCCTTGTCAAATTTGATCCGCCGAATTTCAATGTTTGCTTGTCTTTTCCGCCCCAGCTCATGGGAACAATGAATTGTCCTGTTGTTCCAACGCTGAAGTCCTTCAAGTCACTGTAAAACCTTCTGGTATCATCCGGATCGATTTCGTATGCTTCGGTTGTTCCGATGCGTCTTGCATACAATGCACTTCTGAGATCAGGTTGTTTTTTCCAGTTGTATCCCCCATTCCCGTTCCACTTGAATTTGATGCCAGTTTTGGTCAGCTGATGTTCTCCTTCCAATTGTGTGCTGAACAAAGTGCGCTGATTCAAAAAGGAGGAATAAAACTTGATATCGTTTAAACGATTTGTATTGTATCCTGTTCTTGAATAGTAATTGTCCTCGAAAAACTGATTGAAAATATTTTTAAATGAAATCTTGGAACGTTTTTTCACGTAAGAGAGATTCAATACTGCTCCATTTGTTACTTGGAAATGATTTTGCTGGTCATTGTACTCAAAAACATTTTTTCCATCTGCCTCGTAGAAAGCCCTGCCAACATTGTACATCAATCTGGCATTTCGGTAGTTCACACTCAACAGTGTTCCCAATTGTGCTCCGTTTTTAAACGAATGGGTATTGGCGTAGGTAATGACATAATTTTTGATCGGATCCGCTGAGCGCACCTGCTCTACATATGCATCGCCACTGAAAAGTTTGGTCAATTCAATTTGTTTGTTCAGCCCTGTAGCATTTTTCCCCAATGCACGGTAATCCTGTGCGGTTCGGGGAAAGCTGTCAGGCAGGTTTCTTGATCCATCATCAAAACCCAGCCAATCAAATCTGTTTCTGGCATTGCTGGTGAAATCGCGGAAAGTAGATTGGTTGTTGTAACCAAAACCGATGCCAACGCTCAGTGCTCTTTTGGAGGGAATATCTCTTGTATTGACCTGTACGAGTCCTCCAGAAAATTCACCGGTATATTCAGGTGTCGCTGTTTTGTTGATGACAATATTATCGATCATCGCAGCAGGCAACATGTCAAAAGAAAATGCTTTTTTGTCCGGCTCAGTGCTAGGAAGCAACGCGCCGTTCAACATGGCGGAATTGTATCTGTCAGACAGTCCCCTCACAATCACGAACCGGTTGTCTTGGATAGAAGCACCGCTTACACGTTTGAGGACCTCTCCGGTATTTTTATCGGGCGTTCTTTTGATAAAATCTGCTGCCAATCCGTTGGACAGCGCTGTATTGTTTTTTTGAAAACTGATCAACGCAACAGTACTTTCCTGTCTGCGAGTTGATCTGATGACAATGGCTTCACCCGTTACAACCTTGGGCTCCAAGACGATGACGAGCTCTTCATTGATGGAAGAAGCATCTACATCAGAAACCAGCTTTGAATTGTAACCGGTAGATGATACGAGCAGTGTGTATTTTTTGTTTTTTTCCAGGCTTACCCTGAAAACACCTTCCACATTCGCAGAGAACTGTTTGTTGGTCTCTTCTATTTTGATCGTTGCGCCAGCAATAGGTTCATTTCTCAGATTGATGACTTTACCCAGTACATTCACAGTTTGGGCATGAGATATGGCAGAAAAAAATAATGTGATTGAAAGAATGTAAACTCGCACAATTCCTCTGTTGATCATAATTAGAATTATTGCGCAAAGTAACCTCACGACTATTGCCCTCCTGTTAATGCAGCATGAACCTATTGTAATGCGAATGTTACCGCATTGTTAACAGGTGGGATACCTGTTGATAAGTAAAAAAAATGCATCTTTGCCACTCAATATTTTGCACATGAAAGGCATCATTCTGGCCGGCGGTTCCGGCACAAGGCTCTATCCCATAACCTATGCAATCAGCAAACAAATCATGCCTGTTTACGACAAGCCGATGATTTACTATCCATTGTCGACCCTCATGCTTTCAGGCATCAAGGATATCCTGATCATTTCAACTCCCCAAGACCTGCAACAGTTCCAGAAGTTATTTGGTGACGGGAGCCAGATTGGAGTGAATTTCAGTTATGCAGAGCAGCCGCTTCCAAATGGACTCGCACAGGCATTTGTGATTGGCGAAAAATTCATAGGGAATGACGCTTGCGCGTTGGTACTGGGTGACAATATTTTCTATGGCATGGGACTCGGAAAAATGCTGGAAAAGAATGCAAATCCGGATGGTGGGATTGTCTACGCCTATCAGGTGAGCGATCCCGAAAGGTACGGTGTTGTAGAGTTTGACGCACAAATGAAAGCCATTTCAATCGAGGAGAAACCACAAAATCCCAAGAGCAAATTTGCCGTACCCGGACTCTATTTCTATGACAACGATGTAGTTGAAATTGCGAAAAATATCAAGCCATCCAAAAGAGGAGAATACGAAATCACAGATGTGAATTTGGAATATTTGAGAAGAGGTAAACTAAGCGTATCGGTGTTGGACAGGGGAACAGCATGGTTGGATACCGGAACATTCGACTCGCTCATGCAAGCCTCTCAGTTCATCCAAGTGATAGAGCAAAGACAGGGAATCAAGGTTGCCTGCATTGAAGAGATAGCTTGGAGAAAGGGTTTTATACAAACAGACCAATTGGTGAAATTGGCAGAGCCACTGCTGAAAAGCGGTTACGGAAAATATTTAATGGACCTTATCAACTAAGCGCATGTCAAAGAAAGTCCTGGTTACTGGCGGCACCGGTTACATCGGATCACACACATTGGTTGATCTTGTTGAAAATGGCTATGAGGTGATT
>JBEGMC010000015.1:0-22989 GCA_041183265.1 Bacteroidota bacterium
AAAAGGGATTCGGCAGATTGGTCTGTCAGCTACCTGAGTATCAATACACAGCAATACAGGGAGTTTTCTCCGCTGGTATTGGACAAAAAATTTGTTTGGAGCTCCAATCAGCCAAAATCAATCGGTATCAAAGGCATCATGGGGTGGGACGCAAATGGATACGTGAAACAATTTTATCTCAGCTCGATTGACCATGTACAAAAAGTATTGGTTCCCAAAACGGTTAATGATACAGCATCAAAAGCCAATGTAAAGCTGGCGAGACATTTTGCGGGAGCAGATGTCTCCAAAAAGGAGGCTGCATCTTTGCCAAAGCAATTGGTCAATCAAAATAAATACAGATTGCATCAGCCTCTGGTGTTGCAGGGTTTTGATGATACCAAATTCAACAATGGCCATGCTACGGCATCGCCCAAAACAAAAAAGCTTTATTCAAGTGTGAACGTACAGGGTGAAATCAAAGAAGGCGCCACCAGAAAAATCGGTATTGTAGAAGCTGAGTATGGTCCTGATGGAGTTTCGAATGTTCGTTTCCTGAATCTAGGATCAGCTGATGAAAATGCAATGCATCCTGCCATTGACGCAAATGGTGAATACCTGGTTTTCAGTTCAGACAAATCCGGCGGTAAAGGCGGATATGACCTCTACATGGTGAAGAAATCAGCTGACGGATCTTGGTCAACGCCCGTTGCCTTGGAGAAACTCAATACAAGCGGCAATGAGGTGTTTGCAAGCTTTGCACCGAATGGTGATTTGTTCTACAGTACCGATGGACTGCCAGGATTAGGCGGACTCGATATTTACAAAGTGGCATTCAACAATGGTGCTCTAGCTGCTGCTCCTGAGCATCTCTCATATCCTCTGAATTCAAAAGCAGATGAGTTTGGCATGTATGTAACTGCCAATGCAGAAACAGGATATTTTACGAGTGACAGATTCGGATCAGACGATATCTTCTCTTTCAACTATCAAAAAGTATTTACACCTGTATCAGGATTTGTATTGGATCGCGTTACAAGCGTGAGAACCAAGGGAGTACCGGTTGCATTGTACATGAGAGAAGATGATGGCCGCCTTGTTAAAGTGGATTCAGCTACAACCGACAGAAACGGTAACTATACATTTGCCAGCGCTAGACCCAACCGGGATTATGAAGTGTTCGCATACGATCCTACACCTGGAAAAATTGACATGGCAAAAATTGCTACACCGGCTGTTAGTGCAATAGCACAATCACCCGTTTTATATGTAGGCAGTCCATTGCCACCTGTGGCTCCAAAAGCACCTGTTGCAGAACCTGTAATGGCGAAGGCACCGGTAGCACCTGCACCTGCTGAGCCAGCAGCTACGCCAAAAGCGCCAGCTGCCCCTTTACCTGCAGCACCACCCGCATCTGCGGTTGTTGCACCAACACCTGCACCACCATCAGCTCCAGCACCTGCTGCTGGTCCAAATATGGTGTTGGATTCAGTATATTTCATCATCTATTTTGATTTCGATAAATATGCACTGACCCCCACGAGTGTAGCTACTTTGAACAGGGCAGTTGCCTTCCTCAAGAAGAATCCGGATTTTGGATTCATATTGCTCGGACATACAGACTTGAAAGGAAATGTCGATTATAATATCAAGTTGTCTAAGAACCGTGTATACGCTGCCAACAATTACATGGCTGCCAAGGGAATTGACCCCAAGCGTTTCAAATTGGAATACTACGGAAAGAGTCGCCCCACCAAGTCAGGATTAACAGAAGATGATGGAAGACTTAACCGAAGAGTAGAGTTTATACTTATTAAGAAATAACCTATCTGAATTTTTGACAAAGGGCTAAGAAACTGTTTCTTAGCCCTTTGTCTATTTAATTGGGTAAGGTTTTATCCATTATTTCCCAGTAAGGATCAAAAGACACTATATTGTTTTAGGTGATTTTGAGTTGGCGTGAAAATAAACACCAAATTCACGTTTATTCACGTAACAATTCCAGTTGATTATTGTCATTTTGTCAATCCTGTAAAACCAAGTCTAGAACTGGGGTTGACCTAAACTAGTAACTAAATAACTAATAATAGTATAGTTATCTGTGACATAGATGTACTTTTTTAGCAACATCAAGTGAAAGAATATAGGCGTTAAGGATATTTTTTTTAAAACCGTACTTTTTTGACAATACCAATTTACATAACCAGACCTTTGGTTAAGCAATGGATTTCAGCGAATGAACCAGAATTGAAGTTTTTTGTCAATTTTATATATTTCCAAAGTTTTGATTCTTTTTTAGAGCACATCAAAAAAAATACAATTACAAATGTTAGCTCGAGATTAAGTCAAAATATCATTGTGGCTGTTGATGTAAGTGGTTCCTACGAAGAGATATTCGATAGAATTCATCATATTGATAACAACCTCAAAATAATTGTCTTTGATTTGATCACTGATACATCAAAACTTCTTGACATTCTTAAATGTGGTTATAATTCAGTTGTTGAAGTTGGTACTAAGGCACACGATGTGATTGCAATCGTTCAGAAACTATTAAAACAAGAAATATCTATTTGTCCGGACTTGACACATAAATTATTACTAGAACATTTTTTTAAAAAGAATAATCATCAAAATAATCATGATTCTTCTGTTTTTGATCGTAGGAAAATTTTAAAAAATATTCTCTCTGAAAAGCAACAAATAGTTTTTGATAATCTACTTCTAGGTAAAACGTACAAAGAAATTTCTCAGTTGTTGGGGGGTTCATTTTATGTTGTTAATCAAAGAGAGAAAACTATTTATAGAAAATTGGGTGTTAGATCAAGGGTGGAGTTATTAAATCTTGTAATGAATTAAGTTACTACTTCGATAAAAAAACTACTAAACTTAGCTTTATCATTTTTAGGATATTAATTTAAATTTACATTGTCCATATTCCATGGAAGATTAGTAGTTGGGCAATTCCCGTTTTACTATCAATTCTGTGAAAAACCACTATGGATGACCCACTTCGGTGGGTTTTAATTTTTTATAATGCAGCTAATTAAATATGGATTTAATTAGCTTCAATTTTTCACTTTAACAGAATTTAAGCACAAGAATAAACTAACAAAATATCATTCTAATAAACATAATGTCATGCAACTAGACATTATACTTCAGTATTAAATTGGTTTTCAACTTTTAATTTTACTCGTACTAAAGAATTAACTTTACATCATGAAATATATACTCGTTTGTATATATATTTTCTACAGTGCCCTTGCACATGGTCAATATTCATTTCAGTGGGATGATCGTATTCAGCAGATCAATGATGCAGTAACCTCTATGCGGATTCCTGAAGCCAAGCGGTTGATTCAGTCCGAAAGGAAAATACATCCGAGAAATTTATGTCTTGATCTGCTGGAAAGCCATGCAGATCTGTACGAGCTTTTTTTCAATGAAAGCAAAGAAGTTTTCAAAACCGCCTATCCGATGTTTTCTGCACGCATTGAAAAATTTGAGAAAGCCCCACAAAACACCCCTTTTCGTGATTATGGATTGGGTGTACTGTATTTGAGCAAGGCTGCAGTGGCCATTCGGTTTGAGAAAAACCTAGAGGCTGCATGGGATTTTAGAAAAGCGTATAATTATCTCAAAGACAACAGAAAAAAGTATCCCAATTTCAGTCCCAATGAGGTTTACTTCGGACTCCTCACTACACTGCTTGGCTCCGTGCCAAACAACTATCAATGGCTTTTGAATATCATCGGCATGCAGGGAGATATCAATGGAGGAATCGCCATGGTTCACAAGTACATCCATTCAAAAGATGCCCATCATAAAATTGCCCGCAATGTTGCCATGCTGGTCTATCCATACCTGGTTGTCATTTTTGAGGGGAATAAAAATAAAGCACTTGATTTTTTAGAAAAAGCTGATTATGATTTCAAGCGAAACCATCTTCATGCGTATATGGCAACCAATCTTTACCTGGGCAATCAACAAGCCAGGCGCTCTGTGGAGATTGCTGAAAATATTGCAAAGTCAGATGCATACACGGATGTTCCTTTCTGGCATTTTGAAAAAGGATTTGGTTACCTCAATCAACTCAAATTTGATCAGTCAGAGAGAGAATTTCTCCAGTTTGTCAATCAGTTCAAGGGCAATTTTTATCTCAAAGATGCTTACGAAAAGCTGAGTTGGATTGCCTACCTGCGCGGCGATCAGCAAAAAGCAACTGCATATAGGAAAATGGTTTTGCAAAGAGGTTCGCTGGTTCCGGATGCCGATAAAATGGCCATGCGCAATGCACAGGGTGGAACCTGGCCGCATCCATTATTGCTGCGGGCGAGGTTGTTGAGCGATGGAGGCATGTTCAAAGAATCGCTCGATCTGTTCAAGGGGAAGTCTACAGATGATTTTGAATCAACAGCAGATAAGGCAGAGTTTGTGTACCGACTTGCTCGAAACCATGATTTGATGGGGGATCAGGATCTTGCCATCAAACAATACAACGCAGCGATTGCATTCGGACGAGATGTACGTGATTATTTTGCTGCCAGATCTGCTCTGCAGGCTGCGTTGATTTACGAGCAACGAAAAGACTTTGCGAAAGCCATCAGTTATTACAAGACTGCCATTTCGATGAAAGAGTATCCCTACAAAAATTCTATAGATCAAAAAGCAAAGTCGGGTGTTTACAGATGCAACATGGCATTGAAGTCAGTCAATGTGAAGCAGCTGGCGGATTGATTGTCTTTCTCATCGCCAAATTCTCCAGCAATAAGATCTTGTCATATGCAGGAGAAAAGAACTTGTAGTTGATCCACTCAAAATGGAGCAACAGGCTTTTCGTCAAAGGTCTGCACCAGTAAGCAGGTCGTGCCTGAAAAAAAGAGAATTTGTGTTGATCGACCAATCTAATCTCCTGTATTGTAAGCTCGGTAGGCATTTCAGCTCTTTCACCCATTCTCATCAAGGCAGTCTGCAGGATTGTTTTTTCAACCGGGGTTTTCGCTTTTGCGTATAAAAGGCGCAAATCTTCGATGATGGTTGATTGGTAAGGCGCCAGCTCCTTTGGTTGGTAAGCTGCCATGAGTCGGGTTAAATGATAAAGCAGCAGTGAAGGGTGGCCATAATAGGGTGATATGAACTTTGGTCTTTTCATGTACAATCTTTCCTTCACCATTTCAGTAAGCAGTTGGATGGTTGCACTGTCCTGGTGACTGTTGAACAAGCCTTTGTTGTACATGAAGTACAATACGTTGCATTGTACGGCAAAATCAAAATCGGTTTGCATCTTATAACCCAAATAGGTTGTATATGCATTGTATTTCCTGAAACGCTTGAAGGTTGATTTGATCTTTTTTCCTGCAGTACCACCATTGCTGAGCGCTATCAATCTATTCTTTAGCAATGTATTAGCTGAATCATTGTTTTGGAGTGACATCAGGATCATCACAGTATCATCTGCATCTTCACTGATCTTGAATTGCTGGGTCATGTGTTGTGCAATGAAACTGTGCGGCATGATTTTACTGCCTCTTGGCCAAAAATTATACAGGGGGAGTCCGTCCTTGTGCTGAAAGGCAGGAAATGCTCTTTTGCTTCTCTCAAGAATGGAGTCGATCGTGGATTGCTGATCTTGATTGGTCGTGCGAATCAAATGCTTGAGTGTAAAACTACCGATGGCAGTAAAAAAAATATTGTAATCAGGTTTATAGTTGTGGGGTGGTGCCGATGCGCCCCTGAAGCTGTAAAACATCCCCGGGAAGAATTCTCCCTTTTCTTTGATTTGATCTTTTTCTATATCATCCAAAAGAATGGATATTACCGAATCGGTTGAGTAGTGTTGCGCGTGTGCATGCGTGTTGCAGAAGAAAATCAAAACCAAGATACAATACAAGCTTCTCATCTTAGATTAAATTAATCTTGGCAACTTCCACATATAGTAAAGCCATTTGATGAATAAACTTGGTCTTTCCATATCGATGATCAGTACTTTTCTTTCGAATGATTTCAAGTTGACATTGGCGCCGTATTTCTTTTGAAAGGCAATCCATTCATCAATCGCAACCATGCTCCTCGCATTGATGGAGTTCATGATGATTTTGAATTTTTCTTTGCGGTTATTTGAATAAGGCAAAGCATTGATCAGTTCATTCATGTATTTGACTTTGCTGACAAATACAGTTTTCAGTTCTTTAAAATCCTTGCAGGTATTGGGTATGGTATAAATACCATCTCGAGTGTCTTTGTACACATCAAAAAGGTCATTCCCCAGCTGATAGAGTCCACCTACTTCCTCCAACACCTTCATCATCTGTTCATCTGCAGCTGTTGAAAGAATTTGATGATAGATGATGACTGATACAGCTCCTTTTCGATACGTTATCTCCAGTAGCTGATTTTTTTCTATGTCAGGAGAGGTCTGTGCAGTTGTTGCTACCTGTAGATCAAGCACATCTTTCGAAGCTTTGATGTACGCTTCTTTGTGAGGTACTTCATGCAGCAGTGCGGATTGAATCTCTTTTACTACATTTTCTGCAAAGAGTTTGGCTTGGTATTGTTCCGGCTCAAATGTAAGGGCAGATATTTTTTCGATGGGCAGATGATGTATATCGAATAAATCATCTCCCAGTGGAGTCAGTATGCCAAAAAGTGTAGCACGTTTCCGTTCCTCCACGCTGAATGCCTGATCGTACAGCATCTTGTAGCTGCCGCATAAGATGGGACCAATCAGGAGTCCATAGTATTGATTGATTTTGAAAAGCTGTTCCTCGCTGAAGTTCCCCTGGTATTTCTTTTCCAGTTCACTTAAGTAATTAACGAGAAAATCCTGATTGAACTTTTGCTGCTTGCGCAATTCTTTTACAACCTGAAAACCTGCTTTGAAATAGTTTAGAAAATTCATGGGTTGTAATAAAATACAATATTCTAACTAGTAGCCTCGTCAGGAATCGAACCTGAATCTGGAGCTTCGGAAACTCTTATACTATCCGTTGTACTACGAGGCCAAGAAAACACAAAGTTAACTCAATGAGGCAAGTTTCATGCATTTTTGAAACGGTAGAAGGGGAGTCCCCTGAAGCCTGTATTGTGCACTCTAAATGTAGCACCCGCCAGTGGTTCTGACTCCAATTGCACTGATGTCAATCCCCTGCGTGCAGAAGTGATGAACATGTCACTGAAAACATCTCCTCCAAAACATATGGAGGTTACCTGCGAGACAGGCAGTTGAATGGCAGTCATTTTTTTTCCTGAGAGAGGGTTCCATCTGGTAACCTGCCATCCACCCCAATGGGCAATCCAAAGATTTCCCTCCGCATCTATCGTCATGCCATCGGGATACCCATCTTTGGCAGCATCGATGGTGATGACAGTTTTTTTGTTCGATATGTTGCCATTTAAGTAATCATAGCGAACAACCTGAAGTGTGGGTGTATCAATGAAGTAAAAATATTTTTTATCCAAACTCCAACAGAGTCCGTTGGAAATGGTGAGTCCCCCTTCTTGTTTTTCCACCTTGAAATCTTCATCGATCCTATAGAGTGAACCGCTTGCATCTGTTTCGTTGAGTGACATGGAGCCAGCCCAGAAATGGCCATCGGGACTTGATTTCCCGTCATTGAAACGATTGGATGGGATGTCTGTTTCAGGTGCAGCAACCATTTTTTTCATACCAGAATTTCTGTCAATGATTGCAATCCCATCTTGCAGTGCTGCAATAAAATGTCCATCTTCCGTGATGGCGAATGAACCGATCATGGAACCCGTTTCAATTTTTCTTTCAGTGTTGTTGTTCAAATCATATTCGATGATCAGTGCGTTTACGATGTCGATCCATAAAATACTGTTGCTTTTTTCATCGTACACGGGACCCTCACCGAGGGTGGAAACGATAGAGCCGACTTGTTGGATATGTAAATTATTCATGGTTGTTCAATAGGGCGAGGGACTCATGGCAGACCATCCTCCGTCGATGACGAGTGACTGTCCAGTGATATGCCTGGCCTGTTCTGATACCAAAAAAACGGCAGCACTGGCTACATCATCCACCGTTCCAGGTCTTTTCATGGGGGTGAGATTTGTCCATGTAGCTGTATAGTCAGGATCTTGCAAAGTGCGCTCTGTAAGGGTTGCGCCGGGTGCAATGCAGTTCACATTGATTCCATGCTCAGCAATTTCTGAAACCAGGTTTTTTGCAAGCATTTCAATGCCTGCTTTTGTCATGCTGTAGGCAGCGAGATTTTTATGCGCCTGGTGTCCGGTTACGGATGACGTAAACAGCAGTGAACCTCCACTCGATTGTTTGATCATCTGATTGGATGCAAGTTGTGCGAGGTAAAAAGTCCCCTTCAGGTTCACATCGATCACCCTTTCAAAATCTGGAACCGGATAATTTGAAAATGCACCAAACAATGTAATGCCGGCATTTGCAATGGCGATGTTCAATTGTCCGAATGCTTCCACGGCCTTGTTCACCATTTTTTCAATGAATGCAGGATCACTGGAATCGCCTGTCATAGCCAAGCAGCGATTGCCCAATTTCGCTGATGCCTCTTTGCACAATGCATCATCAACATCATTCAAGATGATATTGGCTCCTGATGCATGAAGCATTTTCGCAATCCGCAATCCAATGCCCTGTCCCGCTCCTGTGATGATGGCTGTTTTATTGTATAGGTTTATTTCCATAGAATCATTATGGCAGATAAAAAACTTCGGTCAATGGGATGCTAATGGGTGAACTGTCGGCATGGGTCTCCATGATATCCTGCATATATGCCCACCATTTTTTCATCACAGGATGTTGAGGCAATGCTTCCATCGACATTTCATCCTCAACACTCAATACACCAAAAAGACTGCCGTCTCTATCATCCAAAAAAATAGAGTAGGAGGAGATCCCGTTTGATTTCAACAGGTTGGAAAGCTCGGGCCAGATGGCATCGTGACGTCTTTTGTATTCTTCCTCCATGCCGGGGAAAACTTTCATTCGAAATGCAAGCCTTTTCATCGTTTATATGGACTGAATTTACGGATATTTGTTGTTCAATACAAGCCTTCAATGGAGATGATTACTATTATATTATTGGCGTTGACGCTGGGAGCTGTGATCGTTTTATTGTTCAGAAAATCATCCGGCGGATCAGCAGGTGCTGATACCAAAATTACAGAGCTCGAGAAATCGCTTTCAAGGATCGAACAATCGCTCAAAGAGGATTTTCGCATCAACAGAGAAGAGTCAAGTCGACTGGCCAAGGAAAACAGAACCGAGTTGACGGATGCATTATTAAAGACTGGCAAAGACCAGGCTGAGAAGTTGGAAGCACTGATTGGTAAAATCGAAGAGAAGAACAAGGAAATGCGTGACCTGATTGAAAAGGCATTTCGTTACATCGCTGAGAACTTTGACAAGAATGTAAAATCTTTCAATGACCTGCAAAGAGAAAAGTTCGCACAATTGGAAGAGAAGCAAAATAAATTGGTTGACCAGACGGAAAAGAAATTGGAACAAATGCGGGAGACGGTAGATGAGAAATTGCAAAAGACATTGAATGAACGCTTGGGACAATCATTTGAACTGGTTGGCAAACAGTTGGAGAGTGTTCAAAAGGGGTTGGGTGAAATGCAGAACATTGCATCGGATGTTGGTGGCTTGAAAAAAGTATTGAGCAATGTGAAGCTGAGAGGCAATGTGGGTGAGGTCCAACTGGCCATGATTCTTGAGCAAATCCTTGCTTCTTCCCAGTACGAGGCCAATGTGCGTACCAAACAAGGAAGCCAGGAGCCTGTTGAATTTGCCATCAAACTGCCTGGCAGATCCGATGATGAAAATGGTGTTGTATATCTTCCCATCGATGCAAAATTTCCGAAAGATACTTATGAGCAGTTGCTCACTGCTTATGAAAATGCCATCCCGGAAGAAATCGATGCATCTATTAAAAATCTCGAAAATACCATCAAGAAAATGGCCAAAGATATTCGGGACAAATACATTGATCCTCCGAATACAACTGATTTTGCCATTTTATTCTTGCCATTTGAAAGCATTTATGCTGAGGTGATTCGGAGAAGTGCATTGGTGGATCAGTTGCGTGATGAGTTTAAGATCACAGTAGCCGGACCAACTACATTGGTTGCCATATTGAACAGTTTGCAAATGGGATTCCGAACACTTGCATTGCAAAAGCGCAGCAGTGAGGTATGGAAAGTATTGGGGGCAGTGAAAACCGAGTTTGAAAAGTTCGGTGGACTCCTCGAAAAAGCACAAAAGAATTTGCATACAGCCAGCGATACGGTGGATGAGCTGCTGGGTAAACGCAACCGTGCCATTGTGAGAAAACTCAAGGATGTGGAAGCACTTCCCTCTGCAGAATCACAGCAGATGTTGCCGGATATGGGAACGGAGGATGAGGAAGAAACTGAGTGATCCTAGCGGATCAATCCGCCGACATTGCTGGCGAAGATCTTCACAGCAATCGCCAAGAGCACGACTCCAAAAAACTTTCTGATGGCAGTGAGTCCGGCTGGTCCCAGTAATCTCGAAATGAAATCCAGCGAATGCAGCACTGCCCAAACAATCAACACATTTACTACAATACCCGCCAATACGATCCATTCATTGTAGTTTGCGCGCAGTGAAATGATGGTGGTGAGTGTTCCCGATCCTGCAATCAGCGGAAATGCAATCGGCACAACAGTACCTGATTTTGGATCGGCGTCTCCCTTGAAAAATTCAATGCCTAAGACCATTTCGAGTCCCAGGATAAATATGACAATCGAACCACCCACCGCAAATGATTTTACATCCACACCCAGGATGCTGAGGAATTTTTCTCCCACAAATAGAAAGAAGATCATGAGTCCACCTGAAATCAAACTCGCTTTCGTTTCATGAATGCCACCCATCTTCTGCTTCAGAGAGAGCAGCAAGGGTACCGAGCCAACGATATCTATCACCGCGAAAAGGGTGAAGGAGACTGTGAGGATTTCGTCGAACGTCATTTGATGGTTTTGGGTTGTGGGTTGTTGCTTGTAAGTTAGGTTTTCTTGTGCAAAGGGACAAGGGAAAGACAGTTAACAGTTAACAGTTAACTGTCAACCGTCAATTGTTAAGCGCGAACTACAGGCTCATCCTTACACCTACAAGATAATTCCTCCCCCTCGCTGCATACCCATACACTTCCTGATATTGTTTATTGAAAATATTTTTCAACCCGAAGTTGAGCATGATTTTTTTACTGATGGCGTATTGTGCATGTACATCGCTCAATGAGAATCCGGGCATTTCAATTGGATTCGCCATGAATTGAGGTTCGAAGCGTTGGTCAACTATTTTTTGAAAAACTGCCAATTGTAATTTTTGATTGATTTGGTATGCAATGTTGATGTTCAGGGTATTTTTTGGGATGCGTGTAAGGTATGGATACGTTGTATCTCCTTTTGCATCATAGCCCCATGTATTCGGATTGTATACAAAATTTTGAGCAGTCAGTTCACCGTTTACATAGGTATAATTTACTGCTGCATTCAATTTTTTATATTGATACCTCGCCTCGATCTCTATTCCATTTTCTCTTTTGGAAGTGTAGTTGTAGTATTTGTAGTTGATATAATCATAGTCAATCCCATTGTTTGTATTTCTGGCAAATCCAACAGCTCTCACCATGATGTTTTTGTTCCCTACATAGCTGACAGCAAATTCTGAATTCACGGATGTTTCCGGCTTCAAATTGGGTTGTCCGGAGAACCCATCGTACAATTGGTACAAAGTTGGTGCCTTGAAAGCAGATGAAACATTGAATGCAAACTTCCAGGCATTGTTGTAAACGTATGATGGGTTGAAAGTATAGGTGATATTGGTTCCGTACATGGTGTGCGCATTCAATCTTCCACCCAATTCTATATTGATTCCCTTTTCGTTGTTGAACAACAGTGAACTGCTGATGCTGCTGATGGATATTTTTGCAGAATCAGACGACAGCTCGGTGGTATAGTCGCCGTATGCTGATCTTGAAAAGTAGTATTGATCTGTCTGTTGCCATCTGAGGTCTGCGGATGAAAACAATGTGAGGTGTTTACTCAGTTTAAAGTTGCCATATATTTCTGCAAAAGATCCACGTCCCGCATAATCCGATTGCATGAATTTGGCGAAGCCATTCAAAAAAAGAGAATCATCCAAGTAGTTTCTTTTCAATTGATTCATGTTGTAATTGAGATGGATTTCACCTCCATTGATTTTCTTGGAAATACCTCCATTGAAGGTGAGTTGCTGGTTGTTGACAGTAAAATCCTTTGCATCTTGGAAAGATGACTCATCCAGGTCGTTTTTGTATTGGCTCCAATTTCCGGAAAGATTCCAGCTCCAATTGTTTTTTAGATCTGATCCAATCCAAATATTCGCAGCGTCTTGTTGCATGCCGTCTTTGTCAAATCCTTTTTTTCCTGTTGTATCCAAGGCTGAAGAAAATCCATTGGATTGAAACCGCTGATATCCTGCCATGTAACGGAATTGATTCAGTTTGCCCATGGTTTGAAGATTGCCGGAAAAGCTGCCATAAGATGCATGGCTCAGTTCAATATTGGTTTGGCTTTTCTCGGTAAATTCTTTTTTGGTGATGATATTGATGACACCCGCCATGGCATCTGATCCGTAGACCGTTGATTGTCCACCTTTCAAAATTTCAATACGCTCGATCGTTGAAAGGGGAATAAAATTGATATCAAATGTTGCTCTGATCGTGGATGCATCAAATATCGGATTCCCATTCAGCAGGATCAGTGCATTTCCCGTCGCTGCTCCTCTCAGATAGATATCCATATTCGTTCCTGGTGCATTGTTGGATCCAATGATGGATAATCCTACTTGTCTGTTGAGGACTTCAGCGAGGGATTGATAAGGAGTGGATGCAATCTCTTTTTGGGTTACCACCGTCATCACCTTTCCGGTGTTGATTTGTTTTTGGGTAAATCGGTTGGCTGTGACAATTACTTCTTCAAGATTGCTGACAGAGTCTGTTTGTGCTGATGCAGACAGGTTGATCAGCAGCAGCAAGGCAATAAATTTTTTGTTCATTTTACAATGTTTAATTGTGTACAATGAACCTTCGAACGAAAAAAAGAAATGATCAGCTTGTGGCTTTACATCTCGGCTCTTCTCCCGAAAGCACGTGATTCAAATTGCATCAGGCAGGTCTTCTGGCTCGACTCCCTCTTTTACCTTCCCGTGTGAACAGTGGTGTGCAGCAAGAGGGTTTCTGATTGAACAGACAGTCTTTACAGCTACGGGGATAGCGTCGGAATAAAACCGAACTTCCCTTTTAATGAAAGTTGTTGTCGCAACCTTCAACCTGAATACGGTACAAAGATCATCATTGCATTCGACCATTACAACTAATTTTTTTCACTAACTTTCCCACATGTCAACCAAGAAAAAAACGCTCCTCAGTCTCTTTGATATTACCATGATCGTCATTGGCCTGGTGATTGGTATGGGGATCTTCAGGACTGCCTCCGATTCAGCCAGGGCTGCCATTACGCCCAATGTTTTCTTCTTCAGTTGGCTGGCAGGCGGACTCGTTGCGTTGTGTGGCGCATTGACATATGCGGAGATTGGTTCCCGCTATCCAATCACCGGAGGGTATTACAAAATTTTTGCCACCTGTTACCATCCCAGCATCGCCTTTGCAGTGAATTGCATCATTCTCATCTCCAATGCAGCCTCTCTCTCAGGTGTGGCTTTGATCGGAAGTGAATACATTTCTCAAATCATTTTTACTGAACCTCCTTCCGACTTTGTAAAGGCATTGATTGCAATGACAGCCATTGCATTGTTTTATGGCATTAACTTACTCGGACTCAGAATGAGTTCGACCACCCAAAATATTTTGATGCTGATCAAGATATCTATGATTTTGATGATTGTATCTGCATTGTTTTTTCCGGCACAACATACTGCAACAACTTTCATCCCATCAACCACTGAATTTACTTGGATGGATTATGTGAAGTCATTCGGACTGGCATTGATCGCTGTATCATTTACATACGGGGGATATCAACAAACGATCAATTTCGGAGAAGAAGTCAAACATCCGCAGAAAAACCTGCCTCGTGGTATTTTGATTGGCATACTTGTCATCATTTTGCTTTACTTGTCAGTCAGTTACGCATATTATAAAGTCATCGGATTTGAAGAGTTGAAAAATGCAAAAGGCATCGCAGCGATCGTTGCGGAGAGAATGTTTGGGCAAACCGGCAGTTTTGTTTTCTCCATTTTACTTTTCATTGCTGTGTTGGCTTACGTAAATGTTTTGCTCCTGAGCAATCCGCGTGTGATGTATGCGATGAGTGAGGACGGTATATTACCAAAGGCATTTAAGAAGAAAGATGAGAAGAGAGATGTGCTCACTGTCAGTCTCACTGTATATGCGTTGATCAGCGTAGTAGTGCTTTTCTTTGCTGATACTTTTGATAAAATTTTAAGCTTCACCATATTTCTCGACTCAATCGGCATGGCATTTTCTGCAGCCACCATTTTCATCATCCGAAAAAGAACAAAACATTTGGATAAAACGCAAATTTATTCCATGAAGCTATTTCCAGTGTTGCCGATCATCTTTATAGCAGCTTATGTATTTGTCGCGACGAGCATTGCAATCGACAAACCCCAAACTGCAATCACTGCAACGGGAGTGCTGGCAGCATTCTTATTGATTTTCTTTATTACCCGAAAGAAACCAACCCATGAAGCCTAACAACGAAGATTTATCATACATCATCAATCACCTTGGTGAAGACCATGCATCCTATTTCAATGCCATTGCACCGCCGATTGTGCAAACAAGCAATTTCCGGTTTGAAACAGTGGAAGACATGCGTACTGCCTTCAAAGATGAGATGTCATCTTATATATACAGCAGGGGTGTGAATCCCACGGTTGATATTCTCCGGAAAAAGCTGGCTGCATTGGACAGTGCTGAGGATGCACTGGTATTCAACTCCGGTGCTGCAGCTGTATTTGCGGGGGTACTGGCCAATGTGCAATCAGGTGATCATATCTTGTCGGTACATCATCCGTACAGTTGGACAGTCCATACATTTGATCAGATTTTAAAACGGTTTGGTGTAACAGTTACTTATGCTGACGGAACAGATACTGCACAGTTTTTGTCGCATGTTCAGTCCAATACCAAACTAATTTTTCTCGAATCACCCAATTCATGGTTCCTTGATATACAGGATCTGGAAGCAATCGGTTCATTTGCAAAAAAGAAAGGAATTGTTACCATGATTGACAATACTTATTGTACACCATTGTATCAACGTCCCTATGAACTCGGCATCGATTTGGTCATGCAAACTGCAACCAAATACATCGGTGGTCACAGCGATACCTTGGGTGGTGTGTTGACAGGGTCAAAGCAGATGATGGAGAAAATATTTAAAAGTGAATACTTGGCCGTGGGCAGTGGCATTCAACCCATGAATGCGTGGTTGTTGTTGAGGGGACTCCGGACATTGCCGGCGAGACTCGACCGCATTGATCATTCCACGAAGAAAGTGCTTGCATTTTTAAAAGAGCAAGAACTTGTGGAGTCTATTATCTTCCCCCATGATCCTTCCTTTCCCCAATATGAACTGGCTAAAAAACAAATGAAGAAAGCATTCGGATTGATCTCCTTTTATATCAAAGCGCAAAAACTGGAAGAAATTGAACAGTTCTGCAATGGCATGAAAACCTTCAGGATGGCGGTCAGTTGGGGTGGACATGAGTCATTGATCA
Source organism: Bacteroidota bacterium (assembly GCA_041183265.1). Lineage (GTDB taxonomy): Bacteria > Bacteroidota > Bacteroidia > Chitinophagales > Chitinophagaceae > Pollutibacter. The sequence goes on from JBEGMC010000015.1 coordinate 15,758, forward strand.
TACCCAAATGTGCAGGTATGGAAAGAAATGCGTTCAATCCACAAGATCCAGTCCACAGGCTGATCAGGTTGTACATCGGTTTGGAGGATGCTGACTTTCTCATCCAGGATCTCGCAGAAGGCTTCAACGGAATAGGTTCTTTGTAAACGGTCGTTTCAAGGGACGAGTGATTTTGATAATCCCTCATTTAATTCAATCTTTGCAATCTGTATCGGAATTTTTTCGGTGCCAATCATTCAATGGATGTATATGTTTGCGAGATTTTTATTCATACTGCTTTCAGGATCAATGGTTTTGGGTGTGAAAGCACAGGGCGACAAGTGGGATTTGAGGAGGTGCGTGGAGTATGGGCTGAAAAACAACATCAATGTCAGGCAGGCAGAGGTGCAGGCGCTTTCCTCTGAAATCAATTTCAATCAGTCAACACTGCAACGAATTCCAAGTCTCTCATACGGATTGACACATGGGTTCTCATTCGGACGTACACTCGACAGAACAACGAACGTATTTACCGACAGATCAGCCATGTTCCAGCAAATGAATATTTCCACCAACGTATTGCTGTTCAATTTCAACAGACTTAAAAATACACAGGCCTCGAGCGGGCTGACCTATGAAGCCGACCAACTCAATATTGAGAGAATCAAAAATGACATCGGACTCAACATTGCTCAATTGTATTTGAGGGCCTTGTTGAGTTACGAGCAAATTGAAATTGCTAAAATCGTTTTGGAACAAACAAAGGCGCAGTACCGTAACACCAGAAAATTGGTGGATGCAGGAACACTTCCGGAACTGAATGCAGCTGAATTGGAGGCAACAGTTGCGAGGGACAGTGCAACCTTTGTCCAGGCAGCTGCGCAGGCGGCTCTTGACAAGCTTGCATTGAAATCACTCTTGACCTTACCTGCTGATGCTCCTTTTGAATTGGTGATTCCAACCATTGACCAGATTCCCGTTGAAAATATTTTGGCCATTCGTCCGGATGATGTGTATGAAACAGCCTTGAAAACACAACCACAGATCAGGGTGAACGACTTGCGGTTGAAGGCATCAGAGAAAAGTCTCGATGCTGCACGTGCACAAATGATGCCAACGTTGTCGATGTTCGGACAGTTGGCCAGCAACTTCAACCAATTCTTGAAAACATCCAATGGCGTGACTGTAACCGGTGAGCAGACGACCGGTGCTTATGCGAAGACGCCTACAGGGTTATTGCCCATTTATGCTCCCACGTATTCAATCAATTTTGCAAACAGATCATTTGGTGAATACTGGAATGGATACGGAAAACAGTTGAGGGACCAGTTTGGGCAGGGTATCGGCCTGTCGCTGAACATACCATTGTTCAATGGAGGCTCTGCCAGGGCAAATGCCGACAGGGCAAAACTTGATATCAAAAGAAGTGAGTTAAATATCGACAGAGATAAAATCCAATTGAAACAGGACGTGTACACTGCCTATTATTCTGCCACTGGATCGCATCAAACTTTTTTGGCAAGAGAAAAGGCATTGGCAACTGCAACACGTTCATTTGAACTGGCAACCAAGCGCTACGATGTAGGCGTCATGCAAACCATCGAGTGGTTGACCAACCAGAACAACCTCACAAGGGCAAAAGTGGACAAAGTAGTTGCTCAATATGAATATATTTTCAGGATGAAAGTGCTTGAGTTTTACAAGGGACAGGGAATCAAATTATAAATAGAAATACACAGCAAGATGAACAAGAAAATCATTTGGATCATTTCAGGTATCGCAGTAGTTGTCGTTACACTGTTGATTTTGAAAAAAACAGGTGTAATCGGAAAGGAGGAAGGAACGAAGGTATCTGTTGAAAAAGTTGCACAAAAAGACATCATCGAAGTGGTAACAGCCAGTGGCAAGGTCTATCCTGAGATTGAAGTGAAAATCAGTCCGGATGTTTCTGGTGAAATCATGCAATTGAATGTGAAAGAAGGTGACAGTGTAACCAAGGGGCAATTGTTGGCAACCGTGTATGCAGATATTTATGCCACGCAAAGAGATCAGGCAGCAGCGGGAGTGGCACAGCAAATGGCACAGGTGGAGAATGTAACTGCATCACTCGCATCTTTCAAGGCGAGAATGGACCAGGCGGAGAGACAATACCAGCGCCAGAAACAACTTTTTGCCGAAAAAGTAATTTCCAAGTTGGAATATGAGCAATCTGAAAATACTTATTTGACAGCAAAGGCAGACTATTCCGCAGCAACACAATCGATCAGAAGTGTGCAGGCATCTGTTGCCAGTGCAAAAGCAAGTCTGCAGACGGCCAATAAGAACCTTGGCAGAACCAGTTTGGTGGCACCCATGAGTGGGATTGTTTCACTGTTGAATGTAAAAAAAGGAGAAAGGGTAGTGGGTAATTCCATGATGGCAGGAACTGAAATGATGCGAATTGCCGACATGCGTGTGATTGAGGTAAGGGTAGATGTTGGTGAGAATGATATTCCAAAAGTGTCCATCGGAGATACTGCTTTGATTGAGGTGGATGCCTACAACAACAGAAAGTTCAAGGGTGTTGTCACACAAATTTCAAGCACCAGCAGAGGAACTGGTGGAACGACCATTACAACTTCCAATGATGTCACCAATTATGAGGTGCGCATCAGATTGGATCCTGCTTCATACAGTGATTTAATGGATCCGAACAAGCCCAACAGTTTTCCTTTCCGTCCGGGTATGAGTGCCAATGCAGATATCCAAACCAACAGACACAGCAATGTGTTGTCGGTGCCTATCAATGCAGTAACCACCCGCGATCGTTCAGACACCTTGCCTGTTGGCAAGGTTGCAAAAACTTCGAAGAAAGAAGAAAAGCCTGCAGAGGGTGGAAATGGTGCAGAGGAGCCTGTTAAAAATTTGGATGCGTTGGACGAGGTTGTTTTTGTGGTTCAAAAAGACAAAACCGTGAAGCGTGTGAAAGTGAAGACCTCCATTCAGGATATCAATAACATTGAAATCACGGAGGGACTCAAAGTGGGTGATGAAGTGGTGGTTGGTCCCTACAGCGTTGTGAGCAAAACACTCAGGGAGGGAATGAAAGTCACGATTGTTGCCAAAGAACAACTGTTTGAGGTCAAAAAATAATCTCGCTTTTGAATCCACTACATTTGCACCATGAAATTTGGTGTCATAGGCAGTGGCAGTTGGGGAACAGCGCTGGTAAAAATTCTGACCGACAATGGTCATGATGTTATCTGGTGTGTGCGATCTGAAAAGCTTGCACATCATATCCAAACGCGGCATCACAATCCCAAGTACCTCAGCTCTGTCTATTTTTCTGAACAGTCCTTGAAATTGACAACTTCCTCTTTGGAGGTGTTTCATCAATCAGAAGCAGTTGTATTTGCCGTTCCATCAGCCTATGTATTGGGTTATATCCCACCCGATCTTTCTTCGCTGCACAAAGAACTCATCATTGTATCAGCGGTAAAGGGACTCCTCCCGGAGGGAAACCTGCTTTTCAATCAGTGGTTGAGTCGTGCAGGAATAAACGATGAACAATTCATCGCATTGATGGGTCCATGTCACGCGGAAGAAGTTGCAGCAGAAAAATTATCCTATCTCACCTTTGCAGGTAAGAATGCAATGCGAAGGGATGCCATCGCAGCTGCTTTCAAAACTCCCTTTGTCAATACAATCACCAGCAACGATGTTGACGGTGTTCAATATGCTGCTGTGCTTAAAAATATTTATGCATTGGGTACAGGCATTGCCAATGGACTGGGATACGGCGACAACTTTCAGAGTGTACTGATTGCCAATGCTGCAGGAGAGATGAAACAGTTTCTGCAATCGATCTCACCTCAAAAGGACGTCCAATATGCAGCATCTGTTTACCTGGGCGATTTATTGGTTACCTGTTATTCTCTTTTTAGCCGCAACCGTTCTTTTGGAAACATGATTGGCAAGGGGTACAGTGTAGAAGCTGCAAAAATATCCATGCAAATGGTTGCAGAAGGGTATCCTGCTTCCAAGGCGATGATGGAAATCAATCAGCAGATTGGAGCCAAGATGCCGATTGCTGAAACCATTTACCAAATTCTTTGGAATGGATTGGATCCCTTGGAGGGATTTGAAAAATTGGAGAAGCATTTATACTAGATCTGAAAAAGATCAGCAGCAATTCCATCTGCCAAAAATTTTCCCTGTGCTGTCAGTTTCCAGCCTTCAGCTGTTTTTACTACATGGTTTGTTGCTTCATGTCGCAACAGCATGCGCTCTGTGTTTTGCAGTTGATCGATTCCCGCATTGACTTTGATCCAATTGGATGAGATGCCTTCATCCAATCTCAGATGGGTCATGATGTACTCATTGAACAGGTCCTTGTCAGAAAGTACTTCTGATTCATAACTGCGTTGATTGTTTTCAATGGATTGGATGTATGCTGTATTGTTGGAAATATTCCAGCTGCGGGTACGATCATGAAAGGAATGTGCCGAGGGGCCAAACCCCAGATAGGGCTTGCCGTTCCAGTAGGAACTGTTGTGTTTGCTCTCCATGCCCGGCAAGGCGAAGTTGGAGATCTCATAATGTCTATAACCGTTTGAGGTTGCTTTGGAAACCAGCAATTGAAATGATGCTGCCTGCAGATCACTGCTGGTATTTTCCTTTGCACCTTTTTTGATCAAATGAAACAGCGGTGTCTCTTGTTCTACCGTCAGTGCATAACAGGACAGGTGAGGAATTTGCAAGCCAATCGCCTGTTCAAGATCATTTTCCCAGTCATCCAAGCTTTGTCCGGGTGTTCCGTATATGAGATCAATGCTGAAATTTTCAAAGCCTGCCAGCCTGATGGTTTCAATGCATGCAAGGGATTGTAATCCATTGTGTGCCCTGTTCATCCATTGCAAATGACGGTTGGAAAAGGATTGTATACCAATGCTGAATCGGTTGATGCCCATCGACTTCCAGTCACCTGCTTTTGCTTTTGTGATATCATCCGGATTGGCTTCGAGGGTTATTTCAGGATGGGAAATGACGCTGTAATGTTTATAAACTGCTTGGATCATTGCATCGATGGATGCAGCATCCAAAATGGAGGGAGTACCTCCTCCAAAGTATATGGTTTCAATGGGCGCTATGGATGTATGTTTTCTGAGCTCTATCTCTTTGACAATGGCATTGATCATCGCATCCCTGTTGCCCGTTCCGGTTGAAAAATGAAAGTTGCAATAGTGGCAGGCTTGTTTGCAAAAAGGAATATGAATGTAGATGCCGGCCATGTTGCGTAAGGATGAAGCGTGTAGATTTGTATGACGGATGTTGAAACGGTTACAAACAATATGCTTGGCCATTTGCTTTTTTTCTCAAGTGTTGTATGCACAGGAGCAAATTGGATTGCAGGTTATTTGCGTGGACAAAGGTAATGAAGCCTTGAAAGAGCTGATAAAGTCAACTTCGGAATTTTCAAACAAACAATCACTTGAACAGTATCTGAGAGACGATTGTTTATCAGTATTGTGGTCAAAGGGTTATTTGGCGGCTTCGGTTGACTCACTTGTACAACATGAAAAAAAATACATTGCATATTTTTTTCTGGGGCAACAATATGCCTGGGGTGAATTGAAAATTGGTGAAAGCGAGAGGGCCTTCCTGGCATTGAAATGGAATCTTCTGCTACCCTCAGCGGGCAGGATGATGAAACCAACTGATTTTACGGATCTCGCCCATCAGCTACTGGATCAGTTGGAGGAAAGCGGGCACCCCTTTGCCAGCATTCAGTTTGACAGCAGTTATTGGAACAATCAGCAATTGCATGCAGTATTGAAGATCAATGCGGGTCCGCTGTATCAGATCGACAGCATCCGTATCGATTCGAAGATGCACATCAATCCCGTTTTTCTGAGCCGCTACTTGGGTATTCAACCAAAACAAGTATATAAAAAAAGTTTATTGGCATCGGTTTCCAAGCGTTTGCAGGATTTGGGGTATGTGCAAGAATACAAGCCGTGGGACCTCAGTTTGTACGGATCGGGATCTACCTTGAATCTTTATCTAAAGCCACAGCGCAGCAACCGGTTTGACCTGCTCGTTGGAGTCATGCCTTCGAATCCATTGCTGGGCGGCAAGGCTCAACTTACCGGTGATGGCAATATGGAGCTGAACAATGCATTTGGAAACGGAGAACAAATTGTATTGAATTGGCAACAACTTCAAATCCAGTCACCCCGTTTGCACATGTATGTTGAGAAGCCTTTTTTATTGAACTCAAACATTGGACTGGCATTCGATTTCAATTTATTGAAAAAAGATTCCAGTTACCTCAACCTGATGTCAGCCGTTGGATTGCAGTTTGCTTTGGATCAACATCAGCTGATCAAGTTTCAATTGAAACAAAACATCAGCAATGTGCTTTATGTAGATACACAATTGATCAAGCAATCCCGCAATCTGCAGTCTTTCCTCGATCTCAACAATACCCAATTGGGACTGGAGTGGGTGGGCAGGGGAACAAATGATCGCTGGAATCCGACAAAAGGTACAGCATGGAGTATCTCCATCAGCTCCGGCTTGAAAAAAATCAGAAAGCAGGAAGCCATTTTATCCATCCAACAAGATTTGAACGGAAATCGATTTGATTATGGAAAATTATATGATGCTATTCCGCTGAGATCGGTTCAGTCCACTTTCAGCATGAAAGTGGATCGGTACAATCCATTGGGACGAACTTCAACATTGAAGACATCTCTGCATGCAGCGGGTATGTATGGAAGACAATTATTCCTCAATGAATTGTATCAAATTGGCGGGATCAAAACCTTGCGGGGATTTGATGAGGAGAGCATATTTGCTTCCTCCTATGCAATCGGGTCACTCGAATACCGGTATTTATTAGACAGGAGTTCGAATATTTTCGGGTTCATCGATATGGCACTGGTTCAGAAAAGCATCATGGAAAAAAAAGAACCAAATAAATATGTTGGAGCGGGATTGGGATTGAATGTGATGACAAAAACCGGATTGTTTACGTTGGCATACGCGCTGGGAAAAGCTGAACAGCAGGCATTTGGTGTCAAGACATCGAAGATTCACATTGGATTCTCTACAATGTTTTAGTATGCAGGCTGAAAGGATTAATTTTACATGTCATGATTAGAGTGCTTTCCTTGTTTGTTCTGTTGCTTGTTTGGGCTGCCTCCTCAAATGCGCAGGATAGTTTATTGCTGGAGACAGATTCTGCAAGCAAGGCATATATTTTGAATCAC